>DAINRH010000052.1:0-21703 GCA_036741905.1 Methylobacter sp. | reverse complement strand
ATTTACGATTTTTTTAACTTCGGCAACAAACTGCGGATTAACCTGCCAATCAGGCGCTTCCTTCCAGGGAATTGATATTGCGCCGGGCGGGTGTCCTACGAAGGCATGTTCAACTTTCGTTCTTACATCCACTAATACAGCGTCAGAATTATTTTGTAACAAATCCCATGCTTGTTGCGGATCTAAATTTTCTATCATCGTGTTTAATCTCTGGGTGCGTTTTTAGCGCTCTATTTCCCGGCATCCATGCGTCAATACGGCTGATTATCAGCTCATCCCACCGCTGCTCTTTCTCGCATAAAAATCCGATAAACCAACAATACATGCGGTTAATGAGCACCTATTATCTCATCCCCTAGGCCACGGTCAAGAAACCGACTCATGACAATGACCTTAAAACTGATTTTACACCTCAACAATAAATGCGTTTTTCTGTTGAGGCATCGATGTTTAGCCCTTATCTACAGGGATGCGAGTGGGACATGAGCGGAAACAGAAGCTTTACCTGCGCCGTGTAAGCCGTGATATAACTCACCGCAATGTGCAAAATACCAGGCAAGCGCCGCCAAAATGCCCGTTAATCGACGCTGTCATTCCATTACCGGCGGCACAGTACTAACCCGATGTTCCAGCCATTCCTGCAAAAAGTCCATAAAAGTCCTTACTTTAGCGGACAAATACTTTCGATGCGGATAGACCGCATGAACGTCCAAAGGCGGCGAGGTATAATCTTCCAACACAACTTGCAGCCTGCCCTTTTCAATATCCCGGCCCACGATATAAGTGGGTAACATCACCAAACCCAAGCCGCTAATTGCCGCTATGCGTATCGGGTCCGCAACGTTAGCCTGCATTCTTCCGGAAACATTTATCCCGGTATATCCGGCTTCGCCTTTGAAAAGCCACTTATTTCTAGGCGCAATGGCCCAATTAACCAAACAGCTGTGATTTTCCAAATCTTCCGGCGTCTCGGGAATACCGTATTGGGCAAAATATTCCGGCGATCCGCAAACAACCAGCGACGAACTGGCTAATTTCCGGGCAAACATGCTGGTATCGTCCAAAGCCCCCAGAAAAATAGCCACATCAATCCCCTCATCAACCAAGTCGCCGGGACTGCTTTGTATAATCATCTCTATGGTTAAATCGGAATGGATTTTCAAAAATTCAGACACCGCATGTGCGATATGCGTCGAACCGATGACCGGCGGCGCGCTGATTCTTAAAACCCCTCTGGGCTCAGTCTGTAGATGCGTTACCGCGGCCTCCATTTCCTCAACTTCAAGCAACACTTGCTGACATCGTTCCAGATAGGATGCGCCTACGTCGGTCAGGCTTAAGCTGCGCGTGGTACGGTTGAATAGTCGGGTACCCAGCACCCCCTCAAGATGCATAATATGCTTGGTTGCCATGGCTCTGGAAATATCCAGATCGCGCGCGCCACCAGCAAAGCTTCCGGCCTTTGCCACGCGAACGAAAACGTTCATGCTGGTTAATTTATCCATGGGGTTCTCTCCTTAAATCCTGAACAGGGTGACCGGTTTAACGAAGCCGATTGTTTCTTATAAGCAAAATAATAGCTCCATTATACGTTATATTGTTGCCAACAAATATCCTCGCATCGTTGACTGCATAGATCGCGTTTATCCATTCACAAGCCGCTTATCCTCTTTCCATAATACGTCTTCGATTTCGCACTGCGGTATAAATCCGGTAACGGCATCGACCAAAACGCCCCTGACCCGTTCAAAATCATCGTCTTCTGTTGCCTGCTCCAAAATTTCCAGCATTTTCTCCAGCTCGGCCCAGGGAATAACCTGCTCTTGTGCGCGCATAATTCTGGCATGCTCGGTTGTTGAAACATTATCGCCAATCAACAGCTCTTCAAACAGCTTCTCTCCAGGCCTTAAACCCGTATAGCTAATCTCAATATCGCCGTCGGGATGCTCTGCATCTTTAATTTCCAAGCCGCTCAAATGGATCATTCTTTTGGCTAAATCGACAATACGAATCGGCTCTCCCATATCCAGCACAAACACATCGCCGCCCTGACCCATTGCCCCGGCCTGAATAACCAACTGTGACGCCTCGGGTATGGTCATAAAATAGCGAATGATCCGTTCATCGGTAACCGTTACCGGTCCGCCTCTTGCAATCTGCTCTTTAAACAGCGGCACAACGGACCCGGAAGAACCCAATACATTGCCGAAGCGCACCATCGTAAAACGTGTTTTATTAACCGCATTTAAACTGAGCGCCTGTAAAATCAATTCCGCAAAGCGCTTGGTTGCGCCCATCGTATTAGTCGGCCTGACCGCCTTATCCGTTGAGATAAGCACAAAGGTTTCAACGTCCGCCTTTATCGCCGCTTGTGCCGTATGCAAAGTGCCGAAGATATTGTTCCAAACCGCTTCGCCCGGATTTCTCTCAACCATCGGCACATGCTTATAGGCCGCTGCATGATAAATAGTTTGCACCTTGAAAGTATTGCATATTTTTTCGCATCGCTTAGCGTTGGTGACCGAACCCAGGACAGGAATAAGCGCTACTTCCTCAACATTATTTATATCGCCAGAGATGGTATGCGTACCGTCGGCCGGTCGGGAAGCGGCGCTACCTTTGCTTAATAGATGCTGCAACTCTTTTTCTATGGCATACAGCGCAAACTCACTGAGCTCAAAAAGAATCAGCGCAGTCGGCTGCAAGCGAATAATTTGCCGACAAAGCTCGGCGCCGATAGAACCGCCTGCGCCGGTGACCATTACCACTTTTCCGGCAATATTGGCATGCAACAGCGACTGATCCGGCGCCACCGCGTCGCGTCCCAAGAGATCGCCAATATCGACCTCCTGTAGCGTATCAACGGTGACTTTGCCTTGGGCAATATCGGACAAACCGGGCATCGACATGACGTGGACGGCAAACGGCTCTAATAAACGAATAATTTCACTTTTACGCGCCCGGTTAGCCGATGGCATAGCCAGTAGAACATCTGAAACCTGATGCCTTTCTATCAAGTTCCGCAAAGAACTGAGCGGATAAATCCGCAGGCCGTTGACCTTTTGCTTATGCAACAACGCGTCATCGTCAATAAACGCAATGGGCCTGAATTCGCGCCCGTAGCCCAACGCGGAAGCCAGCTGCACTCCGGCGTTTCCGGCGCCGTAAATCACTACATTTTTTTTGCTGTGCGTTTTTACCTCCCGGCCCCCTCCCAGATTTAAGTAAACTTCTCCCAGCCACCAACGCGCCAGAAAACGGCTGCCGCCGACCAGCAGCATCATATTCAGCCAGTTTAGCGGCAACACCGTCCGGGGAACGCCCTTGATGCCGGACTCGTACAAGACAAACGCGAAAACCAGCGCATAAAGCGTAGTCGCCTGAATGATGGTCCATAACGCCCTGACTTCTATATAACGAATAATCGCCCGGTATAAACCCAATTTAACAAAAATCGGCACAGCCATAGCGGGCGCCGCTACAAACAGATACCATTCATTGCCTTTAGGAATATACAGCCACCCCCAGCGCAAAGAAAGCGCGGCCCAAAGAGCAAATACGGCAAAAAATACATCGGCACTAATGAGTATAAAGGCCTTCGCTTGCCGTCGAAGACCGATAAACCAAGTGCGTGTGTGTGATCTCATCAATCAGTCCTATCCTTTATCGCAATAACCGGTTTTATTATACTTGATTGCGTGAGGGCGCCGATTTGGACATCCGCCTTACTTTTCAATAACGTCATTGCGCCTGTCGATCCCCCGCCTTATAACGATACGCCAACCACAATAGCGGCAAATACGCCGCCATGAGCCCCGCGATGCCGTCCAATTTGTCCGCTGCCACCAGGCTTGCGAGCGGCAGCAACCAAAAAACATTAATCACGCAAACGGCCGCTGTAACCGGACGATGAGCGCCCAAGATACGCGCGGCATATTGATAGGCATGACTGCGATGCGCCTCATAAAACTTCTCTCCCCGCCATACCCGGCGAAACAGGGTAACGGTTGCGTCAACGATAAACACAGCCAGCAAAATCAGCCACACCCACAATAAGCGGGGGGCAATCCACGCCGCTTGCACCGAAAACAGTCCCAGCATGATGCCCAAAAAACCGCTGCCGGCATCGCCCATAAAAATACGCGCGGGCGGAAGATTCCACACAAGAAATCCCAACACGGCGGTAGCCAGAAAAGCAGGGGGCATCCAAGCCGTTGAATCCGGCGCAACAAGCCAGACCATCAACGCACCGCTGCAACAGGCCGTAATCGCCTCAATGCCTGCAAGGCCGTCAATACCATCCATGAAATTGTACAGATTAAGCAACCAAACGATATAAACCGCCGCACCCAAATACCCGAGCCATCCCAAGTCCAGCGAATACCCAAAAGCCGCGAGCGGAGGAAAGCCGCCCAGCCAATACAACCCCCAAACCGACGCACAAAAATGCACCAATAAGCGCCAACGCGCGGCAATGTGTCCGTGGTCATCGAGAAAACCGGTTACCGCAACGGCGAATCCGGCGCCCCCTAAGGCTAAAAATGCGGGAGTAGAAAGCCAATCAAAGTTGTTTAAAATGGCCAAAACAGCCAAAAACGACACCACAATAGCAACGCCGCCGCCCCTTGGGGTCGGCACCGAGTGCGAGCTGCGCTCATTAGGAATATCGATTAAGTTCTTCGCCAAGGCATAACGATACAAAAAACCGGTCAGCGCCCAAGATACTGCGCTCGTTAGCGAAAGAAACCACCAAAAAATCATTTGCACCTCGTTTAGTCATTGCTGCCTGATGGATATGGCGCGGGGAGCGGGCGGCAAAGACTGGCGCTTTACGCCTGCATGAGCAGATATTTGCTCCGCCGTAGTCATTGCCGAAGCCAACATCCGGATAATGCGGGTTATTTCCAGGAATTTACTGAGGCTGAATCCCGTAAGCGTAAAAAGCCGAATGCCTAAAATCGACTATTAGCCAAGTTAAACAACCTATGATTTTTGTAAAAAATCCGCCGCAGTTTTCTTCAAGGCATCATCCACCGTCACAGGAGGCTGCCAGCCCAGCAGATCGCGCGCTTTGCTAATATCGACTTGAAGAGAATTACACAAACGCTGCGCCATATCGCGCTTACCCAGCAACATAGCGGCGGTTTTTAAGAACAAAATAGGCATAGGAAACAGTTTGGCGGGCTTGCCTAATGCTGCGCCCATGCGTTGCAACAATTCGGGAGTCGACAGGTCTTCATCATCCCCGGCCAAAAATGTCCGGTTAGCCGCAGCCGGATGATCGATGCACGTTACAATCAAATCAACCAAATTATCCAAGGCCACAAAGCTGCGCTTATTATGAATCCCCCTCAAAGGTAACGGAACCCCCTTATTCAGCCATTGCATCATGCTGTAAAAATTGGCCTTCACGCCCGGCCCGTAGACCAACGGCGGACGAATAATCACCACTTCCATACCGGTTTCATCGGCCAACTGCCGTAACGCATCTTCCGCTTCGAACTTGGAAATACCGTAAGAATCAACCGGCGCCGGCTGATCCTCAGCGGTATAGGGCCGTCCCAACAACGTACCTTCACCGTTTACCTTGATCGAACTGATAAAAATAAAGCGCTGCACACCTGCTTCAGCTGCTTGCCGGGCAAGATTCCAGGCCCCTTCAACATTGACCTTATGCATCTCATCCAACGGATTAACGGCATTATCTTTCATTAAATGCACCCGCGCGGCGAGATGAACAACCACCTTTATACCGAGCAATGCCTTCGTCCAATCCGTTTCACCATCTATAGCGCCGGTTGACACGGCTTCAAGATTTTCGATTGGCAATCGTACCGAACGCATCGCCCCTCGGACATATTGCCCTTGCCGAAGCAGCTCGGCGCACAGCGCTTTGCCTATGAACCCATTGGCGCCTGTAATAAGTATCGAAGGAGCGCCGCCACTCATATTATTTTGCATCAGGTTTTGACCACACTACCCTATTGATATAATCCACGTAACTTGCCACGACTCTGACGATTTGCGTCGAAACATGAGGATTTTCATAATCGGCAATCGGTAAGACCGCCCGCGCCGTTTTCCGGTATTGAGACGTCACTATTTCGACGGCTTCGATCACCCGGTCTTTTTTCAAACCGCTCATAATCAAGGTGCCGACATCCATACCCTCAGGACGCTCATGCGCATTGCGAAGGGTAATTGCGCACAAATTAAGCAGCGACGTCTCTTCCGTAATCGTTCCGCTGTCGGAAAGAACGCAGAATGCCTCCATCTGCAATTTGATGTAATCAAAAAAACCGAACGGCTTGGCAAAAATAATTCTCTCATCCATCGATGAAATGCCAAGTTCTTCCAGCCGCTTTCGCGTTCTCGGGTGGGTAGAAACCAGAATGGGCAAGTCATACTTCGCCGCAAGCGCATTCAGGGTATCCAGCAAATCCATTAGCGCCTCAGGTGAATCGACATTCTCCTCGCGATGCGCGCTGACCAGGAAAAATTTTCCGGCTTGCAAAGACAAACGAGCAACAACATCGGAAAGCGCAATTTTCGGCAGATAATAATCCACCACCTCGCGCATATGCGAACCTGTCTTGATGATGGTTTCAGGCCTGATGCCTTCGGCAAGCAAATAACGGCGAGCATGCTCGGTTAACACCAGATTAATATCCGACAAATGATCCAGTACCTTGCGGTTTAATTCCTCCGGTACGCGTTGATCGAAGCACCGGTTTCCCGCTTCCATATGGAACACGGGGATTTTGCGACGTTTTGCGGCGATAACCGCCAGGCAGGAATTGGTGTCGCCATACAACAACAGCGCATCCGGTTGCTCTTGTTCCATCACTGCATCGGACTTCTGGATTACCTGGGCAATCGTTTGGGCGACATTGTCTCCGACCGCTTCCAGAAAATAATCTGGCTTGCGAATTTCCAGGTCTTCAAAAAAAATCTGATTCAATTCGTAATCGTAATTCTGTCCGGTATGCACCAGAATGTGCTGCATATTCCGGTCAAGCTCGGCTATCACCCGGCTCATTTTAATAAGTTCGGGGCGCGTCCCGAGGATGGTCATAACCTTAAGCACGATTTATCTCCTGAATAAAATCCAAGCTTTGCAACAAAGACTTCACTTGACCGACATCCAATCGTTCAGTGTTGTGGGAAGTGTAATCATCCAGGCTGGAAATTATCTCCTCGCCGTCGCTAAAATATTTGGCATAATTCAGGTCGCGATTGTCCGCCGGGATACGGTAATAGCTGCCTCTATCTTCGGCACGGGCCATCTCTTCTCTCGAAATAAGCGATTCAAAGAGTTTCTCGCCGTGCCGCGTACCGATGATCCGGGGTTCTTCTTTGCCGCCGAAGATCTCCGTGAGCGCTTGCGCCAAATCGGCAACAGTCGATGCGGGCGCCTTCTGCACAAAAATATCGCCCTGCTGGCCATGCTCGTAAGCATACAGCACTAAATCCACCGAATCCTCCAGCGACATCAGAAAACGCGTCATATTGGGATCGGTTACCGTAAGCGGCTTGCCTTCTTTCAGTTGCGAGACAAACAACGGAATAACCGAACCGCGCGAAGCCATCACATTGCCGTAGCGCGTTGCACAGAAAACCGTTTCGCCGTCGCGCTGCATCCGCGCCTTGGCAACCAGCAATTTCTCGGCCATCGCCTTGGAAATACCCATCGCGTTGATCGGATACACGGCCTTGTCGGTACTCAGCAGCACTACCCGCTTGACGCCATTGGCAGTGGCGGCATCCATCACATGCTCGGTGCCGATCACATTGGTACGCACCGCCTCCATCGGATAGAACTCGCACGATGGAACCTGCTTGAGCGCCGCCGCATGAAACACATAATCCACACCTTTCATCGCCTGATAGAGACTATCGTAGTTGCGGACATCACCGATGTAAAACTTCAGTTTGTCGTTATTCAGCGCAATGCGCATTTCCTCCTGCTTTTTTTCATCGCGGCTGAAGATGCGAATCTCACGCACATTGGTCGCCAGGAAACGCTTAAGAACGGCATTGCCAAATGATCCTGTCCCCCCGGTGATCATTAAGACTTTATCATTAAACATATTTGTCCTTGATTAACGACTGATAGGCATGCATCGCTTCGATCAACTCCGGCCATTCGGGTGACTGGTATCCGGTTGCGGCATGGAAGCGATCCGCATTTAATGAACGGTCAATGACAAACTCATTTTCCGGAATAATCTCAATCGATTTGCCGTAAACCTTGGCAATCAATTTCAGCAGATCGTATTTGGCAATTGCCGGCCCGGCAACGTGATAGAGACCATGCAGGCTCGGTTTTGAGATAACAATATCACTTATCAATCCGGCTAACTCCACCGTGGGCAAACCGGAAAATACGGCTCGCTTAAAGCCTTTACAACTGCCCTGCTGTGCCAGAAACCAATTAAGTAAACTATAGCTGCTTTGCAATTCGTGTCCGATCATCGAAGTGCGTAGCGTGATCGCATTCGGGTAATCAACCTCGCCTAAAGCTTTGGATCGGCCATACATATCTTCGGCATCGGGCACATCTTGCTCCCTATAATTGCCCTGCCTGCCGGAGAAAACGCAATCTGTAGAAACATGGACTAAGCGTGCATTCGCCGCGGCGCACAGTCTTGCCAGCCGATGCGGCAACAAGGCATTAAGCGATATGGCCATTAATGGATCATTGCCATCGCTTTTGTGTTTTGTGGCGCCGACGCAATTGATCACTACTTCCGGCCGCGTCCGGGCAAAAACATCCACCAGAGCGTCGTAATTAGCGACATCGACATTTGCCAATAACCGCTCAGCGAGCTGAGCAGGGAAGAACTGCTTTGCATGCTCCGAGCGCACTGATCCGTACACTTCCCAATCATGCCGTTCACTCAATACACGCATGGTCGTGCTGCCTAGCATGCCCTGCGCGCCCAATACCAAAATCTTCATCAACTTTCCCCAAAAGACAACGTCAATTCATGCAGATGATCGACTAATTGCCCCGTCAGCCGGTCATGGTCGAAATGTTCACGGAAATAGGCCCGTCCATTTCGGCCGATTTTTTCCCGTTCCTCTGCGGACATCCTGTATAAATGCAATATCCCTTCGGCAAGAGCAACAGCATCTTCCGCCGGAATAGCCAAGCCGGCATTAGCTTCGCGCACTATCCTAGCGCCTTCGCCATTCAGGCACGCTAAAATCGGCTTACCGACGGCCATATAGGCTTGCACCTTATTCGGGATCGTCGCAGCAAAAATAGGCTGATCCGCCAATGTCACCAATAATGCAGCAGCCTGTCTCATTAAACCCGGCATCGTTTCTACCGGGTATCGTCCGGCAAGATGGAGATTGCTCAGGCCGCGTGTTTCAACTTGCTTGTGCATCCAATCCCAACGACTGCCTCTCCCTAAGACCACAAAATTGATTTCAGGGTAATCCCGCAATATCTCTGCTGCCGCAACGATAACCTCGACGGCCTGCCCTGCACCGACATTGCCCGCAAAAAGCACCGGGAACCCGGACTCCAAACCAACAATATTAGGCAATGGCATGTCGGGAGGGCTATAGAATGCAGATTCAACCGAATTGGGATAGTAGATAATCGGTTTGCCGCCAGCCAGCTCGGCAACAGGCGCCAGAAATGCCCTTGATTGAACCAGCAATAAATCCGTATGGCGATAAACAAAGCGCACCATACTTTCAAGTAGTTTCAATATCCGGGGATTATGTATGTAACCTGTGGCCTGGGCGCTTTCCGGCCATAAATCCTGCACCCATAAAGCGACAGGACAGCGTTTTAGCCAGCCCAAAAAAGAGGCCGGAATCGCCTGGAAAATCGGCGATGGAGCGTAAACAAGAATCACGTCATATCTTTCCTGGCGCAACAACCACGGTGCGCACAACACGCCTGAAACAACAAACGACAAATAATTTAACGCCAGTTTAATTGCATTTTTACTGCCCCTGGCAATAAGCGGCACACGATAAATTTTTATACCGCACCAATCTTCAGTGCTACATCCCCATGCCCGATAATCCTCAAAAATATCGCCATCCGGATAATTCGGCTTCCCTGTTAAAACAGAGACCAGATGTCCACGCGCTTTAAGCGTCAAAACAAGATCATTGATACGAAATGACTCAGGCCAGAAATATTGGCTAACGATAAGGATTTTCATCAGGTTTTAACAACCCTATTGTTCCCATACACTAAGAAATTGATTAACAAAATAAATTATAAGTAAGTTTACAAAAAGTAAGACGCTTTCGCCTGACACCTATCCAAAACAGGACATTCTATAACTCGCACTCTCTCTGCATTGGCTGAGCGCTTAAAATACTCTTTTGACCGCAGCTGCATCGCTTGCCGCAACCATTGCACATATCTAACATGCGCATAAAAACGGGCCGCAGGTCGGCCTCATAAATCGACACACCGGATACATCCTATTAGCATTGTTCTTGGTATTTCCATCATCCCAAGACCAGCGTCCGTTCATATAGCCACATCCTCCGATGACAGCACAAACGCCCTAGGCTTAAAATCCAAGTCTCGCGTCGCCTCAGCATGATCAAACACCAAATCACGGTTCATACGCTCGGCCATGGCAGTCGACCACTGCCGATAACAGCGCAAGCGGCGCAACACAGTCACCGCCAGTCGGAAAGTCCAAAGCGGAACAGTCAGCAAGCGCGGACGGCGGCAGAGGGCGGAAAAAACCCGAATAACCATATTGCGATAAGTAAGCGTCTCGCCACCGGAAATGTTATACGCCCTGTTCGCCGCGCAAGGTGCCTGCAACGCGGCCAGACACGCACCTGCGACATCAACTACGTGAATAGGCTGGCGCAGGCCGCTTGCCTCGCCAAACAAGGGAAAGAAACCAAACCGACGGATGAAGCGCTCAATCTCGGCAATATTTTTGTCCCGTCCCAAACCATAAATTAAGGTAGGACGCAGAATCACCCATTCCACGTCACGGCTTTCCGCCCACTCCCGCACCCGCGCTTCCGCATCAGCAAGCCGAAGCGCTATGGACCGTTCCTCTGGGTCGGTGGAATCATCTTTGGTAAATCGACTGGTGGAAGACACCACCACTACGCGCCTCGCGCCCTGGGCATCAAGCAAGGCAAAATAATCCGGCAACACCCAGATAGGCGCGATACAAATCCAAAACGAAATACGTTCCTCGCCCGCTAGCGGTGAAATCAAAGATTTGCTCGTTGCCGTTTGATCAGCCGACCGAATAACTAATGGTTCCATCACAAAATGTGAGGAAGAGGAGACACGCCGCCACTCTACCTTATCGTCAAGCAGCCCAGCCACGCTCCGTGAAAACGCCGTCACCCGCCAGCCTGTCTCAGTAAGCATAGGAAGTAAGCACGTTCCCACCAAACTTGTCGCCCCCAGAACACCCACACGGTTTAGCTGTAATCCTCTATCCTCCGGAAAAGGCATAGGCGTAATGGAAATCGCATTATCAGCCACGCCTAAACCCCAACGCCCGACCGGCATGCTTGGCCGAATAGTAAGCAGCCACAAGGCCAAACCGCAGCCACACACCTACCACAACCAATCCCATCAGCACCCCCGGATACTGGTGTCGAAAGAACTTCTTGTAAAACCGTATCATCCCTTTATGTTTGTGCCATTCGACAAACACCGGCCGACTTCTCCCGCAAACGCCTAATGCATGGTTGATTTTCGCCGATGGAACGAATGCAATCTTCCAGCCTTTTTGCCGGAAGCGCATGCACCAATCCAGATCTTCACAATGCAAAAAATAGCCTTCATCCCATTCTCCGACTTCCTGCATAGCCACACGCCTAACCATCATGCAGGCGCCGGAAATCGCCTCCACTTCAATGGTATAATCGGGCAAGGGTTGTTTATGTAAGTGATAATCAAAAAACAGGCGAGGCCAACGATCCGAAAAACGCGCCAAACCAAATGCACGCACAAAAGAGCGCCAGGGAGTAGGCACCGCACGGCGGGCGCCCGCTTGCTCACTGCCGTCGGTGTTAATCAAAATACCTCCGGCCATGCCGATAGATTCTTCATTCCTCATACAATCGAGAATTTGCGCCAATGTACCGGACGCGAACGAGCAATCAGGATTTAAGAACAACACATAATCCGCGTGTGTCTGATTTAACCCAATATTGCAAGCAGCGGCAAAACCAATATTTGTTGTATTTTGTATAATCCGGAGCCGCGGCAAATGCTTTACGGCATCCAAACTATTGTCTACGGAAGCGTTGTCGACAACAATAATATCAGCAACAAGCGGACATTTCAGTAAAGAATCTACACACTCTCGCAACCAACTGCCCGCATTGAAATTGACCACAATCGCAGAAATTGTTTCAGTCATGAATTCTTCCGTTACGTGCCAACGGTATTAATCGTTTATCCATCACACGCCAGATGCCGGCTATAAAAGTTAAGCCTTGGTTTTGAATTATTTGCCGTTTCCGCCACATTTTTAGAAATACCTTTTAACGCATCAAGTTTGGTTTGCAAAATAACGTTGCCCAGCCCAAACCGTAAGAAATACACAATTGTTACACCATTTAGTAAAAAATGTATGGGTAGCAATACCCAAAATAAAAACCCCGACATATTTTTAACATCTGTCCTAACTAAACTACGGTGACCATGACGCACTAAGAGCTTGTCCGAGAACTAACGTTTAACTATGCAGTGCCTTAAAAGAATCAAAAGGCACTGCATATTGATAGCAACTGACAAGCATGCTAGTAGTTCTCGGCCAACCTCCTAATTGTTTTCATGGCTAGCTTCTCAGTAGTTGCTGCTTCTGATGCATAGCGCATTATATTGTAGTTTTGTTTTTCTGTTCCCCTAATTTATGCAAAGCTTTTAATCGACTGAACAGGGCGATCGCGCTATGTTGCCCGCGTCAGCAACTGTCAAATTAAGCTTGCACCGCTACAAATTAGCTTGACCACTACCAATACTCACTCTATGTTTTCACCCCCCTAAGGGGTATGCTGTTACTATTTTTTTCAAATGATACTGGGTTGCAATGAGTGAAATACACATCCATACTCTGCTGTTGCGCGATGCGGCGACACAAACTATCGCCAACCCCGGCGCGAGTCATTGCTGGCACCGACTAAAGGACTATTACCTACAAGTCGATAACGAGCTGGTTAAAAAAGAGCTGGTAGAGTATTTACTGCTGCAAACGCCGGATGAGGGCGTAGCGGGATTCCTGCGCAGCACTTGGCTGGCTTCGATGCTGAACGATGATACTCACCTCGCGGCGGCGGGTCGGATTCTCCAGGGTATTGCGCCGCTTGATCCGGACCGGCTGGTTGCGTTTCTGGTGTTTGCCTGGGCCCGTATACTGAGCCATGTAAATAACAGGACAGCATTTTCACAAGCGATCCGCGATGCATATTTTCCTGAAATATTACATAAGTTGGAGCGGCATTTGTCTCAGCTGGTTACAGTGCGTCCTCTTGCCCGCAAGATTGAACGGATTCAAAAAGTGGCCATAATTACCCCCTACTTAAGTAGCTACCCGCATGCCCCAACATCCATGACATTGCATCAGGCACGCATCCTGATCGAACAGGGCATCGAAGTCGCGCTGTTTTCCTGTCTCGATCTCACTGTTCCAGGCATGCCCCATTTACTCGGGGCCGGAGAATCCACCACAATGGGCGCATTTGATGTAGCCAAGTGGGGGCCGCAATGCCCACCGGAGATAGCGATATATCAAGGCGCCGAATGCTTTTCGGTGATAGGCCGATGGGGCGATATGCTGACGCATGTCGCGACATTCGACCCTGATCTGGTAATGTCGGTGGGATTTTATTCGCCCCTTGTGGCACCGCTATTTGAAGCGCGCCCGGTGCTGGGGTTGAACATCCATTCTGTTGCACCGCTGAACGCGGTCGATGTCTGGCTCTGCGCATCACCGGAGGATGCAGGCAAAACGCATGCGGAATGGGGCGGCTATCTCGCCAATAGTATTGGCTGGCATCACCCCTACCGGGTCAGGCGCAAGCCAACAACAACATCAGCAGTGTCGCGCCAGGAACTTGCCTTGCCCGAAACAGCACTGGTCTTGATCAGCGCCGGCTACCGGTTGGAAATGGAAATCGACGGCGCATGGGCCACGCGCATGATTGAACTGCTCAAGAGCCATCCCCACGTTACATGGCTGCTGGTCGGCGGCAAAGGCACGATGCCGCATGCATTGAAACAGATGCCCCCACAGCAAGTTCGAGTATTGTGCGAACAGGACAATATGCCTGCCGTGTTTCAATGCTGCGATATTTATGTCAACCCACCGCGCATGGGCGGCGGCTTCAGTGTTGCTGAAGCGATGGCGGAAGGATTACCGGTGGTCACTTATAGCGATTCGGATGGCGGCTGCAAAGTGGGCGGCTCAGCAGTCCTCAACGATACCGACTACTTTTCAAAACTTGCCGCATTAATTGTCAGCGCAGACATGCGCAGGCAAGAAGGAACCGCGATGCAGACGCTCTTTTCAACCACGCTTGATCTTGATAAATCCGGACCTAGCTTGCTTGCTGCCTGCGATCTCGCGTTACAGCGCTTTACCGGGCGCACTACGCCAGTGATTTCTTAAACTTGGCAGGAATGCCGACCACCAACACATTTGAGGGAACGTCGGCGGTCGCCACAGCGCCGGCGCCAATGAAAGCATGATCCCCGACCACCAGTCGTTCTATTAACGTCGCGCCGATCGCCACAGTAACGCCACGACCAATATGCGACAACCCGCCCAGATTACTGCCCGGCTGGATGCGCGAAAATGCACCGATATGGGTGTCGTGTCCGATAGTCACCCCGCGATTGATAAATACATGCTCAGCCAATCGGGCGCCTGGACCGATGACGCTGTTAGCGCCAACGAATACACCTTCGGCTAGCGTTGCCAGAGGCGACACGTAAGCACTGGGATGAACCAGCGCATGAAAATGCAAGCCGAAACGCTCTGTTAATTTATTTGCCAGAACAGCGCGCGTCGGCGTGGTTGGTCCCAGCAGGTAGACCTCTCCCGAGGCCGGTTTGAAATCGTCAAGATGTTCAACCGCAGGCGGTACACAGACGCCTTCCAGTGCTGCGAGCCGTGCAGTTAGACTGATGTCTCGTTCGCCGCATTGTTCCGGCTGATCAATGACAACCTTGCCCAGCGCTAATCCGTTCGCTAAAGCGCAGTCGAATAGGTCGGACAAAATATTACTCACACCGAAAACGACAAGCCGTTGCGGGATGACGTTCATTGAGACCTATCCAAGCCCAGCATTGCGCGTACTTCCCGCGGCGTTGCAATCGCTCGATCCAGCGCTTCGGCTTGATTCACTACCCGCTGCACCAATTGTGCATTTGTGGCGAGTTGCGTGCGCGCAGCATCCAACCACAAATTATCCTCCAAACCAACCCGCACGCCATCCCCCATCACCACGCCTAATGCGTTGGCGCGAGTCTGAAAACGCCCGACCCCCGCCAATGACCAGACCGACTGCGGCGGCAGGTCACTAATGATGGCGGCCAAATGCAGCAAAGTGGCCTGGGCGGTGCCAGGATTGCCGAGTAGAATATTGAAGTAAAACGGCGGCGCGATCAGACCTTTATCGATAAGAATTTTGGCGAAGTTAACCATGCCGGTATCGAACACTTCCAGTTCAGGTCTGATGCCACGCTCCTGCATGATCTTTGCCAGCAGAATGATTGTCTGAGGATCGTTGACGCTGGCGCTGGCGGCAAAGTTCATCGAACCCAGCGTCAGGCTTGCCATGTCCGGTTTGAAACGGCCATCCAGGTAAAGAGCGGTTGAACGACGCTCGACTTCGCTTGCCAAGCGACCGGACGTGGAGACAACCACCACCACCTCCGGATTGCCGGCGCGGATCGCCTCAATAATCTCTTCGTAAACGGCGGGGTCTTCTGTTGGCACTCCGTCTTCATCGCGCGCATGGATATGCACCATCGACACACCGAGTGCAACGCAGCGCGCGACATCGGCCGCGATTTCCTGCGGCATAAGCGGCACATGATGCGATTGCGCCCGCGTGGGAACCATGCCCGTCGGCGCAAGATTAATAATCAGCGGTTGCGTAAGTCCGGCCATCAAGCAATCTGCAGCGCTTTCAGTATCGGCAACTGCTTCTCGGCAAAGACTTGCGCTTGCTCAGCCAGCTCCGCGAGATTCTCCTCCGGGGTCTCCAGCGTATTGCCTTTCTTGATGATTTTTTGCCCTTGGGCAGCAAGAATCTGCCACACCAGCTGCGGCCATTCGGCGGGTTGCTTTTTACCTTGACTAATCGCCAATAGAAACAATTGCTGGAAACGACCTACCGCTACGCCGCCGCCGGTCACCGGACTCGCTAAAAAGCTGATGTCGCTGCTGCCTCGCGCTTTGTCTATTAGGTATGTGTTGAGTTTGTCGGTTTGTTTTTTGGCTTTGGAAGTCACCGCCTCATCCTGCACCGTAGCCAGGTAGGCTGCGCCGGTAAGAACCATTACGGCTTGCGTAATCTGTGCGAAGGTCACGCCCTTGTCTTTAACCAACTGTTCAATCTGGCCTAGCGTCTTGGGTTTATGATCAACCAAGGCATCAAGTATGGGATTGTAGATTGCTTCCTGCATACTTGCCTCGCCAATGGCTCCGGTAACCTTTAGGGAAACGTCGATGCGCGGCTGCAACAGTATTACTTTCTGCGAACGAAAGGCTTCAGCCTGCTCCAATGCAGTGAGCTTGCGAGCGCCTTTGACCCAGTAGTCGCGCCGGAACTGCTGATTGACGCAGAAATCCTTTACCGTTTCACGGAACATGGCATCCGGAATGTCCTTGAGCAAAGCCTGCTGTTCAGGGGTCAGGTTCACCGTATCGATGTGATCGAGATAATGCGCCGAACACGCGAAGCTAATTTTGGACGGTGTTAGCCATTGCGCCATCCGCGAGAACGGCATAGGCAACCAATCGCGATTAAAATACTCATGGGCGAGATAGTTGCGGTTCTGAGCCTTGATCCCCTTAAGACGGTCAACGACTAACGGATTGGCTTTGGCATAAGAAGGGCCGGTCTCGAACAGCTTGTCGGCAAAATTCAGCGCATCATCAATGCGGGAAACGATACCCTGCCCCGGCGCCCCCATCACCTCGCTATGTTCAGTCAGCAAATCGCGCATGGGAACCATTGCCGCCCAGCCGGGCTGAGTGTTGTAGCTGATATAGAGTACCCCGCCGACTTTCAACTTACGGCGAATAAAGCCGACAATAACCTCGCGATTCTCGTCGGAGATCCAGCTCCAAATACCGTGCAGGCCGATGCTGTCGAAATCAGGGAGATCGGTACGCTTGCAGAAATCGGCAAAAGCTTCGTCGGTGAGCTGTGCATTGGCTCCTGAAACCCGTGCGAGAGATTGGGCGAAACCTGCTTGGGCGGGATTGAAGTCGGTGCCGTGCCATGTACTACCTGAAGCGGCGGCGTGAATATTGGCGCTCAGGCCTTGACCGTAGCCGAGTTCGCAATGGGTTCCCAGCTCAGGCGGGACAAGCCCGGCATTGAGAAAAGCCAGCTTGCTGCGCAACGGATTGAGTTCGGCGTAGTAGCCGTAGGTGTAGCCAATATCGGCTACGTAGCCGGCAGTCCAATCACTCATGATTCGCTCTCTTTGATTTTATAGGTTTTTTTCTGAGTACACTCGGCGAATACACTCAGAAAAAAACCTCGCTGCCTTGTGGGCAGCGAGGTTTTAGTCTGTTACACCCTCGGCAAGCCGAGGGCTGGTTTTATTGCACTTTCCGTCGGATTACCTTGCGGCGAATCCGCCTTACAGCAGTACAGCTTAGACCAAAGTCAAAGTAGCTGTACCTGCGCCTGTTGCAGTGCTCAGGTCGATTAAACCGGTCAACTTGACGATCATGTCTGTGCCGTTAACAAAGCTAGCATTGTTACCACTACCGTCGTGTCTGCTTTCAACCAAGTAGGTATTACCGTCGGTGAACTGGAACCAGCCAAAAGCACCGTTGACGCTTGCGTTACCGCCAGCGGTTACAACGGCGTTCGCGTAATCCTGGAACACTGCTGTTGAAGCCAAGGTCACCTTAGTCGTAGTGAAAGTTTCAGTTCCAAGGTTTGTAAAGGTAATGGTGTCGCCAGCCCCTGCATCAACAATAGTGGTGTAGGTATTAACGTTTGTACCGGCCGCTGTAATGGAAACAACGTCTGCACCGGTACCCAATGTCAAACTGTTTGCGCCGCCGCCTACAGTAACCGTATCCACGCCTGTGCCGCCGGTGTAGGTATTGTTACCGGTTGTTGCGGTGAAGCTGTTCGCGCCGTTACCCAGGGTAACTGTATTATTACCAGTCGTTGCAATTACAGTATCAGCCCCAGTACCGCCAGTGATAGTGTTGTTGCCGCTGCTGACTGTAGCGCTGTTAGTGCCGTCACCCAAAGTAACGGTATTTCCCTTACCGTTGGTAGCTGTAAACGCATCATTGCCTGTACCGCCGGTGTAAGTCACTGCACCGCCTGTAGCTGCCGAGGCATCAATCGTATTGGTTCCAGCTGCCGAACCTTTCACGGCTGCCGCTGCCGCAAGAGCGCCGGAAGTCCATGTAAATCCACCCAGTGTAATACCGCTTGCATCGACTGAAGTTAACGCTGTAGACGTTGAAGTCAACGCCAAGCCGGCGTTGCCGCTCACAGAGATAGTCTTGACCGAGTTGCCCAGTAAAGTCACGCTGTCATTAAAGGTGCCTGATGGCGTTGCTTGAGTATCTGCAGTCGTGATCGCAAAAGTTTCGACGCCTGATGCAGTGATCCCTGTGCTGGCAAACGCTACGGCCGCACCAGAACCATCGGTCAACGCTAAGTTAACTATATCATTCGTACCTGAGGTGAACGCGCTATTTCCAATCGTATAAGCAGTACCCGCGCCAGTTAAAGCTAAAGTGCCGCCAGTACTCAAATTGGATAACGTCAGACCATTACCGCCGCTGGTAGTCACGTAGTTGAAACTACCCAACACAGACAGATCGATAGTCTGGTTTGTCGCACCGGTCAAGGTCACTCTTTCGAAACCGGTTACCAAACCTGCAAAAGTACTGGAAGCCGAAGCGGTGGCAGCCAGTGCAGCTGACAAGGATAGGGTATCGGTACCCGCGCCGCCGCCGATTGCAGCAGTCGGTGCAGCAGCGCCACCCAGTGTCAAACTGTCATCACCGGCGCCCAGCGAGATTGCTTTGCCCACGGTAGCAGCAGTCGTAGTCACTGTATCGGTGCCAGAACCGCCGCTGAAGGTTGCTTTTGATGCATCGATAGTCACTTTTGAGGTGCCCGTTGTAGCCGAAGCATCGACAGACGTCACGGTAGCGCCGCTAAAATCGCCGGTCACGCCGGCCGATCCGGTTACGGTAACGGTTTTCAGCGCAGTCAAACCGGCAGTTGAAGTCAGGGTTAAGCCCTGGGTACCCGCTACAGTCAAGGTAGTCACCGCGCCGGTAGTAACGTTTGCCAAAGTCGATGCTTTGGTCGCAGTGGTAACGTTCAGCGTAGTGTAAATGTCTGCATCGTCCAGCGTGCCGCCAGTCAAGCCATTAGCCGTTAAGCCCAACGTTTTGTTGGTCGCGGTAGTCAGACCGCTGTTGTCAATGATAATGTTGCCGGAACCGCCGGTCACGCTCAAAGTTGTCAACGCATTGTCGCTGATCCCCAGAGTCGTGTAATTGCTTACTGTCACCGAAGTGATCGTTCCTGCTTTGGTTGTGCTGCTGGCGTTAACGTCAGTAATAGCAACCGAGTTGGCGTTAACACCCGCAACAGTAGCAGATTTCGTTGCAGCGGCTGCTGAAGACACAGTCACTGAAGTGGTGGAAGCGCCGCCGGTGACAGTGACAGTACCGTTAGTTTGGGTCGTATTGACTGCATTACTGGCAGTCTGAGTGATGCCGACAGTCGTACCGCCGGAAACAGTAATAGCACCTGCCGAAACAGCACCGGTTGTGGCTCTGCTGACAGCAACAGCACCCGCTGGAGCAGTTGTTGTACCGACAGTAATAGCGCCAGTAGTTGCGCCAACTGACGTTATAGAAACCGAAGTGCCGCCGTTTACGGTGATAGCACCCGCAGCCTGGGCTGAATCAGTGAGAGTAACGGCAGTCGTAGCCGCAGTAGTGAGACCCGTATTCCCGCCGACTTCGGATACGGTCAACGAGGTCAGACCGGTCCAACCGGAGACGTCACCGCTTACTGTGCCTGCAGAGTTCAGAGTCGCAGTTTGGACATTAGCAACCTTGGTGGTTGTAGAAATAGTAAGCGCAGCAGTGTCGGTCACAGTCAATGTATTAGTGCCGGCGCCGCCATCGATGTTGTCCAGAGCGGAAAGCCCACCGGAAACCACAGAATTGACAACGTCGTTACCGGTGCCGCCAGCAACTGTGTCAATACCTGTAGTCAGCGTAAAGGTCGAGCCAACGGCAGTTGTAGAAACCGAAGAAAAGCTGACGTTGTTGGTGTTGGTAGTGATAGCCGCGTAAGCTTCTGCATTAGAAACTTTGGTATTCCATGCCGTGGCAAAAGTGCCGAAAGTGGCATCACTTGTCAATCCGGAAAACAGACTGAGTATGTTGTTGACTACGGCGCCTCTCGCAGTATAAGCGACAGCATTCAATTGAGACACGATATAATCTATTGCTGTGGTGGCAGCAGTACCGGTAAGGCCCAAATTAGTAGCCAGCTCGGTAGCGACTGTAGTGGTTGAAGTTGTGCCTATGCTGTTGGTATAAACTGTGTTTAAAAAGCTATCGGTACTCGTACCCGCTTGAGTAACGAAGCTGGTCATAGCCGTAGAACCCAGTTCCAGGTTATATAATGCGCCTGCGTTACGCGCAAGAATTGTCTGAGTTGTAACTAATGAAAAAGCCATATTGGGCCCCTTATATAATAATGTTAAAAGAAAAACTTTCTGCAAAAAGCCGAGATCAGATTTGATCTGCACTCGATCAAAAGCACGCGGGCTTAGCGCATTTGATCCATTACAGTCCTTATCGAAAATTCGGCATCTTGCTCCCCTAGGAAAGCTAGTTTCTTCTAGGATGGTACATAGCTTACCTCATTGCAACACCAAACTGATGTGATTATGCTCACAAGCACTGGTATTTATTCCCGAAGAATGGCCTAGACATTCTGTATTAATGGAGTATCTTACACAATCTACTGCTTTCGGCCATAGCCAACGTCAATTAATCCGGAGATTATTGTTCGACACAACGCCTGCCTTACCATTGCGCCGAACGGCGCTTACAAGAAACAAAACTCTCCTTCTGCAACTGCACCGACTTTTCCCTAAGTTAAATTTTATATCTAACTCAATAAAATGCAATTAATTAGTACACTTTACTTTATTTTAATTTGTTATCTTTATGTTTTAAAAGACAATCCGCTTTTATTGAAAAAACCGAGCCCGGTTTCTTGAAATACGATTTTTTCGATGCTTTCGTCGCCCATACGTTTGACATCGGACTGGCGTCATCGGCTTCCTTGAGTCTTTATACAGCTTTTGCTATCTCCCAGCACACCGTCCAGGCGTCGTAAATAACCTCAGTTATTAAGGCACGGACGGCTATGTCGGCGGTGCGGCTGTTACCGGCACCGCGCTGGCGATACGCAATAGCGCGCTCGG
>DAINRH010000051.1:0-22793 GCA_036741905.1 Methylobacter sp. | reverse complement strand
TGCGTGATCAATCAGGGTTTGCAGGTTTTTGCCGCATTCGATATAGGTTCTTTCAGTCCATTCAATCAAATCATTGGCGATACGGTTGCCGTCCATATCGACAATGCCGCCCAGCCGATACCATTCGGCGCCGGTTCTGGCCAAGCGAATCGGATAGCCGGGGTTCAGCGATTGAAGCTTGGCCAGTATTAATTCATCGTTGTGGTCGGGCAGGGTGTGCTTACAGATTTTTGCAAGCTGTTGCCCGTCCAGTTGAAAAGGTTGATCAGCCATACACTGTTTCCTATTTCTCGATCCCACGCGTTGCATGGGCAATGCTTGTTAAGCGTTCCTGCGCCGCAGCCCGGACATCGGGCTCGGGATCGTCAAGCAGACCGGCCAATGCTTCGGGAGCAACGCGCTGGGCCGCGGTATAGCGCACCACCCAGTCGGCATCATTGAGCATGATTACGGCATCGTCCGGGTTCATCCGCTCGGCGACAATGCGCCTGACTTCAGGCGCATTGTCATGCGCCATCAGACCCAGGCTGACTTCGGGCAAACGTTCGGCAACGATTTTTCGCACTTGCAGGTCTTCATCGCGAATAAAGCGGAACAGGCGTCCTTCCGGCAGTCTTCTGGCTATCGTTAGCCTGACGATATAGTCTCGATCGTCGGCCATCTTTTCCAGATCGGCGGGCGCAATACGATCCGCTACAGTCATACGCACTTCTCTATCCGGATCATCGATTAACAGATGCAGCTGGGACACCGGTATCCGATAGGCGATTGCGCGCCTGACTACTTCGTCTTCATCGTGAATCAGCTCGGTCAATGCCTTTTGCGGCGCATAACGGACTGCAATGGCGCGCCTTTCCCAAAAATTGTCGTGCAGATACTGTTCGGCATAACCGGGGTTGACGCGAAAAAAGCGGTCGATTTGTCTTCCGCTTTCAACGAATACGCAGGTGTCGCCGGGCATGCAGCGCCCCATCAGCAAGGTTTTGCCGCGAAAAGGGCATAAACTGCAATCGGCAAAAGGAACGCTGACAGGGCTTTCACGGCTGGACATGGTCAATACCGTTTAGTCGGGGATGATTTCTGCAACGACGATGCCGGTTGCAATTTCATAGTCATTGGTCAGGCACAGACAGTGTTCCCGGCCATCGACTAAATAAAGATTGAAGTCTTTATGCTCAATAACCGGCGTATTATTGGGCAGATCGTCATCCATGCAGTAAGTGAAGTGGATAGATTGATACTGCTGTCTTAGCACTGAAAGGGTGCTTTCATCGACGCCTAATGCCTCGATTTCCGCCGCTATGGCGTTAACCTGATTGGTGGTAATCATCCTGTCGCCTCTCTTTCAAATCTAAACCGATCGCTTGCATCAATGCCCATGGCTTTAGCCAGCCAGGGCGGCGGCGTTCCGGCAATAACGGTTTGCAGCTGCTCGATGATGTCGGCAATGCTTTCAATGCCGGGCAGCTTCATGGGATGGATGCCCAGTTTGACAATTTTTGCCGCCGCAGGACCGCCAACCGAGGCGATATAAAGCACCTGGCAGTCCTGGATCAGTTCCGCCCTGAATACGTTTTTGTCGTCCACTTCCAAGCCATTGGGTATATCGGTGCCGCGAATCTCGATTAGCCGCGCTTGGTCGGCTGAAATCTGATAAATCATGAATTGGCTACAAGAACCGAAATGGCCGTCAACGTTAATGCCGTCATTACTGGCGCAGGCGATACGAACCGAGCCGGGCATGTCGCCGTCAACATAGGTTTGTTGTTGCGGTGCGCCGGGGCGGCTATCCGAACCGGATTTGAGAATATTTAATGCATGAGTCAGTAAAGGCGTGTCGACATCTACAAGCTCGCCCGCCAGCGCGGTTTTGAGTGTTTTCAGGTTAATGCCGGCAATTTTTTCTTCAGTGATGGGGAGGTCGATGCAATCGGTCAATACCGAGAGCAAGCGTTTGGCATCGGTATCGGGCAGGGCGCGAGCCGCCAGCCCGATACGTAAAGCCAGTTCTCGCGAGAGTGTCGCCTGGCTGTTCATCTGCTTATGCCTCTAAAGGCAGGATGCAGTTATCGATAGGGCATACTTTAACGCATTGGGGTACGTCAAAATCGCCTTCGCATTCGGTACAGGTTTTTTTGTCGATTTTGAAGACAATGGAACCTTCTGTGATCGACATGGTCGGACAGACCGGTTCGCAGTCGCCGCATGAAATACAATCCGCTTCAACTATATATAAGGCCATGATTATTCTCCTGAATCTAAACGTTTTGCGCGCAAGGTAACGGGGAAATCGGGCTGGGCATCCAGCGGTTCGAAATAATACTTCGATCCGTCGCTAAGCAGGACTTCGCCGCCCCATTTATCGGGGCTGTCGAATTCAACGGATTCCGCCACTTCTTCCAAATCTTTTTTGGGGACGTAGAAGACTAATTTGCCCTCTGCATTTTTTTTCAACATGACACTAGGCATTGAGTTTCTCCGTTTACACGCATTTAATAAATGGGTTTAACCAAACGTAGGGGCAAACCCTTGTGGTTGCCCCTTTGGAAATATCCGTATTTGAAGGGTATCCACAAGGGAGGGTATCCACAAGGGATACCCCTACAATATTAACGAATCAAATCGTAGTTATAGTCAGTCGTACCCATGCCTTTGGTTTCTTTATCCAACTGTTCCAGAACGGCATTAACCAGGGTTGTCAGCATATAAATAGCGCCTTCGTAACCCAGCGTTGTCATTCTGTGCAGGTGATGCCGGTCAAAGATCGGGAAGCCAATGCGGATCAACGGCACTTCAAACTCTTCGCCTTTATAGAAGGTGTCGCGTTGAATGAACTTGCCGTAAGAATTGCCGATCATGAAGTCCGGTTTGTTGGTAAAGACCAATGAACGGAAATGCCATAAATCTTTGCCGGTATGGACGACGGTTTTTTGTCCGTAAGGCGAATCTTTGAGCATTTTGTCCATCGCTTTCGCCCAACGTTTGTTGGCATGGTTGCACAATACGTCGGCAGGTTCAGCGCCCATTTCCAGCAGGAATTTGGTCATGCCCATGACAAAATCCGCATCGCCGTATAAAGAGAACTTTTTGCCGTGCATCCAAGTATGCGAGTCGGTCATCATGTCGACCAAGCGGCCGCGTTCCAATTCCAACGAAGCGGGAATCGGCTTGCCGGTCAGTTCAGAGATTTTCATCAGGAACTCATCGGTCCATTCCAGGCCCATCGGAATATTGATGGCGGTAGCGGGTTGATGCCAGATGTTTTGCACGAACTTTTTGGTTTTTTCCAACTGCCAAGGTTGCAGCAACAAGGTATCGATCGCATTAGGCGAATCTTTCACTTCAGCCTGGGTAGTGCCGCCAGCATACATGCGGAACGTGCCGTCCGCCGGCGTATCCAACACTTCGGAAGGATCGCTCATCAGCGTGTAATCGACGCCCATTTCCTTCATCATGCGATGCATGACGCGGAAGTTGCCCAAGTAAGTTTCAAAGCCCGGAACCAGGTTGATCTTGCCGTTGGAACCGACTTTTTTGTCGTCCATGTGATTCAGGGTGAAGTAACGCAACATGCCTTCGAACATGTTATCCCAGCCGGTAGTATGGCTACCGACAAAGCTTGGGGTATGCGCATAAGGCGTTGGAAAGTCCTGTTCGACATGTCCGGCTTTTTTAGCGTTATTGATGAACGCGTTCAAGTCGTCGCCGATAACTTCAGCCATACAAGTGGTTGATACGGCAATGATGTCAGGCTTATACAACGCTTTGGCGTTTTCCAAACCGGCCATCATGTTCTTTTGGCCGCCGAATACCGCCGCATCTTCAGTCATCGAGTCGGAAACGCAAGCCACAGGCTCTTTGAAATGACGGTTGAAATAGGTACGGAAATAGGCGACGCAGCCTTGCGAACCATGAACGTAAGGCATGGTCTTTTCAAAACCCAATGCGCACAATACAGCGCCTAAGGGTTGGCAGGCTTTAGCGGGATTGACCGTTAACGCTTCGCGGTTGAAATTGACTTCTTGGTATTCCTTGGTGGTCGTCCACTGAAATACTTCGTCGATTTTTTCCTGGGGGTGACGCTCTTCGTAAGCTTCACGTTTGTTGGCAAGGCTTTCCTTGTATTCATCGTTACGGAATAAAGGATAGCTCGGTTGTATGTTTTCGACTTCTTGACTCATGATAATCTCCTACGCGCCACTAATCTGTGGACGACGGTTGAAGGAATGGTAGGGTACGCTATGCGTACCTTTTCACGGTACGCCGTAAATCAACAAATGGTACGCACAGCGTACCCTACAAATTAAGCGCTTGCAGCGACGGCTACGTCTGTACTTTCAGCTGTTTTCCAGGGCACCTTCACTTGTTTCCAGCAAGGGTTATTCAGTGTCATGTCCATATCTCGGGCGAAGATGGCAAAGCCGTCATAACCGTGATAAGGGCCGGAATAATCCCAGGAGTGCATTTGACGGAACGGAATGCCCATCTTTTGGAAAATGTACTTTTCCTTGATGCCGGAACCGATCAAGTCAGGTTGAACCCGCTTAACGAATTCTTCGAACTCATAACCGGTCACGTCGTCATAGATCAGAGTCGCATTGCCCATTTCTTTGATAGTACGGTCGTAGTCGTCGTTATGGCCGAATTCATAACCGGTACCGACCACTTCCATGCCTAAATCTTCATACGCACCGATAACATGACGCGGACGCAAACCGCCGACATACAGCATTACGCGTTTGCCTTGCAGGCGCGGTTTGTATTTGGCAATAACCGCATCGTATTCAGCTTGGTATTTAGCGATAACTTTTTCAGCGCCGGCTTGAATCGTTTCATCGAATAACGCAGCAATTTTGCGTAACGATTCGGCAATTTTGGTAGGACCGAAGAAGTTGTACTCAATCCAGGGGATTTTGTATTTTTCTTCCATGTGCCGTGCAATGTAGTTCATTGAGCGATAGCAATGGATCAAATTCAATTTCACCTTGGGGGTTTTTTCCATTTCCGCGATAGTGCCGTCGCCGGACCATTGGGCGACAACGCGCAAGCCCATTTCTTCCAGTAAAGTACGCGAAGCCCAGGCATCGCCGCCAATGTTGTAGTCACCGATAACGGCGACATCATAAGGCGTAGTCGGAAAGCTTTCATCGCCGTCACGGTTTTCCAATACCCAGTCACGAATCGCATCGTTAGCAATGTGATGGCCTAATGATTGGGAAACGCCGCGGAAACCTTCGCAACGCACCGGCACCACAGGTTTGCCGATTTCTTTGTTGGCTTTTTTGGCGACCGCTTCAATATCGTCCCCGATTAAACCGATCGGGCATTCAGATTGAATACTGATGCCTTTGTTTAATGGAAACAATTCTTCGATTTCGTTCATGATTTTCGCCAGCTTTTTATCGCCGCCGAAAACGATGTCTTTTTCGGTAAAATCCGAAGTAAAGTTCATGGTGCCGAAAGTATTAACGCCGGTTGTGCCGACATAATAGTTGCGGCGACCGGCGCGGGAATATTGTCCGCAGCCGACCGGGCCGTGCGAGATATGGATCATATCTTTAATCGGGCCCCAAACCACGCCCTTGGAACCGGCGTAAGCGCAACCGCGAATGGTCATTACGCCGGGTTGGGATTTACGGTTTGAAGTAATACATTTATTCGATTTTTCCAGGGATTGATCGTTAACCGCTAAATGCTTGGCACGATCTTTCTTTGCTTGTTCGGGATAGACTTCCAGCACTTCTTGAATAAGCGCTTCGGTCTCTTCTTTTGTTAGAGCTGCCATGAGTATCTCCTACTTGTGCCGTGGGTAATCCCCCAACAGACAGGTTTTAGGATGGGAATCCGTAGAGACGCGATTTATCGCGTCTGATAAATCGCGTCTCTACGGTTGGTCATTTATTAAGCGGTTGCTTCTGCGGCCGCAGTTACACCGATAATAGATTCGTCTTCTTGATCGATAATACCGAATTCCATCATCAATTCTTCCAGCTCATCCATAGTGATAGGCGTTGGAATGACGAAGTTCTTGTTATCGCGAATTTTGGTAGCCAATTGACGATATTCGTCAGCTTGTTTTGCAGTGGGTTCGTATTCGATAACAGTCATACGACGAATTTCAGCGCGTTGCACAACGTTGTCGCGCGGTACGAAGTGAATCATAGTGGTGCCGATTTTTGCAGCCAAAGCAGAGATCAATTCGTCTTCACGCGCAGTTTCGCGTGAGTTACAAATCAAACCGGCCAAACGGACACTGCCTGAGTTAGCGTATTTCACAATACCCTTGGCAATGTTGTTGGCGGCATACATCGCCATCATTTCGCCCGAGCAGACGATGTAAATTTCTTGCGCCTTGTTCTCACGGATTGGCATGGCAAAGCCACCACACACAACATCCCCAAGTACATCATAAAAAACGAAGTCAAGTTCATCATCGTAAGCACCTTCTTCTTCAAGGAAGTTAATCGCAGTGATTACACCGCGACCCGCACAACCGACACCAGGCTCAGGACCGCCTGATTCGACGCATTTAATGCCGCGGTAACCGGCTTTAAGCACATCTTCAAGTTCTAAATCTTCAACACTACCCGCTTCAGCAGCCAAGCTCATGATAGTAGTTTGAGCTTTTGCATGAAGAATTAAACGAGTAGAGTCGGCTTTAGGATCGCAGCCAACTATCATTACATTGTTGCCTAATTCCGCTAACGCAGAAACCAGGTTTTGAGTTGTAGTAGACTTACCGATTCCACCTTTACCGTATATTGCACATTGACGTAATGCCATGATCTTCTCCTCTTAGGGACGTTGTTGTTAATGACATTATGGTTAAAGCAAGCGCTGTGCCAATTGCTTTTATAGTATTTATGTTGTTGAATTGTATTGATTATTTTCGTTTTTTTAGCGAGTGAATAACGTTGTGTTTCAAACATTTTGTTATGTTCTGTAAGCTTAGTAACAGTGCGGTTATTTAATAGTGTTTAAAAACTATCGTTCCTATGCCGTGCGTCAATACCATAAGTTAAGCCTTGTAGGAGCGGGCCGCGCCCGCGATGACGGCGCTATAACGCTGCAATCGCTGTGCGAATATCGCGGGCGCGGCCCGCTCCTACGGCGTGTCGATGTGCTTTTATATCGTTCCCACGCTCCGGCGTGGGAATGCAGTTTGAGACGCTCCAGCGTCGCGTTTAGTAACTCCGGCGCGTGCAGAAGGATGTATGCCACGCCTAAGCGATGTCGATACCAACCTATATGATGATTTTGTGTTTATTGATCGTATAAACAACAGGAAGATTGTTGCAAACACAACAAAATCTCACCCGCCAATTTCCGTGTTGAATCATTTAATTACTTCATAATCATAAAGTTACACTGTTTATCAGGCGTCGGTAAAAACTGGATTAATTATTGCTTAAGTAAAAAGATACACCTACTTAATAATGGAGTTTGCAATGTCTTCTACCGATTTTTCTGAAATACTTGATGGGTTGTACGAAAACAAAGTCGTACCTTATCTGGGGCCGGGCGCGCTTTTTGATGCAACCAATAAACTGACCGGAGCGCCTATGCCTGCCGATAGCCATAGCTTGATTTTGGCGATGAATAACGGCAACCCGATGGCTCCCAAGCTGATGTATGAGTTCCCCAGGGCGGCGATGAACCAGGAGCTAAAAAGAGGCCGAAACTTTCTCGGCCAGTTTCTGACCAAGTTATACGGCGAAACCGAATATACGCGCGCGTCAGTGCATGATTGGCTGGCGGAATGGCGGCCTGCTTATGTTGTCGATATAAACAGGGACACCCAATTGCAAGATACCTATTCCGATGAAGAACATACGCTGATTGTCGGTGTTGCAAGAATCACCGCCAGCCAGTTCCGCTTTAAAATATATCACTTCGATGGCAGCGATTATTTTGAAATCCCGCAGGAACAGGTCGACCGCGGACTGCCTATTTTGTTCAAACCGCTGGGCACGCCCAGACCGGAAGCCAACTACATCGCTTCGGATGCCGATTATGTCGATTACATCACCGAGTTAATGGGCGGCTTCGCTATCCCCGACTTCCTTAAAGAGTACCGCAAGGGCAAACAATACCTGTTTATAGGCGTGAGCGACATCGTTTATGGCGCGGCAGAGAAAAAAGGTTGGGTTTTAAACAAAAATCCGACCGATAAGGAAATACGCTATTGTAAAAAAATAGGCTTGGAAATCCTGGATGCGGATGTCGAAGAACTACTGGCTACCGTACTTGTCTAATGACCCAGTCCGACGTATTCAACAATCATCGTTTGCTGCTTTACTACAAAGGCGACATCAGCGCCTTGATGCTGGTCGCCCAGCACAGCAACGGCAGCATCTGCTTTCCGGAGCCGCTGCCCGCGTTGTCCAGCGCACTGGAGCCCGAAGAGTTCATCACCGAAAAAGTCAGCACTCATCCGGCCATGCTGGTTAACAACATCAACCAGCTTTTGCAACTGGACAGCGACCTGTTGCGCGTCGAACCGGAGTTTAGCGAGCAAATCGACGCCCCCGGCGGCATTATCACCGTCCACATGGCGCGCTTCATGTTGCTCGACCCGCCGCACAAACTGATGCAAAGCCGGGATTGCCGGATGAGAACCTTGCCGGAACTGCGCGGCAGGCCGCCTGCGGAAATGGAATTGTTGCGCCGCGCCTATGCCAAAGTGATGTAGGCCCGAGATGTTTGATTTCATGGACATGAGCTACGATGAACCCGGCGAGCCGATCGGCTCGGGGCTGTATATCCCGGATGCCGCGGAATGCATGCGTTGCGGCATCTGCGTCAGCAGTTGCCCGACTTTTCGCCTGTTCCAGGTTGACGAAGAAACCCCGCGCCGACGCATCCGCACCATCAGCAAAATATTGGTTGAAAACCAGCCGATCAGCGCCGATGAGCGTCGGCATCTGGATAACTGCGTACAATGCCGGGCCTGCGAAACCGTTTGCCCAAGCCGGATGGCTTACGGAGAGCTGTTCGATCAAACTCGGGCGCTGTTAAATTTAAAAGCCTCAGCTGAGCATTCTAAAATTCCGTTCGCCCTGAGCTTGTCGAAGGGTGAGCGGAATTTTAGAATGCTCAACAAATGGTTGGCTAAACTGGCGTTCAAGCTGATTGAAAACAAGGAGTGGCTGAGGCGGTTAATGCCGTTGCTGGCTATTTACCTGAAATCGGGTTTGCAAAAACCGTTACGAAGCACCGGATTGCTGAAAAAACTGCATTTGGCGGAGGCCGAAGCCTTGCTGGGCAAACCGGCATTACAGGCATTAGCCGATTCTTATCCGACCAGTGTCACGAAACGCGGCCGGGTTGCGCTGTTCACCGGCTGTATCGCCGAACATTTCGACCGCGAGACCTTGCTGGCGGCGATCAAACTGCTTAATGCAATCGGTTACGAAGTGCTGGTGCCGCCGCAACAAGGCTGCTGCGGCGCTATACACCAACACAACGGCCAAACCGCGGCCGGATTGATAGACAACAACATTGCGGTGTTCAACGCGCTGGATGTCGATGCCGTGCTCCACACCGCCACCGGTTGCGGGGCGATGTTGAGCGAATATCAAAATGATGAAGAAGCGGGACAACTATTCCGGCAACGTTTGTACGACATCAGCGATTTTTTGCTGAAAAACTGGCCGAACGACCTGCAACTGACGCCATCCAAGCTGAAAGTCGCAGTCCACGAGCCATGCAGCCAGCGCAATGTCCTCAAAAACCAGCAAACCGTTTATGCGCTGCTGCAAAAAATCCCCGGATTAAGTATTGTCGCGCTGGCCGACAACCCTATCTGCTGCGGCGCAGGCGGCAGCTACATGCTGACTCATCCCGACAATGCCGGGCAGTTGCGGGCTTTAAAGCGGCAAATCATCACTGATTCATCGGCGGATTTGGTGGTTAGCGGTAATTTTGGCTGCGGGGTTTATCTGAATGCCGATGAGGGCAGGGTAGAGCATCCTTTATTGCTGCTGGCTCGGCATTTGCCGTAGATATAAGGTAACCGTACGCATTCTATCTGGTTTGAAATACGGCTATGTACGACTTGACCAATAGCCCGGTTTTCTACTGTTATGCATCACTGCAACTACATAAATTGACTGGTCAGTTTCCCGATAAATCACGGAAAAGGGAAACCTGGAAAGTAAGAACCTTCGAAAACCCTTCTCGAAAAATGGCCATGTTTGAGGGAATTCAATAATCGCTTGATAAGCTGATTCGAGTTCATTCAAAAAGTCATCTCCTAAGCCTTCTGCCTGATCTTGATACCAAACGTATGAGGCCTTTATTTCAGAAGAAACGCCGGGGTGAAACCTTAACAATTCGCTAACCTTTAACGTCTTTCTTTATATCGTCCCAAGAGACAGACTCAACCTTACCGGAAACAAGTTCTTGATACCTAAGCTCAGCTAATTCAGCCCATGCCGGTTCAACACCCTCATCTTGCCTGGCTTCAAGCGAAGAAATTAAACAATGAGCAACCAGGGCTCTCTCGTTAACATTCAATTGCTTTGCATTTTCTAAAACTTGAGTGATGTTCATGGCCTATTTATCCATTAATTTGCATTTTTTGAATTCTAGCATGGGGGCCGAAAAGCGCATAACCCATGATTATTACGACAAATGAGTCGTACGATGTTTGGTTCATCACTGGGCAGTTTTGATGAACACGCTATTAATGATTTGCTGTAGCAGCTGATAGCCATGAGTATTGATTGGTACGCTGTTATTAATTGTGACCTCGTGACATGTAATGAGTTGCTTGGTGGGTTTGAGGATGCCAGGCGTATCAAGCACAACCGCCACACCTAAAGTTCTCGGATCGACTTTCATTTGCCAATATGGTTTGTATTTGTTGATAAATGCTCGGTTGTGCGCGAATGCCTTGTCGCCAAGGGATTTCGGATCATCGGCTTCAAGCAATCCGAGGTTTGAGTTAACAGTTTTCCCGATTGACAAGACAAGGAGACCTTGAGCCATGACTGGAAGTCGTGACTTGGCATACCGTCGATGCAACTGATGGAGCCCGTCTTTGATCCGTAGCTTTATTTTTTGAGTAGATTTAAGCCGTTTGCATTCGACATAGAAAGGAACACCAGCAATCTCCACTTTGAGGTCGGCGTCGTGTCCAAAGTCGATAGCATAACCACAGCGTGCAAACTTTGCGGCCATTGCAAGCTCGAGACTGAAGTCTCTTCCAGAGCGATCCTTTGAATCAAGAACATGGAGTTCGTGTCCCTTTAGTGCTTTGCGGAGGCGGGTAACCAGATTTGGGTTATTTTGGCTGCTGAGGCCTTCGTACATGCGCACTAGTTCTGCAACCTCGTGTGCGGCGTTTACCAATGTTTCAAATGTATATTCGTCATAGAAAGCATTGAGGCTACCAGCGAGTTGATGCTTCGCGAGGGCGGAGAAGAGTGCCTTATATCGACCAACACGCGTACGTGAATATTCAATGCCAAGACTCTCCAGCCAATCGCAGGCATTGTTGAGTTGTGCGGATGCGTCAATGTATGGTTGAGATATGTAAAAGTGTGTCATTCCGTGGCCTTTAAACGAAGGGTTTAAATGTTGATTAGCAAGTAGTGCAATAGAATGGGCTGAGGCACGGAGCCCATCAACTATAGGCCATGAAAGAAGGGCAGCAAGTAGCCCGTATGAAGTGAAACGGAATACGGAGCATCGGAGTTGCGAAATCCCGTATTACGCAAGCTCTATACAGTCTACTCATTTTGCATCATCATTTTTTCCAAGGCTTGCCGCAGAGGCTCCAGATTGATTTGCACTGTTTCCCACACCATCACCGCATCGACACCCAAATATTCGTGTGCCAACACATTGCGCATTCCGGCTATTTCCAGATTGCGAATGACGGCGTCCTGAGTTTTTCTATCCTGCAAAAATCCGGGTAAATCGTAATCGGCGGTGTAGGATTGGATTAATTCAATACTCTCAAGTGCCGCAGCGATGAAGATAAAACGATCTTTCACAATGGCACGGCTTCCTGGAGTATCCTTTGGCACAAGTGTTTATTTAAGCCCCTTTCGCTGACAATATCGACTTTGCGTTTTAATGCATCGGATAACGCTAAGCTCAATCCGACCTGATCCAACAGCGTTGTTCCCGGCAGAAAATCCACCAGCAAATCGATGTCGCTGTCTTCGCGTTCCTCTCCGCGGATGACGGAACCGAATACGCGCACATTGACAGCATGATATTGACCGGCAATGTCGAGAATACGCTGTTTTTGTTGTTGTAAGGTTTGAAATAATCTGGACATAAGTGATTCCTATAGCCTACAAGACAGTGTTGATGCCGTAAGATACTGACCTAACATGCTTTTCCAGTCAATTGTTTTCAGCGACTAGACAAATGGAATACGGGCTCTCGGAGCCACGAAATCTCGTACTAGGCAAGTTCCTACGGGCTGCTTGTTAACCATGTCATAGATTAAGATACAAAGGTACGCGATGCGCACTCTATCTGATTTTCTCTGCAAAGAGCTAAAGAGTTATACTGAAACCTTTAGCGGAAGAAGTTTTTTAAGGCATACCAGCAAATATTGACGGAACTCGAAACCAGCCTCGAATTTCTGCCGCTTCATCGAAAATCATACGAACATATTTCTAATATCGCTATGATTTTTAACGGCTTTAAGGTTTGTGCGATGAAAAATATCATTATATCGGTCTTAGTTCTGAGCTTATGTTGTTTCAATGCGGCCTATGCGATGAGATGCGGGAATCATTTGGTTGAGCCGGGCGATTATAAAGATGATGTTATCGCTCAATGCGGTGAGCCTGATTCCGTTGAAACGCACACTAAAGTGGTGAGTAGAACGATACATTTTCCGGGTAGAACCATTGATTTGCAACAATATGAAGAAATACAAATAGAAGAGTGGATATACAACTTAGGCCGTTTACGCTTGCGGCAATACCTTCGTTTCGAAAACGGCAGGTTAAAAGAAGTTAAAAGCTTAGGACGGGGCTATTAACGCGGGCGCTTGTGATGGGAGGACGAGGCATCGGGTCGAGAAATTCAAGTTCTATACCTCGCAGCAGCCGATTATTCCCAGACCGGATGGATGCCGTAATCATGAGGAAACACCGTGATGTATTGGACCACCCGCGGATAATGCGCCAGGTTGCGGCCGCTGCCGTGCGGCAAGGCATGGTGCCAGAGCACGAAATCCCCGGCGGAACCGGTAACCGGTATCGGCCCCAGACTCTCCAAATCCTGCTCGCGCGGATTTTGCTCCGGTGCGAGTTTTTCCAGCCATTGATCGATACGATGATGAAATCCCGGTACGCAACGAAATGCGCCTTGTTCGGCGCTGGTATCGCTTAAGTACAGCAAGCCGTGAACACCGAAAGGGATCGGCAAGGCAAGGCTGACGTCCCAGTGCAGGCGGCTGGGGCCGGATATATCGATGCCGCCGCGCTCCGGCCGGTTCAGGCTGGAGCGATCCACGGTAGTCCACAAGTCATCGGTTCCCCAAAGCTGCTCGAATGCTTTGCGGATGCGCGGTGCGGCGCGGTTTTTATTCAGGACCGGATGCTGGAACAGCGTCACCCAAAACGTATGCGTTTCGTTGTACCAAGTCTCGGGGGTTTGCGGGTCCATGCCGAGAAAGTCCCATATCGCCGTTTCGGCTTCCCGGCAATCTTCTACTGAAACCGCGTTGCGTAACACTACGTAGCCGTTTTCCCGCCAAAACGCCAAGTCCGCTGCCGACAATACCGGTTCCTGAATATCCGTTTCCTCAATGGGATAGGTGCGGCGCGGTTGTTCCAGATAATGTCTAACCATTTTATTGAGGCGCTCCACCAAAGTGCGCTCAGGGCCGCCGCCGAGCTTTTGCACAATCCATTGTTCGAATTCGGCATAAGTGGGACGCTGTTGGAACAGGTAATCCGCCGGTTCGACGATGCCCAGTCCCAAGCCCTGCATCAGCGTGAAATCCAGCCCGCGTTCGTCCCGTACGCTGTCCTGGTCAAGCCGTCCCTCGACTTCCAGCAGCCGTTTGTACCAATAGCGCCGCAAGTGCAGTACGCCCAATTCGCCGGTTTCCAGCGAAGCAATGCCAAGTTCAGGTTTTGCAGTCATCTATTTTCCGTTGGTTGGTCAGCGTTGCAGCCGCGCCAACTTGTGCAGTCCTACTGTGGGCGGCGCGCCGAAGGTCTTGCGAAATTCATGGCTGAAATGGGCTGAGTCTGAAAACCCGGTAGCGTGCGCCGCGTTGGTGAAGTTGTTGCCTTTTATGATTTCGCGTATCGCCTTCCGCATCCGGTTCCAGCCCCGATAACGGCGGAAAGGAACGCCGATCTGTTGCGTAAAAAGATGCTGGAACCGCGAGGCGGACAGCCCGACCGTTTCGGCCAGCGTTGCTACCGAGCTGAGGTCGTCGCCGTGTTCGAATAAAAACTCCACCACCTGGGCTAGGCGCGGATCGATCGGTTCGGCGCTGGCCCGTCGTTTGGCAAAACCCATCAGGTCGGCCAAGGGTTCCGCAGTCCAGTGCGGATTGTAGCGGTCTTCGTACAGGTCGCGCATGAACGAAATTTCCCCGCCGGTGCCGACCAAGGCGCCGTTGACCTCGCGGGTATTGCGGATCAGCGGCTTCAAGGCATCGGCCCCGGCGATATTCGGCTCGATATAAAACACCGTCAGCGGGTCGCCGCCTATATCCAGCTCATGCAGCACTCCGGCAGGAATAACCGCGGTGCGGCAGGACAGCCAATCGCCGCCATGCAGCCGCAGGCGAAAATTGCCGTAAATCCCGGCGAGAAAAACCGGTGCGCCGTGCTGGTGGCTGGCGTTGTAATGCAGCGGTCCGGTAAAAAACGTGCGACCGTCGCTGATGTCCCAGAGCGCATCGAATTTGACGATCTCCGGTGCAGCACGTTCATACAAGCGAGGACTGTCTGCCATTGTTTATACTCCTTATTGTCTTGAGCCGCCCGTTTTCAACGTAGGCGTTTGCGATGCAGTTTAGTCAAATCGCCGACGATTGACAACTGACAGCGGCTTGAGCAATTCGCCGATATTGGCGTCCAACAAGGCGGGACCCAAGTCCCCGTATAACGATGAGGATAACGATGACTAATCAAAAAACGACGATGACCAACCTTTTTCTGGTAGCGTTTGCCGGACTGTGCCTGACCATAGCGCTTGCGATCGCCTGGGTGCTCGGCATCACGCTGTTTTTTCCCGATGGCGTCTTGGCCGGCCTGCTTGTCGAACGGGCCGATATTATCAGGGCTCATATCGACTATCTGATGATGGCCCAATTCCTGTTTATCTTTTTCCTGCTGTTTCGGCAGTATGCCATCGATCCGCCGGTTTGGGTCGTTGCCGCTTGTTGTTTCGGCGCTTTCTTCAATCCGTTGGCATTCCTGGTCAGAGGCTTGACGCCGAAGCCTTTGGTTGCGATTCCTGTTGAAGCGCATTTTCCGTTTCAGGCGGCATTGAGCTTCACGCTGACGACAGTCGGGTTTCTGACTGCCGTCGCGTTGGTCGTCAGGGCGGCTTGGAAATTGAGGTCAGTTTCGACAGCTTCAGGCATGGACTTATAATTTTTGAGTTTCCTTCAAGAAGCGGTCATTATGGGACGGGGTTGTAAGTCGTTCCATAATTCTACTTTGTCAGATTATACCAAAGCAGCTTAGCTTACTCTCCTGCTGGACGACTGCAAGGATGCAGGAGGTAGAGCAATGCAAGTCGTTATCCGAACCTTCTCCCTCAAGGGAGAAGGGGCCGGTACTTGTGTAGATAGTTATGGTCTACAGCCCAGTAACAGAAAATGACAGCCACCTTGGAGAGCTGAGATGAAGACCGAGCAGCGGCGACCGAACTCGCCGCCACTGGACGAGAATGCCGTAAGCGAGGAGCTGAATGCTCTCTATCGCTCCGAATCGCGCCATATCTTTGCCACGCTGATCCGTCTGCTTGGCGACTTCGATCTTGCCGAGGAAGCGCTGCACGAGGCATTCAGGATTGCGCTGGAGCAATGGCCGCGCGACGGCGTACCGGCCAATCCGAAGGCATGGCTGGTATCGACCGGCCGCTTCAAGGCCGTCGACGGCATTCGCCGACGCGCCCGGTTTGAGGCTCTGGAAGACGCCGACGCGCTGGCCGATCCTTCCAGCGAAGATGCCGAAGCTTGGGACGATGAGAGCGTCGAGGATGACCGCTTACGGCTGATCTTCACCTGCTGTCACCCGGCGCTGTCGCCGGATGCGCAGGTGGCGCTGACGCTGCGCGAGGTGTGCGGTCTCGCGACGGAAGAGATTGCGAGCGCATTCCTCGCCTCGGCTGCGACGCTGGCCCAACGTATCGTGCGCGCCAAGGCGAAGATACGCGATGCGCGCATTCCCTATCAGGTGCCTGCGTACGCCGAATTGCCTGGGCGGCTGGAACCTGTGCTGCGGGTAATTTATCTGGTGTTCAACGAGGGATACTCCGCGTCATCCGGTTCGTTGCTGACCCGGCACGACCTGTCGGAAGAAGCTATCCGCTTGGGAAGGTTGCTGGTCGAGCTGTTGCCCGAGCCCGAAGCCCAGGGCTTGTTGGCGCTGATGCTGCTCCATGAATCCCGCCGTGCCGCACGCAGCTCGCCGACCGGCGAGCTGATCCTGCTGGACGATCAGGATCGCGCGCTGTGGAACCGGGGCCAGATCGAGGAAGGGTCGGCGCTGGTGGAACAAGCGTTGTTGTCGCGCCGGTTCGGTCTCTACACCTTGCAAGCGGCAATCGCGGCTGTCCATGCCGACGCGATCGACGCCGCCGCCACGGACTGGGCGCAAATCGCCGCCCTCTACGAGATACTGATGCGAGCCGATTCGTCGCCGGTGATCGAACTGAATCATGCCGTGGCGGTGGCGATGCGAGACGGGCCGGCCGCCGGGCTTAACCTTGTCGACGCAATCCTCGGGCGCGGCGATCTTACCGATTATCACTTGGCGCACGCGGCGCGGGCGGATCTGTGTCGGCGTCTGGGAAGAACGGCGGAAGCCCGAGCCGCTTACGAACAGGCTCTTGGTCTTAGCCGACAAGAGCCGGAGCGGCGCTTTCTCGAGCGCAGGCTGCGCGAACTGTAGGGTTGAGGCGGCACGCCGACTATGTCGGCGACATTCGATGATTCATTATGATAAAAGGAAGCCTTAAAAAATCCTGATTAGCAAGATGCTTCGGCCAACCACCCGTAGAGACGCGATTTATCGCGTCTCTACGGGTGCATTTTTTGGAACTGGCTGTGGGTATATCGAATATTTTGTCTCTGGCTGAAGCATCTTGCTAATCAGGTAAAAAATTATCTTGATTGATATGCCTTATGTCGATTTTACCCATTCCCAAACGACTAACCGATGCAAACAGTTTTGTAACTATTCAGCGTTATGCTCAATGCCGTTAATAAATCGTTGTAGGAGCGGGCTATGCCCGCGATGGAAGTGGTAAAGCCTCTCATCGCGGGCATGGCCCGCTCCTACGTGGTGGCGTGCGTCATTTTCAGCATACGCTGAATAAGTAATCGAGCTAAAGTTTTCGAGTATATTGGAGTGCAAGCTCTGCTTGCAAAGCAGGCAAAGCCTGCACTCCGGCTTTAAACGAGAGTTGGAAACTTATATTCAGGCACTTAGTTACACAGTTTTTTACTAACCGGAGGAGTCGACTATGAAATACCTATGCCTGATTTGCGCGGAAACCGTCATGGAGCAGATGACAGAGGCCGTTGCAAAGAAGCACTTCGAAGAATACTCGGAATTTACCCAAGCCATCAGAGACAGCGGTCACTACCTTGGCTGCAACCGGCTATTGCCGCCCAGCGCCGCGATTACGCTGCGGGTGCGGAACGGTAAGGTCGCCACTACCGACGGCCCATTTGCCGAGACCAAGGAACAGTTCGGCGGCTACTACCTGATCGAGGCTCGGGATCTAAACGAAGCGATACAGGTGGCCTCGCGGATTCCTGGGGCGAAGCACGGCTGTGTCGAAGTGAGGCCGGTTGCGGAGGACGAACAAACGCTGCAAGCGCTCGGGTTTGTCGATGCGGATGCCTCGCGGTAGCCTGAAAATAGTGGCGGAGAGGATCTCGGCAAAAATTTTTTTGGCGGTCATGTCGATTCCGGCGGCCGCCATTCGACTAACGGTGCAGGCAAAATTTTCAACCACTCAACCCTAAACAGGAGAACGAGCATGACCGCAAACATTAAACCCATACCTGACGGCTGCCATACGCTAACCGCCTACCTGACAGTCAAAGGCGCATCGGATGCGCTGGAGTTCTACCAAAAAGCCTTCGGCGCCACCGAGATATTCCGCCTCAATATGCCGGACGGGGAAATCGCCCACGCCGAATTTAAAATCGGCGATTCGATATTCATGATCTCGGACGAATATCCGAATTGCGCCTCGACCTCTCCTGAAACACTGGGCGGCAGTACGGTTAAGTTGCATCTCTACGTAACCGATGCCGATGCCACATTTTCAGAAGCAATCAAGGCAGGGGCTAAAGAAACGATGCCCGTCGAAAATCAATTCTGGGGCGATCGGATGGGCTCGCTGGTCGATCCTTTCGGCCATCATTGGTTAATCGCCACACACGTCGAAGATGTCGATCCGGGCGAATACCAAAGCAGAATGCAGGCTTTCTTCGCCGCGCATCAGGTTTGACGCTGCCGACGTCCTACTTGCCGATAGTTTATTTTTCCTGATTATAAAGAGGCTTCGGCTAACGCAAAAAACGCCGTCATTCCGGCATCCATGCCGGTATGACGGCGCTAGCTGAAGCAGCTTACTAAGCAGGTTATTTTTTAATCAATTTTTAACAGGAGCTAATATGGCTGCTCAAATTTTCGTGAATCTGCCGGTAAAAAATCTGGCTCATTCGATGGCGTTTTTTACCGAACTCGGCTACGAATACAATCCCCAATTTACCAACGAGACTGCCGCTTGCATGGTCGTCAGCGATGACATCTTTGTCATGCTGTTGACCGAAGCGTTGTTCAAGACTTTCACGCCCAAAGCCATTTGCGATGCCACGAAAAGCACAGAGGTGCTGATGGGCTTGTCTTCGCAGAGCCGGGAAGACGTCGATGAAATGGTAAGAAAAGCCGTCGCCGCGGGCGGAACCCTTTATAACGAGCCGCAAGACCACGGCTTCATGTATGGGCATGGGTTTCAGGACCTGGATGGCCACATTTGGGAATTTTTTTACATGGAGCCGGGCGCAACATGCCAAGGCTAACTATGCAACCGCGGAGAAGGTTATGAAATATATGTTATTGATTTACCATGAAGAACATGAGCTGGACGAGGCCGAGCGGGAAGCCTGTTACGTCGAGTCCACCCGGCTTGCGCATCAGCTCAAAGCGAATGGACAGTATCTGGCTGCCGGCCCGTTACAACCCACTTCAATGGCGACCAGCGTCAGGGTGCGCGAGGGCAAACGCTTCGTGACCGACGGCCCATTCGCGGAAACCCGCGAACAACTGGGCGGCTACTACTTGGTCGATGCCAAGAATCTCGACGATGCCATCGGTATTGCCGAGAAAATTCCGATGGCGCGCAAGGGGACCGTCGAAGTTCGACCGGTGATCGAGATTGCCGGTTTGCCGATTTAATACGTTACAGGAGAAAACCATGATCAAGACCATCATCATCCTATTGGCCGTGTCACTTGTTGCAGTGCTGATCTATGCCGCGACCAAGCCCGACACTTTCCGTGTTCAACGTTCGATCAGCGTCAAGGCGGCGCCGGAAATGATTTTTCCGCTGATCAATGACCTGCACATCATGCAGACCTGGTCGGCTTGGGAAAAAGTAGATCCGGGGATGATGAGAGTCTATAGCGGCGCGGCCGGCGGCCCAGGCGCGATGTATGAATGGGAGGGCAACAAGGAGATCGGCCGGGGGCGCATGGAGATCATCGAATCAACGCCGTCCAGGATTACGATCAAGATGGATTTCATCAAACCTTTCGCCGCCCGGAATACTTTGGAGTTCACGCTGCAAGCCGACGGCGGCTCGACACGGGTCACGCAGGCGATTTTCGGCCCGAGCCCCTACATCTCGAAATTGATGGGGCTGGTGTGCAGCATGGACAAGATGATCGGCGGGAAATTCGAGGAAAGTCTGGCGGCGTTAAAGGCGATTGCCGAAAAGGTGTGACGGCTTCGCGAGCCGGAACACACCGTGAGGACGCTATGAAATATTTATGTTTGGGTTACTTCGATCCAGAGAAAATGAATGCCGGCCCTAAGGCCGAAACCGATGCTGCCATGCGTGAATGTCAGCCCCACCTGGAGGAATTCTACAGGAGCGGCCATTTGCTTGTTGATGTCGGTCTTGTCTTGGAGAGCAAATGCTTGCGGCGCGTGGACGGGAAAGTGAGGATCACCGACGGCCCTTTTATTGAAACCAAGGGGACGATAGGCAGCGCATTCCTCATAGAAGCACAGGACATGGAGGAAGCGATCCGGGTGGCTTCCCTGCATCCGACTACGCAAGTGAGCGCGGGCGAGCAGTTTGGCTGGGGCATTGAAATCCGCCCTATCCACTACTTCGAGATGAGCGAACCGAAGGTCTAGTTCCAGTCGCTTATTTAAATTAAATTTAGGAGTAAACCATTATGCAAAAAATCACCCCGTTCCTGTGGTTCGATCATCAAGCCGAAGAGGCGATGAATTTTTATGTTTCTGTTTTTAAGAACTCGAAAGTCTTGAGCGTCAATCGTTATGGCGATGCCGGGCCGGGACCGAAGGGCACGGTGCTGACCGCAACATTCGAGCTTGACGGGCAAGTATTCACGGCGCTCAATGGCGGCCCGATGTACACGTTCTCGCCCGCCATTTCGTTTGTCGTACATTGTGAAACGCAAGCGGAGGTGGACGAGTATTGGGATAAACTTTCCGAAGGCGGAAAAGAAAATCAATGCGCTTGGCTGGACGACAAATTTGGCGTGTCCTGGCAGATTGTTCCCAATGCCCTCATTGAATTATTGAGCGACCCTGATCCGGCAAAAGCGGGAAGGGTGATGCAAGCTATGATGCAAATGAAGAAAATCGACATAAAAACTTTAAAGCAGGCATACGAACAACAATAAAGTAATTGCCCTTCGACAAAGCTCAGGACAGGCGTGGAAATCCAGTTAAGGCGCGCTACGCCGCGAGTCACAGGCAGCGTGTATAGGGAAATACACACCTTATAAGAAGTTTTCGCAGCCGTAAGGCGTACCGTGCGCGCCTTTCTCAATCGTTGAAAAATCTTGTTGGTTCTGCGTCGTTTTGCGTATACGGGACGCAGCGCGTCACCGCCATTAAGTTAAGCCTTGTAGGAGCGGGCCGCGCCCGCGATGATGGCGCTATAACGCTGCAATCGCTGTGCAAATATCGCGGGCGCGGCCCGCTCCTACGGAGTGTCGATGTGCTTAACTTAATGGCAGTGACGCAGCGCGTGGGAACGAGAAAAGGTTACACGAACATCAGCCCTTAACAGCCAGAATCACGGCTCCGGCCTTGAACACCGCAGTGGCCGGTTTGCCTTTGCTCAAGCCCAGGGTTTCGACGCTGTCATTGGTCACGGTGGCGGCAACCTGTTCGCCGCCTCTTAACTCGATATCGACTTCGGCGTTGACCGCGCCGGGCTTAACCTGGGTTACCGTGCCTTGCAGCTGGTTGCGCGCCGAAAGCCGGTAGCCGCCGAAATCGGTGACAATGATGATTTGCGGGGCCTTGACCAAGGCGATAACGTCAAGGCCGGTCTTGATGCCCAGCGTTTCGACGGATTCCTTGGTAATAGAAGCGACGAGGGTTTCCCCGCCTTTCAAGCCGATATGAACTTCGGCATTCACTGCGCCGATAATGACTTGGCTGACAGTACCGGTAAATTGATTTCTAGCACTTGCTTTCATGATGAATCTCCTGGATTAATTTAATATCGATGTACCCTTGATCTGCGCATAAACCGCCATGCCGATCTGCAAACCCAGCAACAGCGCCGATTTACGGGTGATGTGCGCCAGTAGCGCCTGATCGCCGACCTGCAACCGCACCACGCTCTGGCCGTCGCGACCGTCGGCGATGCCGGTGATGGTCGCGGGCAGCACATTGAGTATGCTGGTGGCGGTTGGCGCTTCAACGGCGATGCTGACATCGCGGGCGTAAATCTGTACCCGTAATGGCGTGCCGACCGGGGCATCGACCGCCGGCAGGCTCAGCGAGCCACCGGCAAAGGCGACGCGGGTCAGGTGATAGTCGGTTTCATGCTCGGCGACGGTCGCCTGCCAAACCGTGGCGGCTTCCCGATCTTGCGCCAGCGGCACGTCGAGACGGCTTTGCGTTTCCGACAGCGGCCCCGAAGCCAGCGCCCGACCGTCTTCCATGATCACCAGCGTGTCGGCCAGTTGCGCGACTTCCTGCTGGGAATGGGTGACGTACAGCACCGGAATGTCCAATTGCTGATGCAGGCGGCTTAAAAACGGCAGGATTTCCTGTTTACGCTTGAAATCCAGCGACGCCAGCGGTTCGTCCATCAGCAGGACTTCAGGGTTCAACGCCAAGGCCCTGGCGATAGCGACCCGCTGCCGTTCGCCGCCGGACAGGTGTCCGGGCATGCGCTCAAGTAAGTGACCGATGCCCAGCAGTTCAAGGGTGTGCTCCAGTTTGACCGTGCCTGAATTTTGCTTAATCCGCTTCAAACCGTAATGCAGGTTATCCCGCACCGTTAAATGCGGAAACAGGTTGGCTTCCTGAAACACATAGCCCAGCGGCCGTTTATAA
>DAINRH010000050.1:0-22849 GCA_036741905.1 Methylobacter sp. | reverse complement strand
TTTAGAAAAAATTAAAGAATTCACCACGAAGACACGAAGGACACGAAGAAAAACAATCGTTTAAATTCAATACATTGAAAACTTCGTGTTCTTCGTGCCTTCGTGGTAAAAAATGTTTTTAGCCTAATTTGGATAATACTTTCACAGTCCGCGAGCGGGACGGGGGGTTGCACCCCCGTCCCTACCGTTTTCGATAACTACTGCCATATCTTCATCCGTCAAACGTTTCGGACGGGGTTGCAAACCCCGTCCAGCCACAGAAAAAAGCTCCCTGTCCTGCGCGCTAGTTCCCAAGCTCCTGCTTGGGAATTCAGTACGGGAAGCTCTAGCTTCCCGGCTCGCAAAGCTGGAGCTTTGCTCACTGGGTTCCCAAGCGGGAGCTTGGGAACCCGCGTAAGGTACACGGTACAACGCACGCAGAGCGTCACTGCCATTAAGTTAAGCCTTGTAGGAGCGGGCCGTGCCCGCGATGATGACGCTATAACGCTATAACGCTATAACGCTATAACGCTATAACGCTGCAATCGCTGTGCAAATATCGCGGGCGCGGCCCGCTCCTACGGAGTGTCGATGTGCTTAACTTAAGGGCAGTGACGCTCTGCGTGGTAAGGAACATGCACAATATAACTTGAGCAAGTTGCCAATAGCCGGAGTGCAGGCTTTGCCTGCAAGAACAAGCAAAGCTTGCACTCCCGCTGAAAACTTGCGGCGCGAGTTGTTCAAATTATTTCATGCTCATTCCTAACCCAGTCAGGGACGCTCCAGCGTCCCGAACCGCAGAGCAGTTCAGGCTGCATTCCCACGCAGAGCGCTCGTCGTTATACACAAGTATCTGCGAGACGCCGTCGTTCTGGCAGGGATGCCGGAACCCAGGCACAGGGAGGTGAAACTTCCTGTGACTCAACGCCAAGTTACCGTCCATGGCACTGGATACCGGCATCCCGGTATGACGACGTTCTGGGGGACAACTGGATTTGTGTATAACGACGAGAACTCCAGCTTGGGAATTAGCAACTAGCGGACTGCGCATCAACAAGACCACTGCGCCGGTAACCAGCAAATTCAACAACGCCGCCGGCAGCAGCACTTTCCAGCCGAAAGCCATCAGTTGATCGTAGCGGGGCCGCGGCAACGCCCCCCGCAGCAGAATAAAGAATATGATGCCGACCGCGGTTTTCAGGCAAAACCATAGCAACGGCGGCAGCCAGGGCCCCAGCCAGCCGCCGAAAAACAGCGTCACGATCATCGCCGAACTGAGCGTAATGCCGAGATACTCGCCGACGAAAAACATGCCGAATTTCATGCCGGAATACTCGGTATGGAAACCGGCAACCAGCTCCTGTTCGGCTTCCGGCAGATCCAACGGAGCCCTGCGGCTCTCCGCGACGACCGCAATCAGGAAGACGATAAAGCCGAAAAACTGGGGAACGATGAACCAGCCGCCTCGCTGGGCTTCGACAATCTCCCTCAAATTAAAGGTGCCGGACAGCATCACCACGCCCATGATCGAAATGCCCATGAACACCTCGTAACTGACGGTTTGCGCCGCGGCACGCAGGCCGCCGAGCAGCGAGTATTTGTTGTTGGACGCATAGCCCGCCAGCACGATGCTGTAGACCGACAGCGAGGACAGCGCCAGCAAGTAAAGCAGCCCGAAGTTGAAATCGATGATGCCGACGCCCGGCGCAAACGGAATCACGGCGAAACCGGTCAGCATGGTGATGAATACGATGGTCGGGGCCAGCACGAATACCGGCTTGTCGGCGAAAGGCGGTATCCAGTCTTCCTTGAAGAACATTTTGATCATGTCCGCCGCCACCTGCATCAATCCGAACGGCCCGACCCGGTTGGGGCCAAGCCTATCCTGCCAGAGCGCCAGCAGACGGCGTTCCACCCAAACCAGCAGCGCCGCAACGACGATCGCCGAAACCAGAATGCCGATAATATCGGTTGCATCGCCAAGGCCGGCATTCATAACCGATCCTCCTGATTCACTTTCTTTACCGTTACCTGAGTCCAGATTTTCATGGCCTGGAATGCGGGCAATCCCGCTGTTATGCCAAGCAAGCCTTGTGGCAGGGTAGGTTCGATCTGTACCGGAATCTTTAGAATCGATATGCCTAAAAGACTGCTGATTTCCACTGGGTCGCCGCTATCGACGCCCAGTGTTTCCGCATCCAAAAAATTCAGAAAAACACAAAAAGCGGGTAGCCGTTCGGCTATCGATGGCGATTGCTGGCTTAGCTCCTCAGTGCCGAAAATGTGCGGCAAAGGCATGACCCGCCACCGGCCTGGTTCCGGTTTGAAGGCTGGCGGAATATCGCCGAACCAATCCAGCGTACCGGCTGCTTCAAACAACCGCACGCCGGGATCTCCGTCACGCAGATGGCCGCCGGTTTGTTGCTGGAATTTGTTGATCGCCTGATTGGAGTTCCAGCCCGGCGCCCAGATGACCGGCACTAAAGCCGGCGGGACTTGGGCCGTATCGCCTTCCATCGAAAAAGCGAACGGCGTTTCCATATCCTGCGGCTGGCCGGGTTCGCCAACCTTGATGTCGGCATGCATCGCGGTACGGCCGCTGTAGCGGTGGGGTTGTCTCGGGATCTTGCTGCCCTTGACGGTGTAATCCGAGCCCGGCGCGGCCCGGATGATGGCGGCAAGATCGGAGAACGTGCTTGCGCAAGCTGCTGTAAGGGCATCAAGACGCCATTGAGAATCGACCATGACACTCGTCAGCCATTGCCAACTGCCGCGCACCGGCTCTGTCGCGGGATAAACCGGGAAATAACGCTGGGCCCGACCTTCATTATTGACCAAAGTGCCTTCGGATTCGGCGAAAACCGCCGCAGGCAGCAGCAACTCGGCTTGCGCGGCGGTTTTATTTTCCAGGCTGTCGATGACGACCACATGCGCGGCGGTTTCCAGAAACCTATCCAGCTCCGGTCTCGGCACCCGGCGGTAGAGATCGTTCTCAAGAATAATCACGCTATCGGCCAAACCGGTGCCGATCCGTTCGAAAGCCTGCTGCAAGCTTGCTCCGCCCATGATTGCCAAGCCAAGACTGTTGCATTCGGGAACGGTGAACGTCAGTTGTTTGTCTGTTATCGGCAGCGACTTGGCGACGTTATAGGCCGCCTGAATGACGTCGAGGCTAGCGCAACGGGTTCCCGATACGATCAGCGGACGTTTCGCCTGTTTCAGGCTGTCGGCAATGATGACTGCCAGCGCTTGTTCGGCATCGCCCAAAGCGGCAGGCGCGGGAGCCGACTCGTCAAGACAATGGGCGATCGCAAAGCCCAGACGGGCAATGTCTTCAGGGCTGCCGCGATACGTGTTCGCGGCCACGTCATCCAGGCGGGTGGCGCAAATGCTCGCGATAAATACCGGACTTTGGGCCTGATTCTCCAGATTCCTGACCGCCGCATCCTGCCAAGGCAATAGGTGCAGGCTAGCGGCCAGATCGAATGAAGCATGGCGCGCCGCCTGCCGCAACGAAAGCGCCAGCCTTGGGGCGCTGTGGGTCACATCTTCGCCGAGAATCAGCACCGCATCGGCCTGTTCGACTTCCCTCAGCGACGGGGAATGGATGCCGCCGTGACGCATCAATTCGACAATGGTGTTAAGTAAGATATGTTCGGTATCCTCCAAACCGAGGAAGAAATTTTCTTCGCCAACCAGCGTGCGCAAAGCGAAATTGGCTTCCAGCGAGGCGCGTGGCGAACCGATCCCGATCGCCGGTTTGTCGGCTTTCAGCAGTTGACGGAAATGGCTTTCCGCCGCCTCGGCGCTGATCTCCTGATCGTTGAGCCGCGGTTTAAGAATGCGCTTGGGGCTGTTGACAAAACCGTAACCGAAGCGCCCCCGGTCGCAGAGAAAATAGCCGTTGACCTCGCCGTTATAGCGGTTGATCACGCGCCTGAGCTCGCCGTAGCGTTCGCCGGGCGCGGTGTTGCAGCCCAGGCCGCAATGCGCGCAAACCGATGGCGCGGTCTGCAAATCCCACTTCCTCGCATAATGGGCGCTAAAGGGCTTGTCGGTGAAAACGCCGGTAGGACAAACCTCGACCAGATTGCCGCTGAATTCGCTTTCCAGCGCGCCATCCTCAAAACGGCCGAAATAGACATTGTTATGCATGCCGAACACCTGAAGATCATTCCCTCCGGCATAGTCGTCGTAGAACCGCACGCAGCGGTAGCAGGCGATGCAACGGTTCATTTCGTGATTGATAAAGGGACCGAGGTTCTGGTTGTTATGGGTTCGTTTCAGGCCCCGGTAGCGGCGGACAGTGTGGCCGGTCATGACCGTCATATCCTGCAAATGACATTCGCCGCCTTCCTCGCAGACTGGACAATCGTGGGGATGGTTGGTCATCAGTAGTTCGATGTTGTCGCTGCGAAATTGCCGCGCCGGTTCGGCGGCTATCGAAATTCTCATCTTATCCGCCGCTGGCGTCATGCAGGCCATGACCAAGCGCCCATGTTTGTCTTCGGCATCCTTGTACTGGATAACCGCGCATTGCCGACAAGCGCCCGCCGAACCCAATGCCGGATGCCAGCAAAAATAAGGCAAATCCAGACCCAGCGACAGACAGGCGGACAGCAGGTTGTTACCGTCCAGGACATCATAAGGCTGACCGTCGATTTCAATACGGGCCATTACGCACGCTCCATTGCGATGTAGCGTTCAAAATCCGCGCGAAAATATTTAAGCGCGCTTTGCAGCGGCTCGACGGCTCCGGGGGCCAATGCGCAAAAGGTATTTCCCGGCCCCAGCATGCGGGTTAATCCGGCCAAGGTATCAAGATCTTCGATGCGGCCTTTCCCGGCGATGATGTCTTTTAGCAAGGTCACCGTCCACGGCAGACCGTCCCGGCACGGCGTACACCAACCGCAAGATTCCTGGGCGAAAAACTGTTCCAGGTTCAGCACCATTTTTACCGGGCAGGTCTTGTCGTCGAGAACGATGATGACCCCGGTACCCATCCGGCTGCCTGCTTTGGCGACGGCCTCGAAATCCATGACCACATCCAGGTGTTCCGGCAGCATAAAGTCGGTCGATGCGCCGCCGGGCAAAAAACCGCGCAGCGTGTAACCGTCGCGCATGCCGCAGGCATGTTGCTCGATGATTTCCCGGATAGGCGTACCCATAGGCAGTTCCCACAAACCGGGATGCTTGACGCGGCCGCTGGCTCCGAACAGCTTGGTGCCCTTATCGACGCCTCGCGCCAGCCCCTGATACCACTCGACGCCGTAATGCAAAATATGCGGTACATTACACAAGGTTTCGACGTTATTGACCACGGTCGGCTTGCCCCAAAGCCCGCTGACCAGCGGGAACGGCGGCTTGGCGCGGGGCGTGGCCCGCTTGCCTTCCAGCGCATTGAGCAGCGCCGTTTCCTCGCCGCAGATATAACGCCCTGCGCCGGTATGCAGGACTATCTCCAGGTTGAACGCGGAATTCAAAATATGCTCGCCCAGGTAACCTTTAGACTTGGCTTCCAGCAAAGCCTGTTCGAGACGAAGCTTGGCAAGGTGGTATTCCCCGCGCAGGAAGATATAGGCCTTCTGGGCTTGAATGGCATAGGCCGCAATGATCATACCCTCGATCAGCTGGTGCGGGTCCTGCTCCAGCAGTAGCCTGTCCTTGAAGGTTCCCGGCTCCATTTCATCGGCATTGGCAACCAGATAGCGCGTTTGCGATAAATCATCCAAAGGAACCAAGCTCCATTTAAGTCCGGTGCCGAATCCCGCGCCGCCCCTGCCCCGCAACCCAGCATCCTTAACCCATTGCTGCACGTCTTTCGGCTGCAACTGGGAGATTGTCTTGCGCAATCCTTGATAACCGCCGGTGCTCTCGTAATCGGCCAGCGTCGCAAAAGCGCGATCCGGGCGGATGTTTTTAGTCAGCGGCTTATCCATTATTTCCATAGCGCCTCACCTTCCGAAAATCTCGTTAACGGCATCTTCGGTGATGTCGAACTTCAGCTCATTGCCCACCATCACGACCGGCGCATGGTCGCAAGCGCCCAGGCAGACAATCGGCAATATTGTGTATTCGCCGTCCGCGGACATTTCGCCCAACTCGACGTTCAAATGCCGACACAAGCTTTCGCCTACTTGGTCGCTGCCCAGCATCCAACAGGTGACGCTGTTGCAATAATGAATGACGGTCTTGCCGACCGGCTGCCGGTAAATCAGGTTGTAAAAAGTCGCCACCCCTTCCAGTTGCGCCGCTGATAGTTCCAACAGCTCGGCCACGGCAATCAGGCATGGGTCGGAAACCCAGCGCCGGTGTTTTTGGACGATTTTCAACGCTTCGATGGAGACGGCGGTTTTATTTTCGTAATGACTCATCTCGGCGTTAATCTCCCGGATTTCGGCGAGGCTTAATCCTTCAAAAATTGGCTCGTTCATCTCAGCGGTCCACGTCGGCCATCACAAAATCGATACTGGCCAATATCGCCACCAGGTCGGGAACCATCATGCCCCGGCACATCATCGGAATCATCTGCAAATGCGGGAAGGACGGCGTGCGAATACGGGTGCGATACGACATGCCGCCGCCATCGCTGGTCAGATAGTAGGCATTCAGGCCCTTGGTCGCTTCGATGGTTACGCAGGACTCGCCGACGGGAATCACCGGCCCCCAGCTCACGGCGAGAAAATGCTGGATCAGGGTTTCTATATCATGCAGCGTTTTTTCTTTGGGCGGCGGCGTGGTCAATGGATGACTGGCCTTGTAAGGCCCTTCCGGCATGTTATCGAGGCATTGCTTGATGATGCGAAGGCTCTGGCGCATCTCCTCGACCCGCACGGTGCAACGGTCGTAACAGTCGCCGCGATGGCCGGTGGGTATTTCAAATTCGTAGTTTTCGTAGCCGGAGTAAGGACGCGCTTTGCGGTAATCCCATGCCAATCCGGTGGCCCGAAGGCCCGCGCCGGTCACGCTCCAATCGATGGCTTCCGCAGTGTTATACGCGCCGATGCCTTGGGTGCGGCGCTTGAGCGTGCTGTTTTGCAGCACCAGCTTGTCATATTGATCCAGCCGGGCCGGTAAATAGTCGATAAATTCGCGTATGCGTTTATCCCAACCTTTAGGCAAATCCAGCGCGACGCCGCCGATCCGGAAGTAACTTGAATGCATGCGCGCGCCGCTGATCGATTCCAGTATATCGAACACCTTTTCGCGATCGATAAACATATAAAAGATCGGCGACATCTGCCCCAAATCCTGGGCGTAAGTGCCGTAAAACAACAGGTGACTGGCAAGACGGTAGAGTTCGCAGATCATCACGCGGATAACCTGGGCGCGTTCCGGAACTTCGATTCCGGCCAGTTGCTCCACGGCCAGCACGTAAGGCAGGTTGTTCATCGAACCGCCCAGATAATCGACCCTATCCGTGTAAGGGATGTAGGTGTGCCAGGACTGGCGTTCGCCCATTTTTTCCGCGCCGCGATGGTGATAGCCGATGTCGGGCAGCGCATCGACGATCTCCTCGCCATCCAGTTGCAAGGCGATACGGAACACGCCATGTACGCTGGGATGGTTGGGGCCCATATTCAGGAACATGAAATCGCTATCTTCGCTGTGCCGCCGCATGCCCCAATCCTCCGGCACGAAGCGCAACGCGTCTTGTTCGATGTCCTGCTGCTGGTCGGAAAGGCTGAAAGGCTCCATTTCGGTCGCACGGGCATAATGATCCTTGCGTAGCGGATGTCCTTGCCAGGTCGGCGGCATGATGATGCGTTTGAGATGCGGGTGACCGTCAAAGACGACGCCGAACATATCCCATACTTCGCGCTCGTACCAATTGGCCGAGGGCCACATGTCGCTGATCGTCGGGACGGACAAATCGGTTTCGCTCAACGCGACTTTGAGCCGAATATCCTCGTTGCGGTCGAACGACAGCAAATGATAGACGACGGTAAATTCGCTGGCGGGAAGGCCTTGCCGGTGCGTGCGCTGACGCTCGTCGATAGCGGTCAGGTCGAACAGTAATACATAGGATGCTTTTAAATAGCGGAGAGTCGCGCGCAGGTTTTGCTTAAGAATCCACAGCGTGGTTATGCCGTCGCGGGTCGGCTGGATGACAAAGTCATTACTGCCGGTTCGTTCCGTCAGTTCGCGCACGATCTGCGGCGAGTCGGTAGGAATAGCGATGTTGTCAGCGTTACCGTCCAATGTATTCCTCCCATTCATTTTCATTTATCCACGAAAAACACAAAAAGCACGAAAATATTCAAGAAGACACCAAGCTGTAAATGATTACCCCCAAGAAATGAAGTCTTAACCAATACAACATGCTGATTTATTTCGTGTCTTTCGTGTCTTTCGTGTTTTTCGTGGACTGATCGCCGTTTTTAGGTTTATTGAGCCAGCTATATCTCGTCCGGATCTCTCAACTGCCGGGTACGCATCCGCTCTTCCGTCAGTAAATCGCGGTAACTGGGCTTGGGCGCTTTGATCACCGTTTGATCGCCGACCACCCAGCTTAACGGGCGTCTTTCCTGGCCTATCGCATCCTGCAACAGCATCAAGCCTTGCAGCAACGCTTCCGGCCTGGGCGGACAGCCCGGCACATAAACGTCCACCGGTAAAAACCTGTCCACGCCTTGCACGACGCTGTAAATGTCATACATGCCGCCGGAGTTGGCGCAGGAACCCATCGATATGACCCAGCGAGGTTCCAGCAGTTGATCGTAGAGCCGCTTGACCACCGGGGCCATTTTTCGAAACACCGTCCCTGAAATGACGATCAGATCCGCTTGGCGCGGCGATCCCCGGATCACTTCGGAACCGAAACGGGCAATGTCATGACGGCTGGTGAAGGCGGTCGCCATCTCCACGTAGCAGCAAGACAGGCCGAAGTTGAAAGGCCAGACGGAATTGGCTTGTCCCCAGGCGACCATATCCTCAAGCATGGCGAACAGGAAATTGCGGCGTAGCGCTTCTTCATAAGTCTGCTGGCCGGGTTGCGGGGCGGGATCGGTCTCCGCGTTGCTTAGCGTCCAATGCACGACTCCTCCTATAGTCCGCTGTAGCGTTGCCTGCGGGTACGCCAATCCAGAGCGCCTACAGCCCACAGATAAATCAATGCCGCGATTAATACGCTGATAAAAATCAGCGCTTCGATAAAACCGGGCCAGCCCGCTTCTTGCAATGCCACCGACCAGGCAAACAGGAACACGCTTTCCATATCGAAAATAACGAAAAAGATGGCGAGCATGTAAAACGGCACTAAAACGCGGATATGCACGTCGCCCGCAGCAACAATGCCCGATTCAAACGGTTGGTCGGCCGCTTTGGCGTGGTGTCTTTGGCCCAACAGATACGCGCCGCCGAGCATGACGCCGGTGATAGCGGCTACGGCTCCGAAATAAATGATCAATGGGAGCAGATGGGCGGCGAGAATAGCTTCGGAGTTCTGCATATCGGAGCCTCATGTTATCGATTAAAGCTATGGACGGCGCTTGCAGCCTGATTTGGCATTGATAGACAGGTTAGAGAAGCCCGATCGTTTGTACAATCCGTAGAAATGCTTAGGACTCCATCAATAATAACGTCCGCTTGGGGTGCCCATGCTCTGCGCTCGTCGTTATACACAAATGCCTGCGAAACACCGTCAACTCCTCGTTCCCACGCGCCGCGTGGGAATGCCTTCAAGGCGCGCTGCGCCGCGAATCATGGGCAACATATACGGGACGCAGCGCGTCCAGCACTGCATTCCCACGTAGCACGTCAATGTCATTAAGTTAAACGTTGTAGGAGCGGGCCATGCCCGCGATGATGGCGCCGCAACTTATAAATCGCTGTCCCAGGGTCGCGGGCGCGGCCCGCTCCTACGGTGTTCATGCGCTTAACTTAATGGCAGTGACGTAGCACGTGGGAACGAGGTGTACTTGAGTGCTCTGCGCAGTAACCCGGCCAGGGACGTTCCAGCGTCCCGAACCGCAGAGCGGTTCAGGCTGCATTCCCACGCAGCCCGTAGTCATACGTATTGATAAGGCGATTTTATTGTGGAATTATGAAAGCGATTTTTCATTGACCCGTTCTGCATATAAGGTGCGGCAAGCAGGATTCTACTTGGGCCGGTTGAAGCTTTCCGCCCGGATTGAACCGCGGCCGACACTTCAAAAATAAGCACTACGCAACAAGCCCGACTGTATTTCCGAAAGACAGGTTGCCTAACCGACTGAGGAGAGCCAACAATGAGACGCTTAACGTTAGCCATCGCCCTTGCCGGGATGATCATCTGCACTCTGAATGGTTGCGCCATTTATGCTACGCCGTACGACAATGTCGGCATTTCTTACCATTATGCCCCCTACGGCGGATATGGTTCCGGCTTTTACGGCCATTACGGGTTTAGGCCGCGCTTTTACGGCGGAGGCTGGAGAGGCTATGGCTGGAGAGACCATGGATGGGGCGGCAGCCGCGGTTGGCGAGGACGGGGTTGGCATTGAAGCCAAACCCAGCTCTCTTTAGGATAGGGTCGGTAATAACTTCCCGAAACATAAACTGATCGTTCCCACGCTTTGCGTGGGAATGCAGCCTGAACCGCTCTGCGGTTCGGGACGCTGGAGAGACTGTGAAAATATTCGTTTTAGAACAATATCAAAGAGTTCACCACGAAGAACACGAAGTTTTCAATGCATTGAATTAAAAACAATTATTTTCCTCTGTACACTTCGTGCCTTCGTGGTGAATAGGCTCTTAAACTGATTTGGATAATTCTTTCACAGTCTCTGGAGCGTGGGAACCATAAAATCCAGCTCACTTTAGTGTATTTCGGTAAATGAGGAAATGACAATGATGCCCGGAAGATTATCAATTTTGTTCATGCTCGTTATTGCGTTGTTATCCGGCGGAACTGCCGTGGCCCGCGATGGCGACAAGTTCAAAAAAGGCCGGGTGGGCGTCGAACATTCAAAAAGACTTCGTCAGCATGTCCATGACCGGGTCGATTTTTTTATAGATCCGCCCTATTCCCGGCCGAAATTCTACTACTGGCCTTACTATTCCTTTGAACCCTATTATTCCTCGCCGTCTATCATAATGCCCTCCAGCCCTCCCGCTTATATCGATCAAGGGACTGTGCCCACTATCCAATCATTCGGGCCGAACAGCTGGGACTATTGCTCAAGTCCTGCCGGTTACTATCCCTATGTGCAAGAATGTTCGGCAGGATGGCAGAGAATTGAACCCCAACCCATAGAACAGCAGCCCGGCTATTGGTATTACTGCACCGATCCTCCCGGCTACTATCCCTATGTCAGGGAGTGTTCGGCGGTGTGGCGGAATGTTGTTCCTTAACGGAGGTGTGCCAAATGTTACAGATCCTGATAATTCTGATGTCTGTTTTCTTGCTCAACGCTTGCTCAACGATGCCGAGCGGTCCCAGTGTTTTGGTACTGCCGGGTATCGGTAAAAACTTCGATCAGTTCCATAATGACGATCTGGCGTGCAGGCAACTTAGCCACGCGCAGATTGCAACGTCGCAACAGCAGCCCGACTCCAAAGAAGATGCTCAACAAGATTATGACATCAGCTATATCCAGTGCATGTACGGCAAAGGGCATCGAATTCCGGTGCCGGATGAATTAATGTACAACTCTCGGCTGGAAGAATGGTTTCCGCCGCCCCCGGATATGCCTGCGCCGCCTCAAGCGGCATGGAAATAATGCTCGGAATCGGTCTGCATCAACGCCGCTTCCCCCAGGATATCGAAAGAATAGCGAAACACCGGGGCCTGCATGGACGCTGCAAAGACAAACTGCAACGCCAGATGCTGCATGGCCTGCTTTATTGCAGTGCGTATTAACGGCGCGCCCATCCGGGATAACAATTGTTCGAAGACTTGCGGCCCATGATGCACTTCGGAGTTGAATCCGCCTTGCCGTTTTGCTGGATGATTACTCGAAATGCGCTTCGAAATTGAATCCGCCGTTTTGAAAACAACACACACATTTGACGACTACCGGCAACATAGAGTAAAACAAATCTGTCCTCGTCATTACCCTCCGATGGGACGACAACCTGCATTAAATCGGTCTGTTTCGGATTTATTGACAATAATCGATTGACACCCGGCAATGGGCGGCACATCGACAGCTAAAAAACTTAAATTCATATAGTGCTTCTATCCGCAGGCTTTAGTTACACCGCTACTGTTTTTGATAAGGAGTAAATAATGAAAACAACCACCGTACTATCAACCATACTACTGATGATTTTCAGCGTGTATAGCGAAATCAGTTGGGCGCGCCACGGCCATTCCAGTTTTGGCTTTTATTTCGGTGCGCCGCTTTATCCTTATTACAGTGATCCTTTTTATCGCGATCCTTTTTATTACCCTTATTATCCGCCGACCGTGATCACCGTACCGGTAACACCTCCGGTCTACATTCAGCAATCGCCTCCCACTACCCAACAATATCCGCCCGGCTACTGGTATTACTGCCGCAACCCCGAAGGCTATTACCCTTATATCAAGGAATGCCCAAAAGGTTGGCAGCAAGTTGAGCCGATACCGTCCTCACCTCGTTAAGGAGTCCGAATATGTCGCGTTTTTCTATGGTATTTTCGACTGCGCTTATACTGGCAGTCAGCGGTTGCGTCAGCTTGCCTACCGGCCCCAGTGTCATGGTGCTGCCCGGCTCCGGCCTGTCTTTTGATCAGTTTCGGAACGACGATGCGGTCTGCCAACAATACGCTTATTTTCAGGTTGGCGGCACTTCCGCCAGCGAAGCGGGGGTAAGCAGCGGCGTCACTAGCGCCGCAGTCGGCACGGCTTTAGGCGCGGCAGCCGGAGCGGCGCTCGGCGGCGGCCGCGGGGCAGCGATCGGCGCAGGCACCGGTTTACTGGGCGGCAGCATTGTCGGTACAGGCGGTGCCGACAGCTCCATGTATGGAACACAGCAGCGCTATGATGTGGCTTATATTCAATGCATGTATGCCAAAGGCCATCAGGTTCCGGTGTCGGGGCAATTCTCTAACGACCGCGTCCGTCAAGCTGAGCCGCCATCCTCGACTATTCCGCCGCCACCGCCCGGCTCACCGCCACCGGCGCCTAAAAAATAACGCCACCCTGAGGGTTTTCAACGCCGTGCCAAAAGACTCCCGCATTTTGGCACGGCATCAGCTCAACCGCGCGCCACGCCGATAGGCCTTAAAAATCGTAACACTACTCAGCGTGGGAACGCCATGCTCCTAATAAAAAGCGTAGTCCACGAAAAAAACCGGGATACCTGGGTAATCCAGCGGCATGCCTGCGCTGAACTTAACCAAAGGGGAAAGAGGCATTACGCCGTCAGTAGAGGAAAACACACGACTTTACAGTTTTTTCGTGGACAGTGCGTGAGTAACATCAGTCAATAAAGCTTTCTCCGGTCTTAATAAGACCGGAGAATTATTTAAAATAGCACCTGATTATAAAGATGCTTCAGCTAACGCAAAAAACGCCGTCATTCCGGCATGGATACCGGAATCTAGAGTCAGGGAGGGTGAAGCCCCCGTATCCGATTTAGGCATTATGCCAAGTCATACCTTCACATCCATGCCAGTATGACAGCGCCAGCTGAAGCAGCTTACTAATCAGGAAATAGCGTATCAAACTTGTCCGGCAGGTTTATTGGCGGTTGGCTTAACGGCTTTTTTATCGGCTTGACCTTGTATGCCATTACTCGGATCCGAAGACTTGCTCACTTGTAAATCCTCGTCTTCCTCGGGCGGACGTGGATCTTTACCTGCCATTAAATCCTCAATTTGCAAACGGTCTATGGTTTCCCACTTCATCAGCGCAGTGGCCATTTTGTGCAGGATAACGATATTTTCCTGCAGGATGGTTTCAGCGCGTTGATAGTTGCGGTCTATTACCGAGCGTATTTCTTCATCGATAAGCTGAGCGACATTGCTCGATACAGAACTGCCTTGAGCGCCCGGATGCCCCATAAACGGTTGGCCGCCTTCCTCGCCATACACCAACGGACCGAGCTTTTCGGAAAAGCCCCAGCGCGTAACCATGTTGCGGGCCAATTCGGTGGCGCGCTCAATATCGTTCGATGCGCCGGTAGTCACGCGGTCGCCGCCGTAAATCATCAGCTCGGCAATTCTGCCGCCGAACAAACTGGCGATCTGGCTTTCCAGTTTGCGTTTGCTGGCGCTGTATTGATCCCTTTCGGGCAGGAACATGGTGATACCTAAGGCTCTGCCTCTAGGCATGATGCTGACTTTGTAAACGGCGTCATGCTCAGGAGACGTCTGCCCGACGATACAATGCCCCGCTTCATGATAAGCGGTTAACAATTTGTCCTCTTCGGTCATCACCATTGTATGCCGCTCCGCACCCATCAGAATTTTATCCTTGGCTTTTTCAAGGTCGCTCATGCCGACTTCCTGCTTGTTGGAACGAGCGGCAAACAGCGCCGCTTCATTGACCACATTGGCAAGATCGGCGCCTGAAAAGCCGGGGGTTCCCCTGGCAAGGTATTTCAATTCGACATCGGCAGCCGCAGGCACTTTTTTGATATGCACGTTCAGGATTTGCTCGCGTCCGCGTACATCGGGCAAGCCGACGTTGACCTGACGGTCGAAACGACCCGGCCTGAGTAAAGCCTTGTCCAGCACGTCGGCGCGGTTGGTTGCGGCGATCACGATAACGCCTTCGTTGCCGTTGAATCCATCCATTTCCACCAGCAATTGATTGAGGGTTTGCTCCCGTTCGTCATTACCGCCGCCCATGCCCGGACCGCCGCGCTGACGGCCGACCGCATCGATCTCGTCGATAAAGATAATGCAAGGCGCATGTTCCTTGGCTTGGGCAAACATATCCCTAACCCTGGACGCACCGACGCCGACGAACATTTCGACAAAATCCGAGCCTGAAATGGTAAAAAATTTGACTCCCGCTTCACCGGCAATGGCTCGGGCAATCAGGGTTTTACCGGTCCCCGGCGGCCCGACCATCAAAATGCCGCGCGGTATTTGCCCGCCCAGTTTTTGAAACTTTTGCGGATCGCGCAGAAAATCGACCAGCTCGGCCACTTCTTCTTTGGCTTCTTCGCAACCGGCAACGTCACTAAAGTGAACGGTCATTTTATCTTCTTCAAGCAGCTTGGCCTTGCTTTTGCCGAAACCGCCGCCGCCCATGCCGCCTTGCGTCCTGCGCATGAAAATGACCAGCACCACAATCATTAACAGCATAGGAAACCAGGAGATGAAGACGCGCATCAGAAAGGTCTCCTGCTCGGGAGGAATTGTTCTTATTTGAACGCCGGCACTCAGAAGATCGTCAATTAAATGCCCATCGCCGGGATTAAAGGTTTGATAGTTTTGGCCGTCCGAAGTTCGAACGCCAATTTGTTGGCCGGACACTTCCACCCGCTCAACCTGGCCATGTTTTACTTTGCTGATAAAATCGGAATAAGCTAGGGTATTTTCTATCGGGGGCGTGGAGTGGACGCGGTCGTAGATCAAATATCCGCCGGCAATAACGACGCCGAAAATCAGAATATTAAACAAATATTTCTTCATGTGTATCTCCTGGTTATGCTTACTAACGAGCGTTAATCATAAAAAACTCATTAATTGCTTACCATAGCTGAGTTTCATCTTATTGAGCGCCTTCACCTGAATCTGCCTAACCCGCTCTCTGGTTAAGTTAAGTTCTGCGCCAATTTCCTGCAATGTCATTTCATTATCGGTATTGACGCCGAAATGACAACAAATAACCTTTAATTCCCGTGGGTCGAGGATTTTAATGGCCTTGGCTATCCACGCTTTAAGATCCGATTGCTCTATTTTTTTAAACGGGTGAGTAAAAACCTGCTGTTCTAAAAAATCGATAGGCGCTAATGATTCGTCATCGTCATCCTGACTTTCCAACGATATTGCCGTTTGCGAAGTGCATAAAATAGCATTTATTTGCTCGCCGGGTATGTTTGCGTATTCGGCTAATTGTTTAATCGAAGGCTCCCTACCCGTTTTCGAAAGCAGTGCGTTTTTGGCGCGCAGCACTTTATGAATATTAGCCACCTGCTCGCAAGGCACCCGCACCACTCTTTCGCAACGAGACAGGGCGCGGGACATAGCTTGTTTAACCCAATAAGCCGCATAGGTTGAAAATTGAAAACCCAAGCGGTGGTCGAATTTATCGATAGCTCTTAATAAGCCGGTTTGGCCTTCCTGCACCAAATCGTCAAAGTCTAAGAAGCCAGACTTATACTGGTTGGCTATGAATAAAACCAAGCCGGAATTTGCCTCCGCCAAGGCTTGCCTTGAACTTAACCAAAGCTGTTCGGCGATAATTATCTCAGTCACGTATTGCTGCATATCCGCAGCGGTTAAAAAGAGAAATTGCTCATCGAATCGACTGGCGCGCATGGCGTCGATTATATCAGGCAAATTTAACTTGCCGCGCCGGTTTGATCCTTCCAGCCGTTTAACAATCAACTCGGCACGGCTTTTAACATCCTGACTAACGGTTTGATGGCAATCGTTTCGAGTCTTGAAAGCATAAATAATAAGTTCCGTCAGCACTAGCAGGTCTTCAAGCGAAAAAGGAAAGGCTTGCAACGCCTCGATTAAAGGTTGTTTTTCATCGGCTTCGGCTTCGCGGTTGATGCCTCGACCTGAAAACGACAGGCTTGCCTGCAAGTAATGGCGCTTGATTTCGGCTAGAGCCGTCGTCAGTGCCGTTTCGTCAGACTGCTCAGGCAGATAAGCGTCGGCTCCGTATCGATGCAGCAACCATAACGCAGTGGCGGGAAAATGACACAGACTATAAATTAGCCTGGCTTTACCGTTGTCTAAATTACTCGCCATTTGAAAATTACAATGCTCGGCGCTTCCTTTCGCTTCATTGTCGCTATTAACAATCGCCGTTTCCGGTTTTAACAAAGGTTTATTTAAACGCATAATAGCCCCCACTTCTTGCCAACACTGTTTAAGCGTGTTCGATGAAAACTCCCGCAGTGGAAAATTAGAGTGCGGTTAATGGAATTTATTTGTTTTATATAATAATCCCCATTTTATTGGAAATAAATCTCACTAAAATAAGGGTTTCTCGAATGCCTCTGCTTTATGCGCGCCGCTGACCGTCGATTGCAACGTCGACGGGAACCATTGCCCGAAACTATCTTGTTACCGCCGCAGCCTATCCGCCGTATAAACTTTGCATTTTGACCCGCCGGGGCTTTCCAGCAGGCCATTACGGCAGCAGGCAAACGCGTGGTTTAAGGAATTCCAGGACAGAACCGCCAAGCATTAACATGACAAGGTAGGCATCGAGTATGATGTCGTCTATTTCCGCATCCGGCGACTAAATACCTCCTGAATCGACAACGGCAACCATTATGACTTCTGTTCCTTTATTGATTACCGGTCCGCACCCTTGCAGTTATTTAGAGGGTGAGCAAGCGCAAACGGCGTTTGTTAATCCCGCATTCAAACTTAATAGCGCCGTTTATTCGCAACTTATCGCTCATGGTTTCAGGCGTAGCGGGGATGACGTTTACCGTCCCCAATGCGCGCATTGTTCGCAATGCGTTCCGGTGCGCTTGCCGGTTGCGCAATTTAAACCCAGTCGCAATCACAAGCGTTGTTTGCAAAAAAACCGGCAAACCACAGCAATAATCAAACCCGCCGCCTTTGAACAAAGCCATTACGATCTCTATCTGCGCTACCAAAATCAACGTCATGCCGAGGGCAACATGGCGCACTCCAGCCCCGACGACTACATCAATTTTTTAGCCGGTTCATGGTGCAATACCCAGTTCATAGAATTTTCCATTGCCGATGAGCTGGCCGCAGTGGCGATTGTAGACCGCCTTGATAATGCGCTCTCCGCTGTTTATACCTTCTTCGACCCCCGCTTTTCCAGCCATAGCCTCGGTGTTTATGCGGTGCTGTGGCAGATTAACCATGCGCAAGAGCAGGGACTGGAGTGGCTGTATCTTGGATTTTGGATTGCCGACTGCCAAAAAATGAATTACAAGGACCAATACCATCCCCTACAAGGCTTTATTGACCAGGAATGGACTTTTTTAAACATCGATGACCCGGAGGAAAGCGTCAATGGCTAAATTGAAAAACGAACCTCAACTGCTAAAAAAAGCGATAGAAGTTGCTGAAAATTATGCAAAAAATCGCGGTTACTCAGGATTTTCCCCGACCGATTCGGCAAAAGACAAGACTGAATGCCTGTATCGCCTGCTGGTTAATGACCAACTGATCCAGCCCTTGGCCCTCGATCAGGAAAACGGGGTGAATATGAAACATAAATTAGCGTTATGGATAGCGCGACAATTGCCGAAAGATCATCCTCTTTTGAAATAAACGAACCCTGCACCCAAGGTAGATCCGATGAATAACAAAACAAAATTGCGCTGGGGCATTTTAGGCGCGGCGCGCATTAACGAACGCCTGATGCCTGCCATCGTAGAAGCATCCAATGCCGAGCTGATTGCCATAGCCAGCCGTCGACCCGGAGCCGCCGCGCAAACGCTGGCGCAGTACGCGCCGCAACAGCGGCAAGTGCGCACTTACGACAACCTTGAGGCCTTACTCGATGATCCGGAAATCGATGCCGTGTACCTGCCGCTTGCCAATCACGAACATGCCGAATGGACGCTGCGCGCCATCGAACACGGCAAACATGTACTGTGCGAAAAGCCCATGGCGTTAACGGTGGCCGACATAGACGCCATTCAAGCCGCCGCACAGCGACATAACGTCACCGTCATGGAAGGCTTCATGTACCGCTTCCACCCGCAACATGCAAGAGTGCAGGAATTGATCCAGTCGGGACTGATCGGCGAAGTCAGGTCGGTGCGCTCCAGCTATTCGTTCATGATGCGGCCTGCGCGGATCTATCGTTTGGCGGAAAGCGTCGAAAACGGCGGCGGCGCGATGTGGGACATCGGCTGTTATGCGATCCATTCAGCGCGGATGTTTTTCGACCAGCCTGCGGCCTCGGTAACTGCGATAGCCAAGTATGTCGACAGCGGCGCGGATATCGCAACCAGCGGCATCATCGATTTCGGCGACGGAAAATATGCGCATTTCGATTTCAGCTTCGAGCGCGCAAGACGCTGCGAATATGAAATCATCGGCACCCAAGGCGGCATTAAATGCCACAACGTCTGGTGCATGCCCGGCGATACGCCGGTAATTTCATGGTGGACTGAAGACGGCGGGCAAGGAGAAGAACGGCTGCCTCAGGCTAATCACTTCCGGCTGGAGATAGAGCATTTCAGCGATTGCGTATTAAACGGCAATGCTCCCGCGCTGTCGCTGGACGACGCAAAAGCCAATTGCAAAATCATCGTCGCCGCCTTGCAATCCGCGGCTCTCGGGCAACGGGTCAAGCTGGGTCAGGCCGATGCCTGAACGCCGTATCGATTTGATTTTTCAGTCGTTGGAAAGCTTATCCGCTAAAAAAATATTGCTCATGGCAATTGATAAGCCATTAGTTTATTGTACAGCGGGCATTATCGAATAGGCCCGCTAACTATTTGCCGATAGGGATTAAAAATGAAATTAAAAATTGTTTATTTATTAGCCGCAACCCTTGTTTTACAAGGCTGCGTGTTAACAAAAGTCGCCTCCGTACCCATGCGTTTAGGCGGGGCTGTCGTATCAATCGTGCCGGGTGTTGGCAATAGCGCTCATGACGCCATCGATACGGCGGCTGACGGCGTTGACGATATTCCCATTTAAACGCTGCAATGCCGGCGGGTTGACGAAGAGCAGGCAACCCAACCATGCGGACTTAAGCAAAAAGTCCGCATATTCAAACGACCGTATAATCTACGGTGTCAAAGCCGCCCTAAGCCCAGGATTCGCCAGCAGCACCCGACAAGAAAGCAAGCCTACATGTTGGCTTCTGAAAGGATAATGGCGACTGACGAGCGACAGGAGCAAGACCTCGGAATCCTTATAGGTAACTATGATATAACCGCTCCGATGCCGCTTTGCCCAGGCGTATAAATCGTCGATGTACGGCACCACGGTAATCGCCTGTTTAAGACGCCCGGCAAAATGATATTGACCGTGATACTTATTGCCGTAAAAAGCAATAGCCCTGTTTTCGGCCATTAAAGCGGCGATTGCCTGGGCGGCGGGCCGGGTATCGTAGCGGTCTGATTTAGCTTCAAAAAAGCCGCCGCAAACCGTTATTAACGCGATAACCGAGGCTATGCAAATATAGAGAACCGAATCCTGCGCGCTTTTTGCCCTGCTTGCGCCCAACATCGCCGCGCTCATGACCAGCAGACTTCCCCATATCGGCGAGATTAACGATAACTCAGCCCGCCAATGATAAGCATCATTTAAGCGGGGCAACAACATCAAGACCGCGCCCAGCAATCCGAATACCGCCATCGCAATACAGTGGGCTCGTTGCCAACGCTCAGGCTCGGTTATTTCATCTACGGCCCGCGCCAATATCAAGGCCATAGCAGGCGCCAAGGGTAATAGATAGTGGATACGCTTGCCGCTGATCAGGGAAAACGCGATAAAAACCGGTATCGCCCAAGCCAAACAAAAACGGATGCCCGAATCCTGATAGGTGAGTTTGCGCAATCCGGTCCACAAGGGCTTCCAAAGCAGCCACGGCAGCAGCAATAACGGCAAAATCTCTAAATACCACCACCACGGCAACCGATGCGCAAAAGACTCGACCAATCGCCCGCTGGTCTGTCCCAGGAAAATCGCCTTTCTATAAGCCTCGCCGCCGGCAATTCCGGCCGGTATTGCCCAGCACAAGGCGATGACGGCTCCGGTTAAAATAGCGATAATCAGCCCGAAATACCAATGCTGCCAACGAAAACCAGCTGTTTGCAGCCACCAGGGAGCCAGTAATGCGACAGGCAAAATATGCAACAAGATTACCGGGCCTTTGCTAAGCACGCCGCCACCGATGGCTACTCCCAACAGCGCCCAGTATTTTAAGGACAAGTCCGAATCAACGAGCTTCAACAGACTGTAGATACCCAATAATGCAAAAAATGCCAGCATCATATCGAACATGGTCAAGGTGCTGTAGATCGCCCAAAAAAACAGTCCCAGCAGGATCAACGGAGTCAGCGTTTCAACCCGTTTGCGTTCAGGCCATAACATACCGGCCACTGCGCCGGATAAACATAATGTTGCCAGGGAAAAAAGCGGTGAAATCAGGCGCAACGACCAGTCGTTGACGCCAAAAAACCGCCAGCTTAGCTGCATCAACCAGAATAACAACGGGGGCTTGTGGCTGTAGACTTCGCCGTTTAAGTAGGGAACCAGAAAATCATTTCTGAGCCACATTTCCCAGGCGACGGCGGCATAACGGGTTTCGTCGACCGGAAATAATGGCCGAATAGTTAGACTGACGGCGGTTAAAACGCCCCAAAGCAGGAAAATCCAAAGGCCGACAGAGCGCAATCGATGCATGACACTATTCAAGGCCTAAATTTTTACGCTCGTGAACCACAAAATACAGGTTTCGGAAATATATAAACAGGCCGGTAAGTTGCCCGACGATAAAGACCGGATCTTGCCGGTAAACCGCATAAGCCAACAGGGTGACGCCGCCGCCGATGCTGAAGTACCAGAAAGCGATAGGAAAAACGCTTTTTTTCTCGCGTTCGCTTTTAAGCCATTGCACTATAAATCGGGCCGAAAATAACGCCTGCCCCAAAAAACCTACAATGAGCCAAACAGTCTCTTTATCCACGCTCAACTTCGTTTGCCTCCGGCAATTTCGCCCGTTTCTGCAACCATATCACGCCTAATAGATCGACAATTCCTACCCAAAGCCGATCTAACGTCCCATACTTCGAATAGCCATGCGCCCTGGCTCGGTGATTAACCGGTTCGGAAATGACCTGCCCGCCCGTTCTTAAAATCAACGCCGGTAAAAAACGATGCATATGATCAAAATACGGCAAGCCCAAAAACTCATCTCTTAAAAACACTTTTAAACCGCAACCGGTATCCGGCGTACTATCGCCTAATAACCGGGAACGAATGGTATTAGCCACTTTCGACGAAAACAGCCGCCAGGCGGAGTCATGGCGTTTATTTCTCCATCCGGCTATCATCCATAAATTGCTGCTGATTTTTCTTTGCTGCATCAACAGCCCATATAACCGGGGAATATCGGCCGGATCATTTTGCCCATCGCCATCCAGCGTTGCGATACAGGAGTAGCTTGCTGCCTTTACTCCGGTGTAAATGGCGGCGCTTTGTCCGCAACTTTGCTGATGATGAATGACGCGTAGCATTTTGATATTTTGTTGCGTCTGTTTTAAAACCGCCGCGGTCTCGTCATTGCTCCCGTCATCGACATAGATGATTTCATAGGCTTCGGCCTGATTCATAGCCTTAACGATCTCTGCAATTAGAGCGCTAATATTATCAGCTTCATTATAAACAGGAACAACAACCGAAATCTTCACCGCCCAATCCTCTTTGAAATATCCATAAAAAAGGGCTGCATCCTTACGAATGCAGCCCTTTTTATTTTCACATGAGTAACGACGCGAGTTACTGCATGGAAGTAGTCGATTAACGTTTCGAGTACTGTGGACGTTTTCTGGCTTTGTGTAAACCCACTTTTTTACGTTCTACAATACGCGAATCGCGGGTAACAAAACCTGCTTTTCTAAGCGCTGGACGTAGGGCTTCATCGTATACCATCAACGCACGAGTCAAACCGTGACGAATAGCACCGGCCTGGCCTGATGGACCGCCGCCTTTAACGATTACATTAATATCGAATTTACCTTCCATATCAACACAACCTAATGGTTGACGAGAAACCATCTGGTCGGTTTTACGACCAAAATATTGTTCGATGGTTTTTGTGTTA
>DAINRH010000049.1:0-23012 GCA_036741905.1 Methylobacter sp. | reverse complement strand
GTGAAAGGTGAAAGGTGAAAGGTGAAAGGTGAAAGGTGAAAGGTGAAAGGTGAAAGGTGAAGGGTGAAGGGTGAAGGGTGAAGGGTGAAGGGTGAAGGGCGAAGGGCGAAGGGCGAAGGGCGAAGGGCTGGGTACACACGGTTACCCCTCGTTCCCACGCGCTGCGTGGGAATGCAGTCAAGGCGCGCTGCGCCGCGAGTCATGACCAACGTCTTGCGTATACGGGACGCAGCGCGTCCGGCACTGCATTCCCACGCAGCGCGTGGGAACGAGGGCAATATCGCGGGCGCGGCCTGCTCCTACGGAGTGTCTATGTACTGAACTTAATGGCAGTGACGCAGAGCGTGGGAACCCTAAGCGGAAGTTATTATTGATAGAGTCCTTAGCCTTTCGTCTCTATCCCCACCGTTTCAATTTATTCAGAGAATGTTTTTCAGGAGAAATATTATGAATGTAGGTATCGTTACTACTCATATCCCCCCGGCCAAAGGTTACGGCGGGGTGTCCGTCACCGCAGGCGTGTTAACCAAAGCCTGGGCGGAACGCGGACATAAGATGGTGTTGATCGCATCCGACGAGTCGATTGCGGGCCGACTGAGACCCGAGCAGGTATGTCTTGGCGAACAGGTGGACGTCAGGCTGTACCGTTGCTATGGATTCAGGCGCTGGGGTTTTGGGCTGGGCGCAATTCCCGAACTGTTTAAATTATGCCTGCAAGCGCCGGTGGTCTATATCCACGGCATCGCAACCTGGCCGTCTACGCTGGCGGCGGTTTTTTGCACGCTGTTGCACCGCCCGTTCATGGTCGCCGTGCATGGCGGATTGATGCCTGAGCATGTCGATCTGATACGGCGGCAGAAACCGCACAAATGGCTGTTCTATAAATGCTTGACCTTTCCGACCTTGCGTCGGGCCATTGCCGTGCATTGCACCAGCGATACGGAGGCCGAAGGCGTACGCAATGTGCTCGGCGAAGATGCCCGCATCCTGCTGGTTCCGAACGGCATCGACAGCCGGGATATTAAAGTGGCCGAATATCCTAAAGGGGAAGGCATGAAGCTTTGCTTTCTGGGACATATTCAACAGGAAAAAGGCATCAATGCCTTTATCAGGGCGTGGTTGAAAGTTCGAAACCCTGAGGATCGCTTGGCGATCGCGGGCCGTAGCGTCGACGGCGCTTATTTTGAAGAATTCCAGACGCTGCTCGAACAGGCCCAGGGGGCTATCAGTTACAACGGTTATCTGGAGCGCGGCGAAGTCATGGACTTGCTGGCGTCCAGCCATTTTCTGGTGTTGCCTTCAGGGCTGGAAGAAGCGGGCGGCATGCGCGAGAACTTCGGTAATGTGGTGGCCGAAGCCATGGCCGCGGGACGCCCGGTGTTGGTCGCCAGAGGCTTGGCATGGGATCATCTGGAATCGTTCGGGGCCGGTTTCGTTTTCGATAGAACCGAGGCTTCGGTGTGCGAGGTGCTGCGTAAAGCGCAAGCGCTGGACAGTTTGGCGTGGGAACAGATGTCGTGGTACGGCCGACAATATGTCGAACAACAGCTCGATCCGGTCAAGCTTGGCGAACGCGTCTGGCAGGTGTTGAAAAAGTTCGCTAAGGCCAAGGCCCCGCAAGCGCCGGCCAAGAGGGCTTCGTTATGACTATATTCGATACGGGCATGGATTGCGGCTTTTGTCCGCCTCTTCCTTCGGGAGAGGGCTGGGGCGAGGGCATTCAAAAATGCGCAATTCATGACCGTTTGCAGTATAAGGTCGGCCTTGTCGTACCCACGCTAAATGCCGGTAGCCTTTGGGAGTTGTGGCTTAAAGCCTTCGAACAACAGACCCGGAAAGCGGATTATCGGTTGGTGATCGACTCGTCGTCCAGCGACGACACCGTGGCTTTGGCGCGCGGCCACGGCTTTGAGGTGCAGGTGATTGCCAAGTCGGAGTTTAATCACGGCGGCACTCGCCAGTCCGGCGTGAACAGGCTGGCTGAAGCGGATATTATCGTGTTCCTGACTCAGGATGCGTTATTGGCCAAAGCCGATGCTATCGAGCGGCTGTTGGCGGCGTTCGATGATCAGCGGGTCGGGGCGGCTTACGGACGCCAGCTTCCGCATCGGAACGCCGGAGCGATTGCCGCCCACGCCCGGCTGTTCAATTATCCGGCCGATAGCCAGTTGCGGAGTATGGACGATCGAACGCGTTTCGGTATCAAGTCGGTGTTCATATCCAATTCTTTTGCCGCCTATCGGCGCAATGCGCTGATGCAGGCAGGCGGCTTCCCCATCGACACCATCATGAACGAGGACACCTATGTGGCCGGAAAGATGCTGGCATCCGGCTGGAAAATCGCGTATTGCGCCGATGCCCAAGTGTTCCATTCGCATGACTACGGTTTTCTGGACGAATTTAAGCGCTACTTCGACATCGGCGTTTTCCATACCCATAGCGCCTGGCTGCAACAGACATTCGGCGGCGCGTCCGGCGAGGGCTTGCGCTTTGTGATCTCGGAACTGCGCTACCTGATCAACCACGCCCCCTGGCTGATTCCCTCCGCAGTGTTGCGGACCGGCTTGAAATGGCTCGGATTCAAGCTGGGCGCAGTGCATAGGGGCTTGCCGCAAGCCATGCTCAGGCGCTTTAGCCTGCATAAAACTTACTGGCTTCGCGCCTTGCCGTAAACCTTGCCGAGATCGAATTCTGCCGGATTTAGGTGATACAATCGGCGAAATTTAAATTTAATATGCATAAGGACTTAATTCGTATGACGACACCTGTTAAAACTGTTCTCGTGGTCGGCGGCGCCGGCTATATCGGCTCCCATATGGTCTGGCTGCTCGGTCAAAAAGGCGTCGATACGGTTACGCTCGACAATCTTTCCAGCGGACACCGCGACGCGGTGCGGCACGGTCAATTCGTTCATGGCGATATTGCCGACCGGCTGATACTCGACAAAGCGTTTCGCGAACATAAGTTCGATGCGGTCATGCATTTTGCATCGTTCATCCAGGTCGGCGAATCGATGCAGGATCCCGCCAAGTATTACCAGAACAACGTCGTCAACACCCTTAACCTGCTCAACGCGATGCGCAGTCACGGCGTCGATAAATTCATTTTCTCATCGACCGCCGCCATCTTCGGCGAGCCGGAATACACCCCTATCGATGAAGCGCATCCCAAACGGCCAATCAATCCCTACGGCTGGAGCAAACGGATGGTTGAGCAGGCCTTAGACGATTACGATCGCGCTTACGGCCTCAAATCGGTGTGCCTGCGCTACTTCAATGCCGCCGGGGCGCATCCCGACGGCTTGTTGGGCGAGCGGCACGATCCCGAAACGCACCTGATCCCGCTGGTGCTGCAAGCCGCCTCCGGCCGCCGTCCGCACATTACCGTTTTCGGACGCGATTACGATACCCCGGACGGCACCTGCATCCGCGATTACATCCATATCCTCGATTTGGCCGAAGCGCACTGGCTGGCCCTGCAACATTTGCAATCGGCAGGAGAATCCAGCGCATTCAACCTGGGCAACGGCAACGGCTATTCGGTCGAGAGCGTCATTCAGGCGGCCAAGCGGGTCACCGGCAAGGCTATTCCAGTGCAGGAAGGCCAACGCCGCGAAGGCGACCCGGCCCGGCTGGTGGCTAATGCGACCAAGATAAAACAGCAATTGGGCTGGCAGCCCGCTTATGCGAGCCTGGAGGCCATCGTCGAGCACGCTTGGCAGTGGGAATACAACCACGCGTCCCGATCCGCGGGGACGAAAACCGTTTAACTTAGGACTCCATCTAATAATAACTTCCGCTTAGGGTTCCCACCGTTATACACAAGTGTGTTTCAGAGTCGTCATACCGGCATGGATGCCGGTATCCAGCGCCATGGACGGTAACTTGGTGACTCTATCGGTACTTGAGTAATACGAAGCGTCACCCTCCCTGTGCCTGGGTTCCGGCATCCCTGCCAGAACGACGGTGTCTCGCAGAAATTTGTGTATAAAGACGAGCGCAGCGCGTGGGAACGATGAGTTTATGTTTCGGGAAGTTATTACCGACCCTATCCTAAAAAGCATTATGCCGTGATGGAGCCGTTGGTTTTTTCTCGTTCCCACGCGCCGCGTGGGAATGAGGTGACGACGGTGTCTCGCAGAGATTTGTGTATAAAGACGAGCGCAGCGCGTGGGAACGATGAGTTTATGTTTCGGGAAGTTATTACCGACCCTATCCTAAAAAGCATTATGCCGTGATGGAGCCGTTGGTTTTGGAATGGCAAAAGGCATTGGCTTTGTTATGAAAGGCATGCCGAAGGAGGCCCGGTCTTCGCCGCCGTTACGATGTATCCGCTTAGAAATGCCTGAGAACTCCATGTGAGAAACATATTGGTGTATATTGAATATGTTTCTCGCTTTTGTTACCCTAGCTAAAAACAAGGGGTAACCAACATAATTATTATGAAATACAATAATATCAGTATTATAGATAAGCTTGACCGGCTTCAGTCGGCGCTTGTTTATTCGACCAAGCTTGCGGAAGCGATTGGCGTTTCAAGGCGGACGCTTCTCAACTGGCGGCAGAAGCCTGAGTCGATCTCCGCCAAGTGCCGTTTGGATATTGATGTTTTATATTGCCGGCAGTTTTTGATTCCCGAGTGGGATGTCCCCAAACAAAGCTTTGAGGCCGTTTTGTTGCCGGATGATATGCCTCACAACAAGGCCCTGTTTCTGCCATTTCTACGCCGTTTGAGTTACGGCACGATTGAGATTGAAACCGATATGGCGAAAGCGGATTTCGATAACATTATCGATGGCAAGAGCCTGCCTAAAAATATGGGCAGGGAGACTTTTCTCGAAGGCTTTAATACCTTTATTACCCATCAGCAACTTTGGCAGAAAATTGTCGAGCATGGCGAGCCGATGCCGATCACTGTAGAGAGCATCAAGACCTTGCATGCCGATTTTATGCGCGGCATTTATGATAATGCAGGTTTTTTTTCCACCAAGATGCGGGTGATGGGACAGTTAGAAGCCGAGCAAACCACTGAACCGGAGGATATTGAAGAGGAGATGATGCGCTGGGTTTACAAAGAGGCCAAGTCCGCTACGCTGGACGCTATTGCCACAGCGCATGCCTATTTTATTTTAATCCATCCGTTTGGCGACGGTAATGGCCGAGTGGGACGCGCTTTGGCGATGGCGCAGTGTTTGAATGCCCGGTTAATGCCTCCGGTATTCGATGGCGAGAATAGGGCGATGTATTACGCTGCGATGGAACATGCAATGAAGCATGGCCGTTATGCGCCGCTGGTTCGTCTTTTTTATGAGGCAGCCAAGCGGCATTAAAGGCTTGCATGGGGCAAAACTGCAACAGGACCGGCCTGTTTGAGGTCTTTTCGGATTAATGGCAATGGGTGATTGCCGAACCTTGAAATGATGTGGTTATAATGGGCAAAAAGCGAAATTAAATTCATATGCCTAAAGATAACCGCAAGCCGGGCTCTTCATTTTCAGCCGCTAACCCATCGGTTCGCTCTTATGCTTGGCTGCTGCACATTGCGGGCTTGACCGCCGCCTACTTTATAACCGGCAAGCTCGGTATTTTTTTAGCGATTCCCCCCGGCTATGCAACGGCGATATGGCCGCCTTCAGGTATCGCCCTGGCGGGCATTTTACTCTACGGATACCGCGCCTGGCCGGGCATCCTGCTGGGTTCTTTTCTGGTTAACCTCTCGGCCACATTAGCGGCCGGCACGCCTTCGGAAACGCTCGGTTCAGTCGTTACCACCCTGGCTATCGGCGGCGGCGCAAGCTTGCAAGCCGTCGTAGGCGCTTATTTAGTCCGGCGCTTTGCCGGTTTCCCCAACTCGCTGACCCGGGAAAAAGAAGTCTTTTTGTTCGTGCTTTTTGGCGGATTGTGCAGCGCGCTGGTCAATTCGACCATCGCAGTCGCTACGCTGGTGGCCGCCGGGCGGATTCCGGCGGCAAATTTTCCGGCCAACTGGGGAACCTGGTGGATGGGCGACGCCTTGGGGATATTTATCTTCACCCCGCTTGTTTTAGTTTGGGCGCAACGTCCCGGCGAACTTTGGCGCAATAGACGCATGGCGATAACCGTGCCGATTATCACCATGTTTGTGCTGACGACGGCTGCGGTTTTTTATGAGGCCAAACATAACAATGAACGGCTCAAGTTCGAGTTCGAGCAACAGGCGGCAGAGCTGAGCGTCGCATTGGAAAAGTCGATTTTGACGCACTTAAACGTACTCCGTTCGCTCGGCAGTTTCTACTCAGCGTCGACAACGGTTGACAGGAAAGAGTTCCGAACTTTCGTTGCTCATTCGCTGAATAGTTTTCAAGGCATTCAGGCGCTGGGATGGAATCCCCTCATTCCGTCATCCGAACGGGATGCCTTCGAGCATGGCGCACGGAGCGAAGGCTACCGGGACTTCCGGATTACCGAGTGGAATGCCGATAAGCAGCTGGTGCGCGCGGCAAAGCGCCCGGAATATGTCCCGGTCGATTTCATAGAGCCTTACAAAGGCAACGAAATCGCATTAGGTTACGACGTGTATTCCGACAGGTTGCGGAGCGAGGCCATCGACCGGGCCAGAGATAGCGGAGAAATTGCCACGACGGCGCTGGTTACGTTAGTCCAGGAACACGGCAATCAGCATGGAATCCTTGCGTTTTTACCGATCTACCGCAAAGGTTTGCCTCATCAAACCCTGGAAGATCGGCGCAAAAATATTACCGGTTATATGGTGGCGGTATTCAGAGGCGGCGATATTGTTACCGCGGCGCTCAAAGACCTGAATCGGCAAAAACTGTCCTACCGGCTTATTGACGAGGGAGCTGCCGGAACGCAGTTGATCTTTTCCAGTGATCGGGAACAGCTAAAGCCGCTGGTTTTGCAGGAAAACGGCCTGTTCGGATCAAACTTTTCTCTGGTCAGCCGCTTAGTCATGCCGATTGGCGGTCGATCATGGCGCTTTGAGGTGGCTCCTACACAGGACTATTTCGCTTATCACCGCTCGGATAACGCTTGGCTGATTTTGTTGGTCGGCCTATTGCTAACCAGCATGGGCAGTGCATTTGCCATGGTCTTTTCCGGTCGCGGCAGCGTACTCCGACAGCTGGTCGATGAACGCACCGCGGCATTAGCGCAAAGCGAGGAGCGTTACCGCTCTACTTTCGAGGACGCTCCGGTCGGCGTTGTTAATGCTTCATTGGACGGCCGCTTTTTAGCCGTTAATCAAGGCTTCTGCGATCTGATCGGTTACAGTCGTAATGAGCTGCTGACCATGACCTTTATGCAAGTGACGCATCCGGATTATCAACGGCATGATGTCGACAAGATGCGGCAAACCCTGGCGGGCGACATTTCAGGATTCCATGTGGAAAAACGCTACGTGCGCAAGGACGGGAGTTTGGTCTGGGGTAATTTATCGGCGAAGCTGATCCGCGATGCCGACGGTTCGCCGGCTTACTTTGTTGCGGTGGTCGAGAATATCGATCATCGCAAGCGGGCGGAAGCGGCGCGAAAGGAGAACGAGGTTTTCAAGCAAGCCATCCTGAATGCCGTCGATGCCGAAATAGCGGTGCTGGATCACGATGGCTTCATCTTGGCGGTCAACGAACCGTGGCGGCGTTTTGCACAGGAGAATGGTATCGAGTCCGACATGCGGGGGGCGAATACGGGTGTCGGCGCCAATTACTTAACGGTCTGCGGGATGTCGGGTAGCGATTCTTCGGCGGATGCGGGCCAGGAAGCCTACCACGGCATTCGGGCGGTGCTGGACGGACGCTTGCCCAACTTCAGTCTGGAATATCCGTGCCATTCGCCGCAGCAACAACGCTGGTTCAGCATGAGCGTTACGCCTATGGAAGATACGGCGCAGGGCAGCGCGGTGATCACGCATACCAACATCACCGTCCGCAAACAGGCGGAGGAGCAGTTGCGCATTGCCGCGATCGCATTCGAATGCCGGGAAGGCATCGTGGTGATGGATGCAAATTTGAAAATTTTGCGGGTCAATCGGGCTTTCACCCAGATTACCGGCTACTCGCAACAGGAGGTTCAAGGAAAAAATACAGCCGCATTCAGATCGGATCGGCATCCTGCCGCCTTTTATGACACGGTCTGGAGTGAAGTCAGGAACACCGGGATATGGCAAGGCGAATCGTGGCCGCGTCGTAAAAACGGCCAAGATTACCCGGCACAGGTGATGATTACGGCGGTCAGGGACGAGGCCGGGCAGGTTACCCATTACGTCGGCAATATCACCGATGCGACCAACACCAAGTTGCAGGAACAGCAGCGTTTGCTCAAAGAAACCGCGCACCGCAACATACTGGTGCGCGAAGTGCATCACCGTATCAAGAATAATCTGCAAGGCATCACCGGCATACTGCGCCAGTTTGCCCAAACACACCCCGAGATGAGCGACCCCATCAATCAGGCTATCTGCCAAGTGCAGAGCATCTCGGTCATCCACGGATTACAAGGCCGCGCCGTCACCTCGTTGGTGCGGGTCTGCGAACTGACCGCCGCAATCGCTTCAGGAATTGAATCGATATGGCAAAAGCCGGTTACCGTCGAAATTCCGGAGGTCTGGGCGCCCTATATCGTTTCCGAAGCGGAAGCGGTGCCTTTGGCGCTGGTATTGAATGAACTGATTTGGAATGCGATCAAGCATGGCGATATGGAAGGACGAGTCAGCATCATGGTCAGTCATGAGCCGTCCCCGGATGCGATTCGATTGACAATCCGCAACTTTGGCCTGATTCCGGTCGGCTTCGGCTTGGAAGATACCTCGGGTTTCGGCACCGGCTTACAATTGGTCGCATCGTTATTGCCGCGAGCAGGCGCCCGACTGGCTTGGGTGCAACAAGGCGACATTGTCGTCACCACGCTGGGCTTGGATGAGCCCGTTATTCAACCGGAATCGGTCCTATGAACTCTACTTTCAACAGCAAACATACTCTTTTATTGGTCGACGACGAACGCCTGGTGCTGGCAACTTTGTCTCAAGGCCTGTCCAAAGCCGGTTATGCCGTCAGCACCGCGGAATCCGTGGACGAGGCGGAAGCCTGGCTGGCGAGCGGGGAGCGGCCGGATCTGGTCATTCTCGATGTCAGAATGCCGGGGAGGAGCGGACTGGAATTGGCTGAGCGGCTGCATGCATTCGACCATATTCCATTCCTGCTGCTGACCGCGTTCAGCGATCAGGAGATCGTTGAGCAGGCGGCCGCATGCGGCGCGCTGGGTTATCTGGTGAAACCGGTCGATACCATGCAGCTGATACCGGCTATCGAGGCCGCCTTGGCCCGTGCCTCAGAACTTCAGGGCTTACGGATGACCGGACAACAGTTGCAAAGCGCCCTCAATAGCGAGCGTGAAATCAGTATCGCCGTCGGTATCACTATGGTGCAATACCGGCTTGACCGCAAAGCGGCCTTCGATTTATTACGCAAAACCGCGCGCAGCCAGAGCCGAAGACTGGCGGAACTGGCGATGGAGGTTATCAAAGCCAGCGAAGCCCTGAATCTGGGGCGATAGGCAAAACTTCCTGATTATTAAGATGCTTCAGCTAGCGCCGTCATACTGGCATGGATGCCAGTATCCAGTCACATGGATGTAAATGGATGACTTGGCATGATGCCTAAATCGGATACGGGTGCCAGGGATAGTAACTTGTTGATACCGCCGCATGATTTAGGCATCGGATGGATGCGCCAGCTATAGCTTCACGTCCCTGTGCCTGGATTCCGGCATCCATGCCGGAATGACGGAGTTTTTTGTGCTAGCTGAAGGAGCTTACTAATCAGGAAAAACTTTGTAACTATTCAGCGCGAAGCACAATATCCCTCTCCTGCGGGACGACTTGCATGGACAGATATTTGCCTATTTAATTCTCCTCTCCCCAACCCTCTCCAACAGGAGAGGGAGCAAGCGCTCAGCGATTTTTCGGGTTTTCGATTCGCTGAATAGTTCTGCCTTGTCAGATTATACGTAAGCGCGTCATACCCGCCGGCACTGGATACCGGCACAAATCCGTCTGGAACGGATTTGCATTAACCCAAAGGGTGTCAGGCAGGATAGCCGGACATGAATCCCTATCGGAATGACGACCTTGAATCGTGTAACCATGAAGTTTGACAAAGTAGAAATAGTTACAAAACTTTTTGATTTTAGACGGTATGTAGGTTATAAATTACACAATAATTTCGGTTTGCCTCCGCCCCCGGCGCCGAATAGTTGAGGCCCAGAACACGCCTCGTTAAGCTACCCGTAGATTTTTTTGATAAACGGGAATTGACGAAAAATGCCCGAAAGGCAGGAGATGCGCGTGTTCAGGCCGCTTACAATTCGCTTTACCCAGCAATATTCCCCAATCGATCTACCCTTGGCGCTTTGCCGCTTGAGTGCAAAGCCGCGCCTATTGTTCGACGGCATTGAAGTCCTGCCTGAGCAGGGAAGGGCTTCCGGCTGCGCTATCGGCGCAATGTTTTTCCATCTCGGACGGCGCGTAGATTGCAGCCCGTCTCTCTTTTCGCGCTTCGCACCCCTCTGTATTCCGTTGGGACGGACGGCATGATTAAACGCGCCCTTGAGTTCCAATCGGCGCTTGCGTATTGCCCCGGTTGTTTCATATCCGTTTCTTTGTCGTCCGCAGCCTTCAGTTCCGCATGCGGTACAGCCCGTTACCTAGCCTGGATAGCGGCGCAACCGGCAGCCGCTCTATTAAACAGTCAGTCATTCGCGATGTGTATCTGCTTGAAAGTTTATCGATTAATTGTCACCAAAAAAAGGAATTCGCTATGAAAATCAATATGCCTGTAACCGATGTCGAGTACGCGCTTACAGAACAGGATTCTATTGTTTCCAAGACCGATCTCAGGGGAATGATTACTTACGTTAATGAAGATTTTCTCAGGATTAGCGGCTTTGCCAAGCAGGAGCTGATCGGCCGGTCGCACAATATAGTGCGTCATCCCGATATGCCGTCCGAAGCGTTCGAGGATATGTGGCAATCGCTAAAAGCGGGTCGCCCGTGGACAGGAATAGTCAAAAATCGCTGTAAAAACGGCAACTACTATTGGGTGCTTGCCAATGCCGCGCCCATATACGAAAACAATCATCTGGTCGGCTATATGTCGGTGCGCAGCAAACCGGCTTACGAGCAAGTCCGGACCGCAAGCACGGCGTACAAATTGTTCCGCGAAGGCCAGCCGGGCAATCTGAACATCAGGGACGGCAAAGTGGTAAAGGAGGCTTTTTTTTTGCGGCGCTTTAACCCCTTCAAGCATGCCACGATCAAAAGCCGTTTAATCAATGTGATCGGCGTGCTGAGTTTATTAGTAGCGATCGTCGGCGGCATGGGCTTGAACGGCATGAGTAAGGCTAATAACGGCCTGCGCTCGGTATATGAGGAGCGCACCGTGCCGATGAGCCGGATTGCCACGGTCAAGGAACTGATGCTGAGCAACCAGCTGAGTATTGCTGCGGCCCTGGCTACGCCAACGCCGGAGGTAATACGGAAAAATACCCTTGAAGTGGAACAAAACATCGATGAAATAAGCAAGACGTTGGCGGCCTACATGGCGGCTGAGTTAAGCGCTGAAGAAAAAAAACTGGCCGACCGGTTCATTGCGGACAGAAAGCTGTTTGCCGAACAAGGCTTGAAACCGACCCTCGCGGCGCTGAAAGTCCATGACCTCGAACTCGCCAACAGCCTGGCGACAGACAAGATCGGTCCGCTTTTTAAACCCGCCAGCGAGGATATTAAGCGGCTGATGGAAGTGCAGGTCGATGGCGCCAGGCAGCAGTTTGAATTGGCGCAATCCCGCTATAACGACACCCGCAATATTGCCATCGGCTTGATCTCGCTGGGTTTTATCATAGCCCTGTGGCGGGGCTTTATCCTGATTCAAGTTATTGTGCGGCCGCTTGAGGACGCTATCAGCGATTTCGGTCTCATCGCCCAAGGCAGTTATAACAACGCCATTGATATTGAACGTTACGACGAAATCGGCAAATTGATGGAAGCCCTCAAATCGATGCAGATTAAACTCGGTTTCGACATGGCGGAAACTAAACGCATCGCCGATGAGCACTTGCGCATTAAAATCGGCCTGGATAACGTCAGCACCGGGGTGATGATTGCGGACAATGAGCGCAATATTATTTACGTCAACAAATCGGTGGTCAACATTCTCAGCAAGGCCGAAACCGACATCCGCAAACACTTGCCGAATTTCTCTGCCGCTACGTTGGTTGGCACCAATATTGACAGTTTCCACGCCAATCCGGCGCATCAAGGACACTTGCTCTCCACCTTAACCGACACCTATATCGCCGGCATGGATATTGGCGGCCATTCCATGGTAGTGACCGCCAGCCCGGTTATTAACGAACAGGGACAACGGCTGGGCGCGGTGGCCGAATGGCAGGACCGCACAGCGGAAGTGGCCGTGGAGCAAGAAGTGGCCGACATCGTGCATGGCGCGGCGATGGGGGATTTTACCAAGCGTATCAGGACCCAGGACAAGCAGGGCTTTTTCAAGCAACTGGGCGAAAATCTCAATCAGCTTATGGAAACCAGCGAAACCGGCCTCAATGAGGTGGTACGCGTGTTGGAAGCCCTGGCTCGCGGCGATTTGACGGAAAAAATCACCAATGATTACTACGGCACTTTCGGCCAACTCAAGGATGATTCCAATATCACCGTGGAAAAATTGAAAGAAATCGTCAACGGCATCAAAGAGGTCACTAACCACATTAACACCGGAGCCAAGGAAATCGCCTCGGGTAATAACGATTTGTCGCATCGCACCGAGGAGCAGGCCGCCAGTCTGGAACAAACCGCGGCGAGCATGGAGCAACTGACTTCCACCGTGCAGCATAATGCCGCAAACGCCAAAAAGGCTAACCAGCTTGCCGTTGACGCATCGGATATCGCCGGAAAAGGCGTCGAAGTGGTCGATCAAGTGGTTCAGACTATGGATGACATTAACGCCTCTTCACGCAAGATCGGCGATATTATTTCGGTGATCGACGACATCGCTTTCCAAACCAACATCCTTGCCCTCAATGCGGCTGTCGAAGCGGCGCGCGCCGGCGAACAAGGCCGCGGCTTTGCGGTGGTCGCCGTCGAAGTGCGCAATCTTGCCCAACGCGCCGCCACGGCTGCCGGGGAAATCAAACACCTGATCGATGATTCGGTCATCAAAGTCTCCGGCGGCACTAAATTGGTAACGCAAGCCGGGCTAACCATGGCGGAGATCGTCAATTCCATTCAGGGCGTTACTGTGATGATGTCTGAAATCAGCGCCGCCTCAGCGGAACAAACCGCCGGTATTGAGCAAGTCAATCAAGCCATCGGCCAGATGGACGATGTGACCCAGCAAAACGCAGCCTTAGTGGAACAAGCCGCCGCGGCCGCGGAATCGCTGGAAGAACAAGCGCAAATGCTGGTGCAAACGGTTGGCAGCTTTAGAGTGGATGATGGTTCAAGCAACGCTGACCTTTATCTGCAAGAAATCAAGCAAACCAAGCACGCAACGGCGTATAAAAGCGCAGCGATCATCAAACCGAAACCAAAGTCCCAACTGGTTGAAAGCGACGAATGGGAAGAGTTTTGACAGCGCGCCGATGATGCCCCGGCGCTGTGCTCGTCGTTGATTACAAGATGCTTCAGTTAACCAACCGTAGAGACGCGATTTATCGCGTCTCTACAGGTCGCATTTTTTGGAACTGGCTGTCGGTGTATCGAATATTTTGTTATGGCTGAAGCATCGCGCTAATTCAGGAGTATTTTTAAAGCACGTCATCTCCCGGCAGAGCTCTTAGGCGCTTATGCAGACCTTCCAGGTTTTTGAAACCTGGAAGGTCTAAGGTGCAACGTTTCGAACGGAGCAGCATGTCCCTGTGCCACTGATCTACGCCGGTCGCAGCAAAGCCGGAAAATCGCTGCGCGGCGAGATAGCCGGTAGCCCGAAATCAGTTAATGTGCGAGGATAATCGAAGTCCAATATTTTTCATGGAGCGCTTATGAAGCCAAACGACTTTTTGATTTCCGCTTACGGAGTACGGATGCCCCGGATTATTTACGGTACGGCCTGGAAGAAAGACCGCACCGCGGCGCTGGTAGAACAGGCCGTCGGGCTGGGTTTTCGCGGCATCGATACCGCCTGCCAGCCCAAGCATTACCACGAAGCGGGCGTCGGCGACGGCGTCGCCGCCTGTCTGCAACGCGGTATGGCGCGCAGCGAGCTTTATCTGCAAAGCAAGTTCACGCCGCTTGGCGGCCAGGACCCGGCGAGAGTGCCTTACGATCCCGACGCCGAACTTGGCGAGCAGGTCGCGCAATCATTCCGGACTTCGCTGAAAAATCTGCAAACCACGTACCTGGATTGCCTGGTGCTGCACTCGCCGCTGGCAAACCCGCAGCAAACATTGGACGCATGGCAGGCGATGGAGCAACTCGTTCACAGCGGCGGTGTCAAGCAGTTAGGCATCAGCAATTGCTACGATCGCCAACAGTTTGAGCTTTTGTATCGAGATGCCGCGGTCAAACCGGCGGTCATCCAGAACCGGTTTTATGCCGAGACCGGGTACGATCGAGCCATTCGCGATTTTTGCCGGGAACACAAGATCATTTATCAAAGCTTCTGGACGCTGAGCGCCAATCCCAATGTCCTGGCGCATCCGACCTTGCAAATGCTGGCGGCGAAATACCGCTGCCATGCCGCGCAGATATTTTTCCGCTATTTGAGCCAAACCGGCATTGTTCCGTTAACCGGCACTACCTCGGAAAGCCACATGCGCGAAGATTTGGCGATTTTCGACTTTGAGCTGAACGCCGACGACTGCGATGCGGTTGAGGCCTTGCTTTGGTGATGGCGCTATCGATTGCCAAAGCCGAACAACAAGATGCCGAACAGATTGCCGCTCTGGCTAACGCGGCTTATCGCGGCGAATCCAGTAAACAGGGTTGGACCACGGAGGCCGATTTACTGGCCGGGCGCAGAACCGAGCACGAGGAAATCCTGCGCTTGATCGCAACTGACGATTCGATGTTTCTGCTGTGTAAAGACGGAGCGGAACTGATCGGCTCGGTGCATTTGCAAAAACAGCCGGAACAGGTTTGCATCGGCATGCTGGCAGTGAGTCCGCGGTTGCAGGGAAGGGGCGTAGGCAAGCAATTACTGCTTGCCGCAGAGCTGGCCGCGCTGGAAACCTGGGGCGTCGGTAAATCGGTTATGACCGTCATTTCCTGCCGGAACGAGTTGATCGCATTTTATCAACGGCGCGGTTACCGGCGCACCGGGGAAAGCAAGGCGTTTCCGGTCAATCCTGAGTTGTGGACGCCTAAAGTTGCGGATTTGCGCTTGGAGATATTGGAAAAAGTCTTGTCGAATTGACCGGATTTTAAGGCGCAACCTTAAAACACCATGAGCATGCCCGCTAAAAAACGGTTGAGTGTAGCCATGATATAATGGCCGGCCTACATGAAAGGCTGAGCAATGACTGAGAAAAATATTCAAACCATGGAACTACACCCGCTTTGCACCTACTTCCCACGGATGTCCGATGCCGAGTTCGATTCGCTGAAAGATAATCTGCTGAATAACGGCCAAACACACCCTATTTATGCACTTGACGGCATGATTCTGGATGGCGGCAATCGCTATCGTGCGCTATGCGAACTGGGGATTGCCCCGGTCATTATTGAGTACACCGGTTCTAACCCGGCGCAATTCATTTTGTCGTCGAATCTGCATCGCAGGCACTTAAGCCAAGGCCAGTCTGCGGCTATCGTCTCGGCTTCTCAAAGTTGGGTAAGCGCTCAGGCGGCGGGTAATGCCCAGTTGCGCGATACCGCGCAATTAGACACCGCGACCGCCAGGGCTAAACAATCCGGAGTAGGGCACCGCACCCAGCAGTTAGCGGATAAGCTGGTCAAAGAAGCCCCGGCAGAACTGGTCAAGGAGGTGATAGACGGCAAAAAAAGCCTGAATAAAGCCATTAAAGAGATCAGCCCGCCCAAGCCTGTCGCAGCAAAGCCCGAACCGGTTCAGGCCGTCGAGCGGGAAGCTGAGGAAAATCGCGACGATCAGTTGAGCGGCATTATTGACCAACAGCAAGGCGCGATAAAAGCGTTGGCAGCCGATAACGAGGTCATGCTGAAAGTGTTTGAGTCCGACGACAAGGTGTTGGCTTCGATTGCAGAAGTTAAGAAATTAACCGAACTGAACAGCGATTTAAACGAGCGCATCAATACCTTGATGGATGAAAAGAATGAGGCCGTTAACAGTGCTGAATACTGGAAAGACCGGTTTTTGAAACTTGAAGCGGAATTCAAGGCGTTGCAAAAAAGTGTATGAAAAATAATGCGACATAATATTCCAACCCAAGAGGGCCGCCAATAATGTTCACCTTACCTTCCGCATGGAATCTGGTTATATCCACGATTGTGTTCGTCATCGCCGCCAGGTATCTTCACCGTTATCTTGAGGCGCAGGGCATACCCAAGGGCCTGAGCCGAGGCATGATGGTGTTTATATTGGCCTACGCGGCGTCGTGGGGATCGGGAGAGATGGTGGACTGGGTTCAGGAGAAAATAGAGGGTCCGCAGCCGCAGGCAGTAGCGCAACCTTCTGACGAGATGACGCAATTGCTGAAAGCGCTCGGTCAGGCGCAATCTTCAGCGGAATTAAAAGATCCCGGCTCAAACTAAAGATTCGGCGCGTTTCATCGGCGGATCGGGCCGTTCCTGTTAAACCTGGAAAAATCAGTTGGAGCGTGTGAAATCCGTTCGTGCTGAGCCTGTCGAAGCATGGACGTATTTTACGCATCCACCCGTTTGTTGAGCATTCTAAATCCCGCTCACCCTTCGACAAGCTCAGGGCGAACGGGATTTGGAATGCTCGGATGATTTTTCCAGGTTAAAAGCAGCTGCCATAATCCAGTAACAACTCATCGCATCCAAAAAACAGCCTTGGATAGTCTATGCGTATCAACAGTTTTAAAGCGTATTCAAAAAATACGCCGAGCGTCAGCAAGCGGGCGCATGCCGCCCAAACGCTGAGAGCGCTGTTTGGCGAACAGCGCCAAACAGCCGTTGTCCACCAGACAATCGGCAGCAATAGCATCAAGTGGACGTCATCCCAGCCGGATACGGTAAATAGTCCGGCTTTTACCAGCGTATCCGCCGTATACAAACACGCATTCAGGATGAGAAAAAAAGGCCAGAACGCCCACTTTAGCGGCGCGCTGCCGTTCCATGCGGCAAACAGGTAGTTGTCCGAGGATTGCTTCTGCGGATTTTCCCCGCCAAACAGCGAACTTATAAACAGCACAGCAAACAGGGCGGTAAAAATAATCAGCAAATCCAGCGGGCTTGCCAGACCGATATGGGTAAAAAATAACGGTAACGAGTAAATGAACATGTGAGCGCGCCTGTCGAAGAAAATAACGGAGCAATGCTTTCAGCTGTTTTGCAGCACAAGCAAACGGTTGTTGGCGGGCATGGCAATATCGTTTAACAGGCTAAAGCCGCTTGATGTCGATAAGGCCATGATGTCTTCAAAGTGTTTAATGCCGCTTGTGCGATTTCGGCTTTTAAGCCATTGATCGAAAGAGGCGTTGCTGTCGCTGGTATAAGCGCCGTTATAGTTGAACGGGCCGTAAATACATATAAACGCCTTGGGATTGAGGTGTCCGGCCAGGCGGTCAAAGCATGTTTGTACCTCATCCCAGCTCATGATGTGCAGGGTATTGGCGGTAAATAATGCGTCGATAGCGTTGCATGGCCACGCCGCATCGGTGACATCCAGCGTTAACGGCGGTTTTAAATTGGTTAGTTTCGCTTGTTCCTGCCATAAACGGATACCGGCGATATTTTCGCTTCTATCGGTAGGCTGCCATTCAAGATGCGGGAGATGTTCGGCAAAATAACAAGCATGTTGACCGGTGCCGCTGCCGATTTCCCAAACGGTTGCCGGCTGACAGAACACCGTGTTGATGACTTGCAGGATGGGGCCTTTATTGTTTTCACAGGCCTGAGAAAAAGGTTTATGGGGCATGAGTTTGAGGGATTGATGTTATTCTGTGGTTTTAACTGTACTGTTTTTAAAAATGGAAGTAAAACAAATCCATAGTATGGCGCAAGTCGATTGTACGGTCTGGAATCGGCTTGCCGGCGACGCCTATCCGTTTTTACGGCATGAGTTTTTGTCGGCGCTGGAGCAGAGCGCTTCGGTTTCTGAGCAAACGGGCTGGGAGCCCGCGCATTTGCTGGTTATGGAGGCCGATGAACTGGTTGCTTTCATGCCCCTGTATCTTAAGCGGCATTCCTGGGGCGAATATGTGTTCGATCAGCAGTGGGCTCAGGCTTATCGGCAGCAGGGCATCGATTATTATCCGAAAGGGCTGACCGCCATCCCGATGACGCCTTGCCAGGGCGCGCGTATTGTTGTTAAAGCGGCGCTCGAGCCGATAGCGGTCACGCAATTGTTAGTGGATTTTATCAAGCGGCATGCAGAGAAGCTGGGCATTTCTTCATGGCATTGTTTGTTCCCTGTCGAGCAACAGGCGGAGCGGTTACAGTCATTGGGATTGAGCATTCGCGAGGGCGTGCAGTTCCACTGGTTTAACCGGGGTTATTCCGACTTCAACGATTTCCTGCAAACCTTGAATGCCGGTAAACGCAAAATGCTCAAGCGCGAACGCCGTCGGGTCGGCGAACAGGGCGTCAGCTTGCTGCGCATTGCCGGGCCGGATGTCAGTGAAGGGCAATGGCGGGCGTTTTTTCAGTTTTACACGATGACTTATTTAAAAAGAGGCATGCAGCCTTATTTGAATCCGGCGTTCTTTCAGCAAATAGCCGTAACCTTGGCTGAGCGGTTATTGTTGGTGCTGGCGGTTAAAGACGACAAGTATATTGCCGCGGCATTAAGTTTTGTCGGCGCGGATACCTTGTACGGCCGCTATTGGGGCTGTCACGAACAATACAATAGCCTGCACTTTGAAGTCTGTTATTATCAGGGCCTGGATTATTGCATTGAGCGCGGCTTAGCGCGCTTTGATTCGGGCGCTCAAGGCGAACACAAGATTGCGCGCGGATTTGAGCCGATCACTACCTATTCCGCGCACTGGCTTAAAGAGGCCCGGTTTGCCAAAGCGATTGAGCATTTTTTAGTCAGGGAGCAGCAAGCCACGCGGCTTTATAAACAGGATGCGGCCACTTATTTGCCGTTTAAGCGGTTTAATTAGCGTTAAGGAGTCATATATGAAAATAACGATGCTTATTTGGGCCTTGGTTTTGGTTATTTCAGGATGCGGTGACGGCGAGGGTATGAAAATGGACAGGAAAGTGGCCAGGGAAGCCGCGTCATTGCAGTAATTTTTCTACCGGCTTGAAACTAAATCGCTATAACAACGCAAAGAGGTGCGATGATGAAACGATCTAATTGTTTGTGTTTTTTGATGTTGATGACGGTTACCGGCGCTACATGGGCTTACGGTAGCGGCAGTAGTTCAAAAGCCTGTGCCAAGCCCGCGTTTAGCCATTTTACGCCGGCTGAAAATGCCGAAGTTGCCGCGGGATCGAGCTTTTCTTTTACCGCGTCGGCAAACACTTATCCCAATACGATCAAGGTTGCCGTAAAGGGGCAGCCGGTTACCCTCAAGGTTACGCCCAAAACTGAAGGCGGATTTCAGGTCAGCGGGACAATACCGGCGGCGTTAAAAGGCGATTACGCCAGAGTTGCCATAAGCGCCGACGCGCCTTACGACTGCAAGGGCGATGGCGGCTGGTTGGTGAAAATCGTCGAATAGCGCTATCAATCGATCACGCCGCCTCTGCTGAAGGGGCGGCCTATTGATTATCCGTGTCGCTGACTTCATTGGGATAAATCTGGACAAAGACAATCCTCGAGTCACTCATCTTCCTGACCACGACATCGAATTGATTAAACTCGATTCGTTGGCCTTCTTTCGGTATATCGCGCAGTTTGGCCATGATCAGTCCGCCAATCGAGACCTCGTCTTCCAACTCAAGCTCTTCGTTCTCGATGTCGATACCCATAATCCGTTCCAGCGAAAATATCGGCAGACTGCCTTTACCGATCAGGGTGCCGTCATCGAGCCGCGTCCAGTCATTGTTGTTTGGGCGGAATTCGTCGCGTATCTCGCCGACCATCGCACTTAACAGATTATCCAGCGTGATGAAGCCGTCCGGCTTTTGGCCCTTTTGCCCAATGATGGCGAAATGCGAGGCGCCCATGCGGAATTGACGGAATATCTCCAGCGCCGGCGTGCTCGGCGAGATGTATTGGATAGGCCGCAAGTAGTCGCTTAAATCATTAATGGTCTTGCCTTCCTGTTGAGCGAGAAACAAATCTTTCAAATGAATCACTCCTAACACATCAATACCGTTAGCGTCGAAATAGGGGTAACGGCTGAAGCGCTTTTGAGACATGGTTTGCAGGTTTTTTTGCAATGATGCGCTGCGGTGCAATGCGGCGATTTCATGGATAGGACGCATCAGGTCGGATACCTCAAGCTCGCTGAAATCGAGCGTTTTCGCCAGAATATTCCATTCGTCGCGGGTAAAGCGGTCATCCGGGCAGTTGCTGCGCAAAATCAGCTTGAGTTCCTCCGCCGAGTAGTGGGCATCGTGCCGGTGAACATTGCCCAAACCCAACACGCGCAGCACTAAATTGGCGCTGGAATTCAGCAGCCAAATCGCAGGATACATCAGCCAATAAAATCCGTAGAGCGGCACGGCGCTCCACAAGCCGACCTTTTCAGGGTTACGAATCGCCATCGATTTCGGCGCAAGCTCGCCGACCACAATGTGCAGAAACGAGATCACGGAAAAGGCGAAAGCGAAGGAGACGCCGTGTATCATTTCCGGCGACGTGACCTTTATTTTGTCGAACAAAGGTTCCAGCAGGCTGGCGAACGCCGGTTCGCCAATCCAGCCCAAGCCCAGCGAAGCGAGCGTAATGCCCAGCTGGCAAGCCGATAGATAGGCATCGAGTTTGGCATGCACCTGTCCTAAAATGCGCCCGCGCAAGCCGTGCGTCTTAACAATAGAGCGGATGCGCGTTTGCCGCAGTTTAACGAGGCCGAACTCGGCGGCCACAAAAAAGCCGTTGAGCGCAACCAGCAACAAAGCGGCAATGATCGGAAAAAGATTATTCATAGACTCAGGGTTAAGGATTAAGGACGTTGTCGATTAAGCGTAGCGACGGCTGGTACTCAGTCAATTTTGTTTTGTCTGCTGATAATTTGTGGGAGCGGCTTTAGCCGCGATTGTCGCGGCTAAAGCCGCTCCCACATAGCCTTATTCACTCGACATTATAAGTTTGACTGAGTACTAGGCACAATCCGGGCAAAATTTAACTGTACTCTCTAATATAGGCTTTTAAAAGCCCTTTGCAGGCGCCGTTTTACTCATGATCTTGCAGATAAGTCCGTTCCCGGTAATGCCGGCTATGCCGGACAAAGCCCAGCGCTGTGACCAGCATCAAGGCGGCGAAAAACCAAAAATAAGCGGCTCCGGCAAGACGGCTGGAACCGTCCGGGTTGTCAATGAAAAAATTCACCGCGCCGGTGAGCAGATTCCCGAGCGCAACGGCCGCCATATAAAGCGACATCACCAGCGATTTCATGGTCCTTGGCGCTTGAGTATAGGAAAACTCCAGGCAGGTGATCGACACCATCACCTCGGCGGACGTCAGCAATAGGTAGGCCGGTAACTGCCAGCAGATGTTAGGCTGGAATCCCGCGTCTATGCGCATCTGAATAGCGGCGATCAGTGCAAACGATAATACCGCGACAAACAAACCGATGGCGATTTTGTTCAGATAGCCTAACGGCAAATACCGGCCCAGCGCCGGATAGAGCCGCCGGTAAAACAATGGCGTGAGCAGGACGATCAGCAACGGATTGGCGGCTTGAATCTGCGAGGGCAAAATCTCGATGCCGAATACCAGTCTATCCATCTGTTGCGCCTGCAAGACCCAGGACGAACCGTTTTGGTCGAACAAGGCCCAAAACACCGCAATGAACAAATAAATGCCGCTTAACCGGCCCAGGCAACGCAAACCTTCGCCGCTCAAGGCCTCGCGCACGAAGCCCATGCCGGCGGCCGGTATGTGGACAAACCGGTAGCGTCCCGAGCGGAATATCAGCGTCGCCACCAGCATCAACAGGCCGGGCACAAGAAATGCGACCGATGCGCCGTAGCTTTTGAGCAGCCAAGGCACCAGCAACATGGCGACAAAAGCGCCTGCGTTAATCGTTAAATAAAACCAGCTGAATACCTTGCCAAGCCAATGCCGATTACCGGCGCCGAACTGGTCGCCGAGATGCGCGGACACGCAGGGCTTAATGCCGCCTGCGCCCAACGCGATCAAGGATTGCCCGACCAGCAAACCGGTTCGCGTGTCGTCCAGCGCCAGGCAAAAATGGCCGAGGCAATAAACGACCGACAACGAGATGATGGTCCGGTACTTGCCCAATAAGCCATCGGCCAGCAACGCGCCTAAAAATGGCGTGAAATAAGTAATGGACACGAATAGATGGAAATACGCCGTGGCCTCGTTCGACGTCATCGGCGCAAGCTTGCCGTCGGCATCCATCAGGTATTGCGTCATGAATACCACCAGAATCGCCCGCATGCCGTAATAGCTGAAGCGTTCGGCGAGTTCGTTGCCGATGATAAAAGGGATGCCGGCGGGTATTTCAGCGGACGGGACGGGCGCGGTAAGGTATGATTTTTTCACAAAATGATAGGTCTCATGGATTTTGATGACATTTTCTCATATCGCCATGAAAAATGCCGGTTAACGCCGTAACGGGGACCGGGTAGCCCGTTTCGGCGGCAACTCGAAGCAGGTCGTTTGATAGTTAATCCTGGAAAAATCATTTTATCCACGAAATACACAAAAAACACTAAAATATTCAACGAGATACCATGTTGCATATCGCCACCCAATCTCCACCCAAAGG
>DAINRH010000048.1:0-23473 GCA_036741905.1 Methylobacter sp. | reverse complement strand
TGATAGTGTGGCAGTTTGCCATGCGAAAGTAGGGAATTGCCAAGCTCTTAAATCAGAACCCAAGCTTCATCGCTTGGGTTTTTTTTTGCCTGAGATTTATCTGCACGATACTGTCATCGGATTGCTGATTGGCAAGGTCGAATTTGGCTTGGATATTCCATGCTGAATTACAGATTTAGACCACTACCGAATAGCAATACTCGATTTTATCGACTCAGGTCCTCGTTCATACTATAAAATTAGGTGGCCACATAAAATCAAACGTCCGGTTGTGAAGTGGCTACACTAAACCGGTGACAAGTCTACGCCCAATCGAGTGGATCAGATGGCTGACATTATTTGCCCATTAGGATATTTTTATGCATAAATCTTGGGTAATCACTTGGCTGAAATTTTTAGCCGTCGCCGGGCTGTATATCCTGACAGCCAGACTGTCGCTACTTTTCTTTGCACCCGACGGCAGCGCCAGTGTTTTTTTTATTGCCAGCGGCTTGGCCTTGGCAGTGATGCTGTATGGCGGCAGGGAGCATCTTTGGGCCATTTTGTTAGGGGCGGTGCTGCTTAATTTGCTGCAAGGTAAGGCTTGGCTTGCAGCCGTTCTTATTTCTGTCGGGAGCGCTGCCGGGGCATGGTTAGGCGCTTGGTTGCTGCGCCGTATGCAAGGCTTCGATATTAGTCTGCCAACTCTGCGGGATTATTTGTTACTAATCGGTTTGGGCGGCTGTGCGGCATGTTCGTTACCTGCACTGATAGGCGTATTGACTTTATGGTCTACGCAGAGCATTACAAGCGATGCCGTGTTTACCAGTTTATTGTATTGGTGGATGGGCGACACCTTAGGGGTTATTTTAATTGCGCCGCTGCTGTTGGTCTGGTGGCATAACCAGGACCAACACGCTAGCCCTAAACAATACCCTGAAGCCATTTTGATTGTGGCGTTGAATGTGTTGGTCGGCCAGTTGGTATTTCTCGACTGGTTTCACGACAGCATCGGCGATTATGCTAAAAATTACTGGATATTTTTGTTCGTCAGTTGGGCGGCGGTGCGTTTGGGTAGCCGCGCAACCACGTTGATTTTGGTGATTGCCGCGACGCAGGCAATGGTCGGCTTGATGCAACAGCGCTTGAATTTCATAGACCCTAATCTGGGTGACCGTCACGCTATCAATTACTGGTTTTTCATGGTCGCGCTGTCGGTCGTGGGTATGGCTTTGTCGACCTATTTTTCCGAGCGTCAACGTACGCTCAACGCGTTTCGTGATCAGAAAGAATTGCTGCGCACTTTGTTGCAATCGATGCCTGACGTGGTTTGGTTGAAAAATCCCGATGGCGTTTATATATTGTGCAACCATAACTTTGAAGCGTTGTACGGTATTACGGAAGCGCAGATTATCGGTAAAACGGATAATGATTTCGTAAGCGCGGAAATGGCCGATTTGCTTCGTGAAAACGATGCGAAAGCGATTGCCGCAGGCAAACCTTGCAGCAATGAAGAGTGGCTACGTCTTGCCGATGAGACGCATACAGGGCTGTACGAAACCACTAAAACGCCGGTGTTTAGTAGCGGTGGTCTGTTGATTGGTGTTTTGGGAGTTGCGCACGATATTACTCAATTGCGCGAGACTCAGGTAGAGCTGCGCGAGCGTATCAAACAACAAGCCTGTTTGCATGCCGTGTTTCGCCTGACCGAAGATTTACAAAAACCGTTGTCCGAGGTATTGCAAGCCGTAGTGGAATTATTGCCGTCCGGGTGGTTTTATCCTGAAATCGCTGCGGCCAGTATCGAATGGAATGGACAGCGCTATAGCTCGGCTGATTTCCAGGCCGCCGAAAATTTACAGCAAACTTCAATCTGTATCAACGGACGGGAAGAAGGCAGCGTGACCGTGGTTTATCTGCAAGCCTGCTCAAAACAACAAGAAGAGGTTTTTCGGCATGAAGAACAGGCCTTGTTAAATGCAGTGGCGGAACGTTTGGCCAGTAGCATTCAATACCGCCGAACTGAAGAAAACGCCCGGCAACGCGAGGAGATTTTTCGGGCGATTGTGGCGCAGGCCGCCGAATCGATCACCTTGCTCGATGCAAATACCCTGCAATTTATTGAATTTAACGATGCGGCTTGTCAAGGCTTGGGTTACAGCCGTGAGGAATTTTCACGGTTAAGTCTGTCCGATATTCAGGGGGAGTTCGATACGCCTACCTTAGAACGCAGAATACGAAAATTTAAAGAGGCGGGAGGCGCAGCACAATTCGATACCCTGCGTCGGCACAAAAACGGCTCTTTTCGTCACGTTCATGTCAGCCTGAAAATAATTACCCTGCAAGGGCGCGACTATCTGTCCATTATTTGGTCGGATATTACCGAGCGTAAACAGATTGAGGAACAATTTCGCCATCTTTTTGCCCACAATCCGGCGCCGATGCTGATTTATCAGCGAGGCGCATTGGCGGTGATTGCGGTGAACGACGCTTTTATAGCGCTGTATGGGTATTCGCAGGAAGAAGCGCAGTCGCTACAGTTGACTGATTTGTATACGGAGCAGGACAAAGCCGCTATCACCGCCTTGGCAGCCGACTTACACGGTTTTGCCAAAGTCGGCGAGTGGCGGCATATCTTAAAAGATAAGACTCTGATCGATATTATCAGCAGCTCCCATGACATTCATTTTGCCGACCGCGCCTGCCGGGTTATGGTGATGACGGACATCAGCGAACGCAAACAAGCCGAAGCCGAATTACGCAAACTTTGGCTGGCGGTCGAACAAAGCCCCAACAGTATTGTCATTACCAACCTCAATGCCGAAATCGAATACGTCAACCAACGATTTACCGAGGTGACCGGCTATAGCGCTGGCGAAGCGCTGGGCCAAAATCCGCGCATTTTACAGTCAGGCCACACTTCGAAGGCCAGTTATGACGAGATGTGGCAACAGCTTACGCAGGGCCATAGCTGGGCCGGAGAGCTGGTCAATCGGCGTAAAGACGGGCGGGAATATGTCGAATGGGCGCAAATTACGCCGGTGCGCCAGGCGGACGGACGGATTACGCATTATTTAGCCATCAAAGAAGATATTACCGACAAGAAACTGGCTGAGGCTGAATTGGCAACCTACCGGCACCATTTGGAAGAGCTGGTGGCGGCACGCACGCTGGAACTGGAGCAAGCGCGACGGGAGTCGGAAGCAGCCAATATTGCCAAGAGCCAGTTTTTAGCCAACATGAGCCATGAAATCCGCACGCCGATGAACGCGATTTTAGGCATGTTGTACTTGGCATTAAAACAGGAATTGCCGCCCGGTTTGCATAATCATTTAAGCAAAGCGCAGGGGGCTGCGCATTCTTTGTTGAACATCATCAACGATATTCTCGATTTTTCTAAAATCGAGGCCGGCAAATTGGAAATGGAGACGATTGAGTTCGGTCTGGATAGCGTGGTTGAACAGCTCACCGATGCGATCGGTTTGCAGGCGGAGCAAAAAGGCATCGAGTTTTTAATCCGTTACGATGCCGCTATTCCCAGCCTATTGATTGGCGATCCTTTTCGGCTAAAGCAGATCTTATTAAATTTGTGCGGTAATGCGATCAAGTTTACCGAGCAGGGGGAAGTCGAATTAGCCTTTCATTTGCTGAGCCGTAAAGAAAATCAAATCATGTTGCAAATTACCGTGCGCGACACCGGCATGGGCATGGAGCAAGATTTACAAGATCGTCTGTTCCAAAAGTTTACCCAGGCCGACCAATCGACGACGCGCCGTTTCGGCGGCACCGGTCTCGGTTTGGCGATTACCAAACAATTAATCGAATTAATGGGCGGGCGGATTTGGATTGAAGATTCAGAACCGGGCAAAGGCAGCACCCTGTGTTGTACGGTGCAGCTTGACATTTCCCAGCAAGCCGAACGCCATCGCCGCGAATTGCTGGCGCAGGCAGCGCCGTTGTTGGCCGGGATTAAAGTGCTGGTAGTCGATGACAACGAGGTGTCGAGAGAGATTCTTGCCGAAATGCTACGCTTTTTTCAATTGGAGGTCAGCGTGGTTGCCAATGGCTCGCGCGCTATTCAGGTCTTGGAAAACGAGTCTGCCCAAGCGGTTGATTTAGTGTTGATGGATTGGCGCATGCCCACGATGAATGGCGATGAAACCACGCGGCGTATTCATGCCAGTCTTGCTATCAAGAAGCAGCCGAAAATCATTATGGTAACCGCTTACGGCCGTGAAGACGTGATGCGTCTTGCGGAACAAGCCGGTGTCGAAGGTTTTCTGATTAAACCGGTAGCGCCGTCGACCCTGCTCGATGCCGTTTTGAATGCCTTAGGACGCGACCGAATCTTAGGCCGGCAGGATAACAGGGCTCCTGCCTGCACACTGTCGTTAGACCATTGTGCGGGGGCGCGATTATTGTTAGTGGAAGATAACGATATTAACCGTGAATTTGCTGTTGAGTTATTGCATAGCGTCAATATTTACGCCGATGAAGCGGTAAATGGCGAAGAAGCCGTAACGAAGGTGCAGCAACAACATTACGATGGCGTATTGATGGATATTCAGATGCCGGTGATGGATGGTTTGGAAGCTAGCCGACGGATTCGTGCGTTGGCTGCGCAGTCCGGTAACGCATATTATGCAAAGTTGCCGATTATTGCGATGACCGCGCTGGCGATGCCGCGCGATGAGGAGGCCGGTCGGGCGGCGGGCATGAACGATCATGTCACCAAGCCGATTGACCCTGAGCGTTTCTTTGCGGTGCTGAACAAGTGGCTGGCCCATACGGCTATCGCCGCAGCGGACCGGGATAACGCCCTATCGGCGGGAGGCGCGGCGCTTCCCGTAGAACTGCACGCGCTGCAAAGTGTCAATGCGAGCGAAGGAATTAGACGTATCGGCGGCAAAGCGAGCGCTTATCGCAGACAGTTGCAGCGTTTTTGCGAACATTACTCCGATGCGGTTAGTGAATTGCAGCGTTTGTTGCAGGCGCAAGGCTATAACGCCGCGGAAAACTACTGTCATGCGTTAAAGGGCGTAACAGGAAATATTGGAGCCCATCTATTGTATGATTGCCTGTCGGCTATCGATGACTTACTTAAACGACAACAAATGCCCGATGCTGCGGTTTTTGAACAATTGGACAGCTTATTGCGGCAGCTCATCGCGGAGATTGATGGTTTGGCGATAACCGCACCGTTACCGCCTATGACCGGAGTCGCTATGTCCCGTGAGCAGATGCTTGACCATATTGCACAATTAGGACAAGTGCTGGAAACCGATTTGGGCGCCGCCGAAGCCTTATTGTTGGCATTGCGGGCCGGCGCGGTGGGCACCGAACTGGAGACCGACATGAATCAAATTGCCGCCGAAATCGATGTATTTAATATAGACAGCGCCCTCAGTTTGTTGAGTGCATTACACCTGCGTTTGTTAACGTCCCCCTAATTATTTGAGGACTCTGTGCCATGTCTGAAGCTAATCACGTAAAACAGCGCATTCTGATTGTCGATGACGTTAAAGAAAACCTGTATGTGCTGATGAGTATTTTGCGCGACGACTATGTCATTATTGCCGCCACCCACGGTGAAAAGGCCTTAGACCTGGCGGCGCGCATCCCCGGCCCTGACCTGGTGTTGCTGGATATTCAAATGCCCGGCATAGACGGCTACGAGGTATTGCGCCGCTTAAAAAGCAATCCTGCAACCGCGGATATTCCTGTCATTTTCGTGACCGCGCTGGCTGAAAGCAGCGATGAGGCGATAGGCTTGAAATTGGGAGCCGCTGACTACATCGCCAAGCCGGTCAATCCCGATTTGCTCAAATTGCGCGTGCGCACCCAGCTCGAACTGCGGAGCTTTCGCAGAAAACCGGTGAATGAGCAAGCGACGTTACCGGAGCGTTCCAGTTTGCTGATTGTCGATGACGTCGCCGAAAATATCCACGAACTCGCCGACGCCCTGAAAGACCAATATCGCGTCATGGTCGCCAATAACGGCATCAGGGCGCTTGAAATAGTGCTCGGCCCCAATCCTCCCGAACTCGTATTGCTGGATATTTTAATGCCCGGCATGGACGGCTATGAAGTGTGCCGCCGTATCAAGGCAACGCCCGAAGGCAATCGCATCCCGGTTATCTTCATCAGCGTGGCCGATGCTTCGGTGGACAAGGTCCGCGGATTCTCCATCGGCGCCGCCGATTACATCACCAAGCCGTTCGACATTGATGAAGTGCGCGCTCGGGTTCGCACGCATCTCGATCTGAGCCATTTACAGCGCTACTTCGAGCAAGTGGTGGCACAGGGCGCGGCAGCCCTGGAGCGTACCCGGAAATTGTTGCAAGGCATTGTCGACAACAGTCCGGTGATGGTTTTTGTTTTGGATAGGGACGGCCGCTTTCAGCTTGCCAGTCCCGCTTTGGACGCTTTGCTGGGCGTTCGAAAAGGTGGGTTGATCGGTCGGCTGCGCGAAGATTTCATCGCTGAATCGACTGTTGCGCAGTTTCGTGAAAACGATGCACAAGTCATTGCCAGCGCTCAACCCGGTGTGTTTGAGGAGGTTCTGCCGCAACAGGATGGCGACCATACCTTCCTGTCCGTTAAATTTCCGCTGATAGATTCCGGCGGCCAGCTTTTTGCGCTGGGCGGGATAGGCATCGACATCACCGAGCGCATTAAGGATCGGCAGCAATTGCAGCTGGCAGCCACGGTGTTCGAGAATACCGCTGAAGGCATCATGGTTACCGATGCGGAGAGCAATATCGTTTCCGTCAACCGCGCTTTTAGCCAGATGACGGGTTATGTACAGGACGAAGTGATCGGCAGCCATTCCAGGCTGCTGCAATCCGGCCGTCATGACGATGGCTTTTATCAGGCCCTGTGGGCGGCGATCAATCTCGAAGGGAGCTGGCAGGGCGAAATTTTCAACCGGCGCAAGGATGGTACGGTGTTTCCGTGCCTGGCCAATATCAGTGCAGTGCGCGGAACCGGCGGCGAGACGACGCACCACATCGCGGTGTTCTCAGACTTGAGTCGGCTCAAAAGCACCGAGCAAAAACTGGAATTTCTCGCCCATCACGATCCACTCACTGCCCTGCCCAACCGCGTGCTGTTTCACGAACTGCTGGGACGGGCGTTACTGCAAACCGATCAAGACGCCCCTCCTCTGGCATTGTTGTCGATCGATCTCGACCACTTCAAGGCCGTCAACGACAGCCTTGGACAGCGCTTGGGCGATCAATTGCTGATTGAAGCAGCCGATCGTCTCAAGGCCTTGCTGCGCAATGCCGATACGATTTCGCGTTTCAGCGAGCATGAATTCAATATTCTGCTTGATCAGGCCGATAGCGGGCAGGGCGCCGATTTAATCGTCCAACGCATGATCGAAACCCTGAGTCGGCCGTTCCTACTTGAAGGGCAAAGCATTTATATCGGCGCCAATGTCGGGATCGCGCTTTATCCCAATGACGGCCGGGATGTAGAAACCCTGCAACGCAATGCCGATACCGCGTTGAGCCAGGCGAAGATGTTAGGCCGAGGCGCCTTGCGCTTTTTCTCGCCGGACATGTCCATACTGGCGCAACAGCGCTTAACGCTGGAGGCCGATTTGCGCCATGCGCTGGCGCTGGATGAACTCCGGGTGTTCTATCAGCCGCAGGTTGACCTCATCAGCGGTAAGCTGATCGGGCTGGAAGCGCTGGTGCGCTGGCAGCATCCGGTACGAGGCCTGATCCAGCCTTCCGTATTCATTCCGCTAGCGGAAGAAAGCGGGCTGGTCGTGGGGCTGGGAGACTGGGTGCTGATCAACGCGTGCCGTCAGATCAAGCGCTGGTCCGATAGGGGGCTGAATGTGCCGCGCGTGGCGATAAATGTATCCGCATGCCAGTTGAATCAGGGCAATCTGCTGGATTCGGTCAAACAGGCCATCGAGCACAGCGGCGTTCAAGCGCAACAACTGGAGTTGGAAATCACCGAAAGCGTAGTGATGTCCGATCTGGATGGCACGCTCAAGACATTGGCTGCGATCAAGGCCATGGGGATTCGTCTGTCGATAGATGATTTCGGCACCGGTTATTCGTCCATGTCCTATCTGCAACAACTCAATGCCGACAAGCTCAAGATCGATATTTCCTTTATTCGCGATATGACTACCGATAGCGGCAAGGTCGTCATCGTACAGGCTATCATTGCGTTGGGGCATGGCCTCGGAATGGATGTGCTGGCTGAAGGGGTGGAAGATGCGGGGCAAGCAAAATATCTGCGCTTGTTGCAGTGCGACGCCATGCAGGGTTATCTCATTAGCCGCCCCTTATCCGCCGAAGATATGCCCCGGTTTTTGGCGACATATCATGCGCTACCGACGCCGGTTAGCAATGAAGCTTTGCGCACGTTATTACTGGTCGATGACGATGCCAATGTAAAATCGGCGCTTAAGCGTGCTGTTCGGAATGAAAATTATCACATCCTGCTCGCCGGCACCGGCGAGGAGGCGCTTGCGCTACTTTCGATGTATGAGGTCGGGGTCATTTTGACCGACCACCGCATGCCGGGCATGAGCGGAATCGAACTGCTGGCCAAGGTTCGTGTGATGTATCCCAAAGTGGTGCGCACCGTGCTTAGCGGTTATACGGAGTTTAATAGTCTGGCCGAGGCAATCAATCGAGGCGAGATATACCGCTATTTAGTCAAGCCGTGGGAAGACAAGGAATTACTAAAAACGCTGCGCGAGGCGTTCCGCCAATATGCAGAAAACACGGGTGGCGAATCAGGCTAACATGCTTAGCCTGATGCTACGCCGGCACTAAGTTAGGAATGCGCATAAAATAACGCCGCAAGTTAGACCTGGCAGGTTTTTAAAACCTGCCAGGTCCGGGGGTAGCGGCGATGCTATTTGCAAAAAGTTATTTCATGCACAGGCCTTAATAACCCTATTAGAGAATTATGCATCATGCCTGAAGCTAATCACGTAAAACCGCGCATCCTCATTGTCGATGACGTTAATGAGAACTTGCATGCCATGATGAGTATTTTGCGCGACGACTACGCCATTGTCGCGGCCACTAATGGCGAAAAGGCTTTAGACCTGGCGCTACGCATACCCAGCCCGGATCTGGTATTACTGGATATTAAAATGCCCGACATGGATGGCTATGAGGTATTGCGTCGCTTAAAAAACAATCCCGTTACCGCAGATATTCCGGTGATTTTTGTCACTGCGCTGTCGGAAAGCGCCGACGAAGCCAAAGGTTTAAAGTTGGGCGCCGCGGATTACATCAGCAAGCCCGTCAATCCCGATTTGCTTAAATTACGTATCCTGACCCAATTGGAACTGCGCCGTTATCGCAGAAAACCGATGGTTTCGTCAGGCGGCCAACTGACCATGCAGGAAACCAGGCCAACCTTGCTGGTGGTCGACGATATACCCGAAAACGTGCATGAATTAATAGCGGTGCTGAAAGACGAATACCGGGTCATTGTCGCCAATAACGGGCCTAAGGCTTTGGAATTGGTGCAAGGGATGACGCCGCCGGATCTGGTGTTACTGGATATAGTGATGCCGGGAATGGACGGTTACGAAGTTTGCCGGCGTATTAAAGCGAACGCGCAGGGTAATCGTATTCCGGTGATCTTTGTCAGCGTAATCGACAGCACGGTCGATAAGGTGCGGGGATTTTCTATCGGCGCCGCCGATTACATCACCAAACCGTTCGATATTTATGAAGTGCGCGCCAGAATCCATGCCCATCTCGAATTAAGCCGCTTGCAGCGTTTTTTTGAACAGCTGGTTGAGCAACGTACTGCTGCGCTGGAAGAAAGCCGCGAAAAATACCGCATCCTCGCCGAATACTCGCCGAACTGGGAATACTGGCTGGGCGCTAACGGCGATTATTTATACGTTTCACCTGCCTGTGCCGATATTTCAGGGTTTACGCCTGAAGACTTCACCCTCAATCCTGATTTAATGCAAAACATTATCCATGCCGATGATTTAAGCCTTTGGACCACACATAGAGAGACGGTAAATACTTCAACGCAGCATGTCGCCGCTCCGCTTAACTTTCGTATTATTGATCGTAATGGCGAGGAGCATTGGATAGAACATATTTGCAAACCCGTTATTGATGCCCACGGACGCTTTTTAGGAAGCCGGGGCACTCATCGCGACATTACCGAGCGTAAAAAAGTCCAACAACAATTGATACTTGCGTCAACGGTGTTTGAAAATGCTTCCGAAGGCATCCTGATTACCGATGCCGACAATGCGATTCTTAGCGTTAATAAGGCGTTCGTTAATGTTATGGGTTATACGCAGGACGAAGTGCTTGGGCAAACGCCGCGCTTGTTTCAATCGGGTCGATGTAGTCGTAATTTTTATCAAAAGATGTGGGATGCTATTACCAACAACGGTAGTTGGCAGGGCGAAATCTGGAATCGCTGCAAAGACGGAACGCTGCATCCGTACTTATTGAACATCAGCGTGGTGCATGGACAATCCGCCAACATTACCCATCATGTCGCGGTTTATACGGATTTAAGCCATATCAAAAACACCGAGCGGCAATTGGATTATTTGGTGCATCACGATCCGTTAACCGCGTTGCCTAACCGGGTGCTGTTTCAGCAATTGCTCGAACATGCCTTGCAGCAAGCCAAGCGCAACAACAGCCAATTTGCGTTGCTGTCGCTGGATTTGGATCACTTTAAAACCGTTAACGATAGCCTGGGACAGGCCTTGGGCGACCAATTGTTAATTGAAGCCACGCTGCGACTAAAGGGCTTGTTGCGAGGTATTGACGCCGTTTCCCGATCCGGGGGCGATGAATTCAACGTTTTGTTAGACCGGATCGATCACCCGCAAAGCGCCGATTTATTGGCGCAACGCATGATTGAGAGTTTCGCCCGTCCATTTACGCTGAATGAACACAATGTTTATATCGGCGTCAGTATCGGTATTGCCTTTTACCCGCTGGACGGCCGGGATGTGGTGACTTTGCAGCGCAATGCGGATACCGCGCTGAATCAAGCTAAAGTGCAAGGGCGCGGCAAATTGTGCTTTTTTTCACCGGAGATGACGGTTTTAGCGCAACAGCGTTTACATTTGGAAGCCGAGTTGCGTCAAGCACTGGCGCAAGATGAGTTGGTGCTCTATTACCAGCCGCAAATTTCTTTGCAAACAGGCCGGCTGGCGGGATTGGAAGCTTTAGTGCGTTGGCAGCATCCTAGCCGCGGCCTGATTCCGCCTGGGGAATTTATTCCGATGGCGGAAGAAAGCGGCCTGATTGTGTTATTGGGTGAATGGGTTTTGCGTAAAGCGTGTCGGCAAATCAGCGAATGGTCCAAGCAAGGTCTAACTTTAGCGCTGATTGCCGTGAATGTATCGGCGGTGCAATTAAGCCGGGGCGATTTTTTTGATACGGTGCGGATTATTTTACGCGAAACCGACATTTTGCCGGAGTTGCTTGAGTTGGAAATCACCGAAAGCTCGGTCATGTCGGATTTGACCGATGCAGCCAAAACCTTGGCCAAGTTGCAAGCGTTGGGACTGCGCTTATCCATTGACGATTTCGGTACCGGCTATTCATCGTTATCGTATTTGCAGGAATTGGCGGTGGACAAGCTAAAGATCGATATTTCCTTTGTACGCAATATGACTTTCGATGAAAGCAAAGCGGCCATTGTGGAAGCGGTTATTGCATTAGGACACGGTCTTGGTCTGGAAGTGATCGCCGAAGGGGTGGAAAATCAACAGCAATTAGAGGCGTTACGCCTTTTGCAATGCGACATGATACAGGGTTATCTGGTTAGTAAGCCCTTGCCGCCGGAACAGGTCGTGGAATTTCTATCGGGTGCTAACTTCAAAATCGTCTAGGTTCTGTTGGGAAAATAGGCCGCGGGGTTCCTCAATAACTGATGTTACGCACTGTCCACGAAAAGCACGAAAGACACGAAAAAATAGAGGGCCGTAGTTTCCCTGCTTGCGGTATCCAGTCACATGGATGTGAATGTATGACTTGGCATAATGCCTAAATCGGATACGGGTGCCAAGGATAGTCACCCTCCCTGGCTCTAGATTCCGGCATCCATGCCGGAATGACGGCGTTTTTTGCGTTAGCTGAAGCATCTTTATAATCAGGTTACTTATTGTTCCTGTACCCGGTTTTTTTCGTGCCTTTCGTGGACTACGCTTTTTTATTAGGTACATGCGTAACATCAGTCAATAAAATACAGATTATCTTCCTCGCTGCAACTATCGCGCAGCTCCCCAAGAGGCTGATTATCGGGAAAGTTATTTTTCACCTGATCGTAAGTGGTAGTACGGATTTATTTTAGGGCGAAAATATGAAAAACTCAGCCACGTACATTAGAAGCTAGTTTTTAGGGGGAGTCATGGATATAAATAAAGAAATTCTAAAACATGCGGACTGGAAGATAAGATTTAGTAACGCGATATTCAGACGCGAATCGTTAGATGCCTACGTTATGGACACTATCAGAAAAGAAAATTGTTGCGAACTTGGCAGGTGGTTGCATAGCGAAGGTAAAGCTCAATTCGGCAGCTTGCCCAGTTACGAGGCATGCCTGAAAAAACATGCCGAATTTCATATTGAAGCCGAAAAAGTGGCAAACGCTATTAATACCAAACAATATATAAGCGCCTCTAAAATGATAAGCAGCGATTCGGCTTTTAATGCGGCCGTCAGTGACGTCTGCTGTGAGGCCATTCGTCTAAAAAAAGAATGTTTCCTTTAATGAGCCTGATTTTAAAATCAAACGCCGCCTCCTGGTGTTTTACATTGCGAGCAGCCATCCTCTGTTAATTAACTGCTCATGGCCTCGCTGCTACAAGGCGGCGGGGCTTTTTTTTGAGCTAAGGATAATAATCTTCTGAGCAATCAGCGCTTTTTGATAGGGCTGATGTTAGAATTGCCGCTTTAACACGTTTAATTTTTTAGGAAGAATATGAGTAAAATTACCATCGAGCACAACCCGAGTGAAGAGCGTTTACAACAGCTGGGCGTTTCCAGTTGGGAAATCTGGGAAAAAGAAATTTCAAAGTTCCCAATAGATTTTGATGAAACTGAATGCGCTTATGTCCTGGAGGGCGAGATTTTGGTAACGCCGGCCGGCGGCGAACCGGTACGCATTTTGCCCGGCGATCTGGTGTCGTTCCATGCAGGATTGGACAGTCAATGGGAAGTGGTTAAGCCATTGCGCAAGCATTACAGCTACGATTATCCGAACGGCATTTAGCCTCCGAATTATGCGCCATGATGCCCATTCATGGCGCATCTTCCCTCTATAGCGCAACCGTCTAATCATTAAGCAAAAATCGCCGAGAGTGGTTTTTTATCGCCTGGATTCTGTCCGGGCCCGCGTAGGATTGCGGCTTCTTTTATAGGCTAGGCAACGGCGATTGCCGTTGAATTTTAAGAAACGTTATTTTTAAATTGGAGGCCTGAATGGCATCAGTCACAAGCGAGAAGAACACGCTGTTTTCGCCGATATTGTTGGGCGAGTTGGCGTTAGCCAACCGGATAATCATGGCGCCGTTAACGCGCAACAGGGCGGCTGAGGGTAATGTGCCTCAGGATATGAATGTTGAATATTACCGGCAACGCGCCGGGGCCGGTTTGATTATTAGCGAAGGCAGCCAAATATCGGCTACCGGCATTGGCTATCCTGCAACGCCGGGCATTCATTCCGAAGCGCAGATTGCAGGCTGGAAGCGTGTCACCGATGCCGTTCATGCAGCAGGAGGACGGATTTTTATCCAGCTTTGGCATACCGGCAGGATCTCCCATTCATCGCTGCAACCCGATCATATTCTGCCGGTTGCGCCCTCGGCGCTGAAAGCTGCCGGTCAGGCCGTGACTTATCAGGGCATGCAGGATTTTGAAACGCCGCATGCGTTAACGCTCGATGAATTGCCGGGTATTGTTGCCGATTATGCAACGGCGGCACACTATGCCAAAGCGGCCGGTTTCGATGGCGTGGAGATTCACGCCGCCAACGGTTATCTGCTGGATCAGTTTTTAAGAGACGGCGCCAATCGGCGCGAAGACCGCTACGGCGGCGATATTGCCAACCGGATGCGCTTGTTGGTCGATGTTGTTGAAAAAACCATCGCTGTTTGGGGCGCTCATCGTGTCGGTGTGCGGGTATCGCCGGAAAACAGTTTTAACGATATTAAAGACAGTCAGCCGCAGCAGACTTTTAACGCCGTCGCTAAAAAATTATCCGACTATCCGTTGGCCTATCTGCATGTTTTGGAAGGCGACATGTTGACCGGCGAGCGGCAGGTGGATTATGCGGCATTAAGAAACTGTTTTGCCGGTTTCTATATGGCGAATAACGGCTATGACCTGGAACGCGGCAACGAGGCCATTGAACAAGGGCATGCCGACATGGTCGCCTATGGTAAGTTATTTATCGCTAACCCGGATTTGCCGGTGCGGTTCGCAAAAAACCTGCCGTTGAATACGCCCGATCAGGCGACTTTTTATGGCGGCGATGAAAAAGGTTATACCGATTATCCGAAGTATGCGGATGCGTGAGCGGGTAAGTCAAAAGAACACCACGATGACACGAAGTTTTACATTCCTTACTTCGTGTCTTCGTTTTGTGCTGGTTCCCAAGCTCCAGCTTGGGAATTCGGTGAGGGAAGCTCTAGCTTCCCGTCTCGCGAAGCTAGAGCTTCGTCATCTGGGTTCCCAAGCCGGAGCTTGGGAACCAGCGTAATTCCGCGTATTTCTTAACTTAATGGCAGCGACGCAGCGCGTGGGAGCGAGTATGTTTTCAGCCATCCCTTCCTGCGATTAATTCCATATAGCCGCCTTTATAGCTCGGGTAGCGGAACCGATAACCCAATGCTTTTAACCTGACATTACTACAGCGCTTATTCATTGCGGTATCCGCATCGACGGTTTTAATAGTCGGCGGCGGGCAATGCAGGCGATCCGCCAGCCAAGTCATTACGTCCCAGGTCGGCGCCGGATCATCATCGCCGGCCAGATAACATTGATCCAAGGTCTTTCCCGCCAAGCGCTGTTCCAGCAAAAAAGCCAACACGCCGACGCAATCCCGCTGATGTATGCGGTTGGTAAAATAAGGCGGAGTTTGCTGTATGGCCGGTGCTTGCAGCGCCAGCCTTAACAGGGATTCCCGCCCCGGTCCGTAAATGCCGGAAAAACGCACTACGATATTAGCCGGGTTCGCATCCAGCAATGTTTGCTCGGCCCGTCTGATTAAACGGCTGGTAATATTGGCCGGTTCCGCGACTGAGTTTTCGTCAACCCATTCGCCTGCCGACTGTCCGTAGACGCTGGTGGACGAGACCATCAGCCAATGCGTTTCAGGTAGCCTCGCGAGCAGGTTATTCAAGCCGGTTTCATAAACAGCGCGGTAGCTTTGTTCATTGCGTTCGTCAGGCGAAACGATAAAAAACGCCTGGGTAAAATCGCTGTCCAAATCCGCCAAGTCGGCGGCTGAACTTATATCGGCAACGACATAGCGGATAGCGCCGGACGCGGATAAAGGCGGCTTGCGTTTTAGCCCGGCGACATCATGACCTTGGGCCGATAAAATCCCGGCAAGCTCCGAACCTATCGCGCCGCAGCCGATAATTAAAATTTTTGCCATAGTTATAATTGATTGATGAGTTGCAGTTCTTGCGGATACGGCGACATGTAATAGGACTCTTCAATGTACGGATCCGGCGTTTTACGGAAATGATGTTTAAGCAGCGTTAAAGGCACTATCAATGGCACGTAGCCGTTGCGGTAACGTTCTATCACTTCGCAAAGTTCGGCTTTATCGTCGGCGCTTAAGGCCTTTTTTAAATAACCTTGAATATGCTGCAAGACATTGACATGATTTTTGCGGGTGGCGACCTTTTTAAGGGTGGTCATCAGCTGCAAAATGTAGTGTTCTGCAACGTCTGCAAGATTGGCTTTGGTGAGTCCTGCCAATAACTGCCCCAGGTCTCGATAATCCTCATGACTCATGATGATCAGCTTATGGCGCGCATGAAAATGAGTCAGGCCGCTTGGCGTTAATCCCTCGGCCAGCATTAATTTCCAGCGGTAGAGCACATAAACGCGCTGGATAAAATTCTCGCGCAGTCCGGGGTCGCCTAGTCGGCCTTCTTCCTCTACCGGCAACAACGGGTTATTGCGCATCATTTCCTGAGCGTAAATGCCGACCCCATCCTTGTGCGGTTGAGCGCCGACATAAACCTTCACCCGCTCCATGCCGCAACTGGGCGAATCCTTTTTTAAAATATAACCGCACAACCCGGCATGCAGCTCTTTTTGATATTCGGCACGGCTGCGCAAACGCTCGGTTACATCCATTTCAGGGTCTTTAACGCCGACACAGCGTATTGCATTGTCGATTTTTACCAGATGAATCGTGGGTCGAGGCGTACCCAGGCCAATTTCCACTTCCGGGCAAAAAGGCTGGAAGTCAAAGTATTCAGTCAAAGTGCCGGTGATATACGAATCCCGTTTGTGTCCTCCATCAAAGCGGACATTTTGACCCAATAAACAACTGCTGATACCGATAGGGATTTTTTTCATGGATTTGAGGTGTATTGAATGACTGGGTGATTGAGTCTATCGGCTTTGCCGGTTTTTTCAATCGATTTTTGGCGTTTCGTTGCAGCGGGGGCGGACGGCGAGGATTGAGCATCCGGCTAAGGATACGGTCGGTAATAACGTCCCGAAACATAAACTTATCGTTCCCACGCAGAGCGCCACTGCCATTAAGTTAAGCACATTGACACTCTGTAGGAGCGGGCCGCGCCCGCGATATTTGCACAGCGATTGCAGCGTTATAGCGCCATCATCGCGGACACGGTCCGCTCCTACAAAGCTTAACTTAATGGCAGTAACGCAGAGCGCTCATCGTTATACGCAAGTTTCTGCGAGACACCGTCGTTTCGGCAGTCTCTTATCTGGCGTTAGGCGGAAAACATGTCGATAGGCAGACCTTCCAGGTTTTAAAAACCTGGAAGGTCTAACTGGCAGCGTTCTAAGGGGACCGAGGTTGGCGCCCCCGTCCGGCCACAGTTCCAAAAAAATGCACCTGTAGAGACGCGATTTATCGCGTCTCTACGGTTGGTTGGCCGTTTTCGCTTGGTTGACACCTTTGTCGCTGACAACGGTTCGGGCATATCTTATTAGCGTTCGTCTGCTGCCGGTGATATTGTTTTACAATGGCTATCAGTATTACGCATTAAGAGGGCCGGTCTGTGAAGATTATTGATCGGCGGTCTGCCGGGTCGTCAGAAATGACCAATGTCGCAAATCTTGTTAAGGGATGTACTGATGAACTTTAAAACCGTTTTTTATATTATCGTTATGACGCTAAGCCAAGCAGCGCAGGCAAATCCTGTCGCAGCAAAACAATTACCGCCGTGTCCGGGTAGTCCCAACTGCGTTTCCAGCCAAGCGACGGACGCCGACCATTTTATTGCGCCGTTTAAGATCGCCGGTAATGTCGAAGAGGCTTGGGCGGCACTGAAAAATGCCTTGGTCAGCCAAAGCCGGACGGTGATCACCGACCAACGCGGCGACACGCTGCATGCCCAGGCAACCAGCCTGGTGTTTCGCTTTGTCGATGATATAGACGCGATACTGGATACCGACGCCGGGTTAATTCATATCCGTTCCGCATCGCGTACCGGTTACGGCGATTTCGGGGTTAATCGCAAACGGGTGGAAATGCTCCGATCGCAACTGCAACAGGCGCATGTGATTGAATGATCGGGTAAACCTTCGATGATTCAATACTCAACCTCGCTGTTCATATTCCGCCGCGACCTGCGCCTTCAAGACAATACCGCGTTGCTTGAAGCCCTGCGGCTTTCAGGGCAGGTGATTCCCTGCTTTATTTTCGATCCCCGGCAGATTGAACCGCATCCTTACCAGAGCAAACCGGGCTTGCAGTTTATGTTGCAGTCCATTCAAGATCTTCAGCAGCAGTTGCAGTCGGCAGGCGGCAAACTGGCGCTTTATCATGCGTTGCCGGAGCAGGTCGTAAGGCAGCTGGTCGAACAGCAACAGATACAAGCCGTGTTTATCAATCGCGATTACACGCCTTTCAGCCGGCGGCGTGACGATGAGTTGGCCGCTGTTTGCAAGCAACTGGGCATTGCCCTGCATACGCTCCCCGATAGCCTGCTTAATGAGCCGGAGCAGGCGGTAAAAGTTGATAAAACGCCCTATAAAGTATTTACGGCGTTTTATAACAATGCCAAACAGTTCCCGGTTGCCTTGCCGGAAGTTTTGGTTAAGTCTAATTTTTTGGCGGCGGCTTCCGAATTGACCATCGATCAGCTCGATTTATCAGTCACGGAACCCGCAATCAAAGGCGGTCGAAATCAGGCGCTGGCGATATTGGACCGGCTTGGCGACTATGCCGATTATCTAAATACCCGCGACTTTCCGGCGCTGGATGCGACCAGCAAACTTTCCGCACATTTAAAGTTCGGTACCTGCTCGGTCCGGGAAGTGTTTTACGCCATTACCGAACAACTCGGCAGCGAGCATCCGCTGATTCGGCAACTGTACTGGCGCGACTTTTTTACCCATATCGCTTATCACTTCCCGCAGGTTTTCGGACGGGCTTTTTTGGAAAGGTTTGCCGATCTGCGTTGGGATAATAATCCCGATTATTATCAAGCCTGGTGCGATGGCAAAACCGGCTTTCCGATAGTGGATGCAGGGATGCGCGAACTCAACGCCACCGGGTATATGCATAACCGGGTGCGGATGATCACCGCCTCATTCCTGGTCAAAGACCTGCATATCGACTGGCGCTGGGGCGAGCGTTATTTTGCCCTGCATCTGGTTGATTACGATCCCTGCGTCAATAACGGCAACTGGCAATGGACCGCATCGACCGGTTGCGATGCGCAACCGTATTTCCGGGTTTTAAACCCCTGGCTACAGCAGCTTAAATTCGATCAGGACTGCCGGTACATTTATCGCTGGCTGCCGGAACTGCAAGCTTTTCCGCCCAAAACCATTCATCAATGGGATAAGAAACACAGTGCTTGCAGTTACCCGGCACCGATTATCGATCATGCCCGCGAGAGCCAACTCAGCAAGGCCCGGTTTAAGCAAGCGGCCAGTAGGTAGCGTTAGAGTCCAAAGCTTGTTCAAAGCAGGCATTGCTATTTATGCGATAACGCCTCATGCAACGCCGTGTCAAGGTCGTCATATTGAAACTTGAAACCGTGCGCCAACAGCCGTTCCGGTATCACCCGCTGACTGCCCAACACCAGTTGCGACATTTCGCCGAGCAGTATTTTCAACAACCAGGCCGGAACCGGCAGCAGGGCGGGGCGTTTCAGGCATTGCGCCAATGTCCGGGTAAATTCGGCATTGGTAACAGGGTTCGGCGCGGTCGCGTTATAAGCGCCGTGCATGGTTGAATCGGCAATCATGGTCAGGGCGATATTGATCCAGTCCTGACGATGAATCCATGACATCCATTGCCGCCCGTCGCCCAAGCGCCCGCCCAGGCCCAAACGAAACGGCGGCAGCATCCGTTGCAGAAAACCGCCGCCATTGCCAATAACCAAGCCGGTCCTGATCAGGCAGACCCTGACGCCGAATTGTTCGGCTTGTTTTGCGGCGGCTTCCCAATCGGCGCAAAGCTGCTCCGAGAAATCTTCGTAGGGCGTCGATTGTTCGGTTAACACCGTGTCGCCCTGATTGCCGTAGTAGCCGATAGCGGAACCGCTGATTAACAGCTCGGGTTTAACGCTCATGCGATCGATGCAGGTTATCAAGTGTTCGGTCAGGTCGATACGGCTGGCCCTGATCAGCTGTTTGCGGTCCTCGCTCCAGCGGGCGTCGACAATCGGCGCACCGGCAAGATTGATGATGACCTGGCAGCTGTCTTCCGCTTTAAGCTGCGAGAGGTTGCCCAGCGCATTAACGCCCGAGCCGCAAATCTTGGCAACCTTCTCGGGACTGCGGCTTAACACCGTAACCGCATGACCTTGATCGATCAGGTTTTTAGCCAATGCACTGCCAATAAAACCGGTACCTCCGGTAATAAGAATGTTCATAATCGTGTCCTCATAACCATTAAGATTGATTTGGAAAACTTTTATTAATGCCCAAACAGCATTAACCCGATAGTGACAGTAAAACGGGTGATAGACCAATTAAAATTGCGGGGATTTTGAAATTAATGTTTATGGCTAAGTAGTTAATTCACCACGAAGACACGAAGCCCATCAGTCGCGAAGTGAATCCAATGTCATGGAAGGTAACTTGGCGGCTTGTAGGTGTTTGATCGATGCGAAGTGCCAGTAGACAGTTTTATATCCATGTGCTCTGGATTCGCTACGCGCTTTAACGGGTCCGGCAATCACTGCCGGAATGACGCGCTTGAAAATACTCATGTATGACAACGAGCGCGCGGCGCGTGGGAACGAGGTGAATGTAAGAATTGCAATCATTAAGCGTAGGCCGTGACGCTTAACGACCCACCGAAATCAAGAAATCCAGCAATGTATCATTAATGCCCGGCCACTGCGCATGGGGTTTATCGCCTTCGCAATACCAGGTTTTTACACCCTTAGCGCAACCGGAATAAGCCATGCAGCCATTGGCAATCTTTTCAGGTATAGGCTCGCATTGATTGCACGCCGCCCACCAGCCGGAAGACTGCTGACCATACTTCGGGAACAAGCGATCGTTCACGCTGTGCATGACCATCACAGGAATCGGAGCCGGGCATTTATGATCACGCAAATCCTGATAATCGATTCCTGCTGCGCTAGGCGCAATCGCCTTGGGAATATGCTTGGTGCCGGACATAAACGCCAAAGCCATCGCAGCAGTACCGCCGTCAGAATGCCCGGTAAGGAAAATACGTTCTTTATCAACACACCATTGCTTGGCAATCAGGCCGGGAATAGTTCCGAGTTCGATGGTAGAGGTAGGCGATAAATCGGGATGATCGGCATAAGCGACGATAAATCCGGCGGTCGTTGCTTTCAGCGTAAGTGCGGTCGTTTTCTCGGTTTTTGCCCGGTTTGAGCCTGCCGGAGAAAAGACCAGCAGCAACGGATGAGCGATAGTGGCATCATAATTCAATGGCGTGCGTATATTGTATTTAATGCCTTCCAGCGTCGATTCGCCATTGACGATGCCGGATTCTCCGTCGAGCTTACCGGCAACGCATTGCGGGTTTGCGTTTTCTCCGGCATAAGACGCGCTGCCTACTTGAGAGTACTCGTCATTATCTTCGCTGAAAAAAACTATCAGCGTTATAACAATAGGTAGCAAGAACAGTAACTTGAAAACGTTGTTCCGCAAAGTCGATTTATCCAGGTAGGCTTTAAGCATCGGATGGCCTCGCTGCATGTTTGCCGGCGGCGCGTTTCATTAAGTAAACAACTCCTGCGATAAGCACCACGACGAATAGAGATTTTATCGGCAAATTGTCTGAAGCTTCTTGCTCAAGACCTATCGAAAGCGGGATATGGCTATCGATGCTTTTGTCTTGATGCACTATCGCGACATGGGCCAGATAATTGCCCGCACCGAATTTACTGAAATCAACCGCGCCATTCACCGTGCCCGATTTTATTTTCGTCGGTTCCAGATAGAAAACCCGGATTCCTTCCGGTTCTTTGGTGACTTCAAATTCGACGGTTAAATTACGCAGGCCTTTGCCTTCATAATCGAATACCAGATTAGTGGAGCCCAGATGCGGAATAATCTGGCAATACTCTTTGTCATTGCTCAATGCCGGTGTATAAGCGGTAAAGTGTACCCGCTCATGACCCACCAGGATATTGCAGGCATCGACTTCATTATTCGCCCCGCGATGAGCATAGACGGCCGACGGCAAAGCGACGGCCAATAATCCAAATAAACCTAAAGCGCGGCAACTACAGGCTAAGGTGTTGATTAATGGGGGGAACAGAATGTTCTTTTTCATGTTTAAAACCTCTCGCTCGTAAACAGCATCTTATCGGCATTAATGCCTAAAATCACTAAAGCGACTGTATTCAAGATTGTCGCTTTCATAGCTTTCTCATATCGTTTTTATAAGATAAGCGCAATCGTATAGTGAAATACAAAGGTTTGTATAATACTGACTTTCTATGGAACAATAGCTTTTTGCTATATCAGGAGGCTCTCATGGAAATGCAGCAAATCCGCTATTTTTTGGCAGTCTGCGATCAGGGAACAATCACCCACGCCGCGCAACTCACTTACGTCTCGCAACCGTCTTTGACACAGGCGATAAAAAAACTCGAAGAGGAAATGGGCGGGGAATTATTTACGCGGACCCGTTCCGGTTGCCTGTTAACGCCGTTAGGTCGCATGGTTGAAGCCAATCTGCGCAAGATTTACAAAGACCTTCAGGCGACCAAAGCGGAAGCGATTCGTTTTACCCGGTTAAACACCATTCCCTTGCGCATCGGCCTGATGACCACGATAGGCGCGCAACGCCTAAGCCCTTGTCTTGCGTGGTATCAGCAGGAATACCCGAATATCGAACTGGAATTAATCGTAGATAGCGAAGCGAGTTTATTGAAGCAGCTGGATTCAGGCTCACTGGATCTGGTGATCAGCGCCCCGGCGCAATTACCGGCAGCACCGTATCAATCGACCCTGCTTTACGAAGAACGCTACGTGGTCGCATTCAGCAATACCCATCGTTTTAATCAACTACAAAAAGTCGATCTGAAAGCGATACAGTCGGAGCCCTATTTAGACCGGTTAAATTGCGAGTTGAGAGAAGATTTGAAATGCATTTGCCAGAGCCAGGAAATCAATCTTTACGCCGCTTACCGCAGTAACAGCGAAGAATGGATTTTGCGCATGGTGCAGGAGGGTATCGGTGTTGCATTGATGCCTGAATATACCCTGCCCAAACAGGCAACGGACATCAGTTATCGTTATCTATCTGAGCCTGAGATCAGCCGTCAGGTTTATGCGATTCATACCAACCAGACATCAGCAAAGTCGGAATTGCAGGCATTGATCGTTAATTTGAGCAGTACGTAAAATCGACGCTTAAGCCGTTGGTCGAAAGCATTAATTCACCACGAAGGCACGAAGGACACGAAGGACACGAAGTTCGCGCTAGTTCCCAAGCTCCTGCTTGGGAATTCAGTACGGGAAGCTCTAGCTTCCCGGCTCGCAAAGCTGCGACTGCATGGATGCAGGAGGTAGAGCAACGCAGGAGCGGTTGCCGAGAGCTTTGCTCACTGGGTTCCCAAGCGGGAGCTTGGGAACCCGCGTAATACTTGTGTATAACGATGAGCGCAACGCGTGGAAACGAGTTCCGTAGGTGGGGTTAGCGGTAGCGTAACCCAACACTTCACGCGGCAAATGTCGCTACCCCGACATTCTCCCGCTTCCACAAGCCAATTTATCCAGCCCCAGCCAGCCGGTAATAAAACGCTGCATTTTCAGTCAATTTAGCCACCACTCCCGCATCGAGATGACCGCTGGCA
>DAINRH010000047.1:0-23574 GCA_036741905.1 Methylobacter sp. | reverse complement strand
AAAATCCTTGTGCTGGCAAATCCAGGGCGCTGTTAAATTTGCTGGATAAATTCTGAAAGGCGATGAGTCCGGTCAGTTCGACTATTTCATCTTCGTTAAAGTATTCATGCAGGCGCTGAGACAAATCGTCATCAACCCGCCGACCGGTATAAGTTATAGCCTCGACATATTCCAGGACAGCCCTTTCCTTGTTATCAAACAATTTGCTTTCTTGCCATTGTTCAAGGGCCTCCACCTTGTTCATGGAGCCGGTTCTTTTTGCCAACAGGGCGGAGTTAATATCAATACAAAAACAGCACTCGTTTATTTGCGAGACTCTCACCGTAATCAAGGATCGTAGAACCGGATCGATAGGGCTGTTTTTTCTATCCAGCACCCCATAGAGTATAGCTATTGCTGCAAATAACCTGGGGACTCTGGCCCAAATCAATGCAGGCTTAAGGACTTGTCCGTATTTCCTTTTTTGATTCCAAAAGAATGGACGAAGGTACCAGGGATAACTGGAAATGGGCTTTTCTGTGACTCTCATATCATAACTGAAGCAAATATTAAACATCCAGACTCATCCAAAGACGGTACGGGCAATGGCTTAGCCAAGGAGGGTAGCCCCTTTTTTATAAAAGGGTTCTTACATCATTACGAGGGGATAGTAACATTCCCATCCTCTGGCTTATGTGAAACGTTACATCTGACGATGCAGATTTGCCATACTCAAGTTTTCCTCGACGGCTTTTTCATAGGCGTTAATCAGCCACTGGCAATGGTCTTTAAAACTTTGTGCCTGTCTACCGTAGAGATAGCTTTTTGACTGGTACTGGCTAAGAAGTTTTTTATGCTCATCGACTTTAAGCTGCATTTCTTTCGCCGCTTCCTCATAGTGTTGCGCCAGCGCCTCGTGATCGGCTTTGGTTTCCGCGTTTTGTACGGCTTGACTCATATCCATCGGATGCGGGTTCATCTCGGCGCAAGCAGACAGTAATCCAAGTGCTAAAAACAGGGTAATCAGTAACTTTATTTTCATGGGTTTTCTCCAGAGTAATTCAATAGTTTAGTGACATTGTTTTTCAGATTGTTAACGTATACTTCAGTGTTCAGTTGGTAATGACATCGCCACATCATCCGTCATTTAAATTTTGAATCGTGGAAAGAATGCCGGTACACGATCTGCATATTTTGAATATTTCTCCCCAAATTCAGCATAGGCTTCACTCTCTTCGGTTCGGGCAAGTCGAATATACATGCAGAGCAAAATCGGAAACATCGCCACTGTCACGATGGTCGGCCATTGCAGCAGAAATCCGAACATGATCATCACGAACCCGGCGTACTGCGGATGCCGAATTTTTGCATAGGGTCCGGTTGTGGCCAAGGTATGCTGGCGTTGCGCCCGGTACAGCACCCGCCATGCGCTGGATAACAGAAAGAACCCGGCAACGATCAGAACGCTGCTAATCAAGTGAAATGGTCCGAAGTGCGGATTGCCGCGCCAGCCGAACAGGTCTTCCAGCAGATGGCCGGCATCATGCGAAAACGGATCGATGCCGGGAATGCGCTTGGTGAGCCAGCCGGAAAGTAAATAAATGGTTAGCGGAAAGCCGTACATCTCGGTGAACAGTGCCACGATGAAGGCCGAGAAGGCGCCGAAAGAGCGCCAGTCGCGCTTGCTTTGCGGTTTGGCGAAGCTGAAGGCGAAGATGATGAATACTAGTGAGTTGATGATGACCAGCGACCAGAGTCCGTAGGCCGGGGGTGTAGTATTCATTTCCTGTCTCCTTCGATTGTGTCGTGGTTCTGGGCATGATGGCCATGGCCATCGTGACCGTGATGCATGAACAAATGCATCAGTGGACATGCTAGCAGGAACAGGTAAGGCAGGATGCCAAGCACATGGGCACGGTGCTCTGTAAACAGCAGGAATCCGGCAATTAAAAGAAACCCGTAAAACACCCATCTGCCCTTGGCGATGTGGTGCATCTCGTGCTCATCAGTCATGATGCTCTCCTTTTTTGTCTGATTAATCAAATGTAAATCCCCGGGTTTGCCGGGGGAACTGGGGAACTCCCAGAGTTTGACAATTCCGAAAATCATCGTGAGTCTCCCAATCTGAGAACCGCCCAAAGTTCAATAGATGAGGAAACTCACGATAAACTCACCAAAGAGTTTATATCATACAAAATGGGAATGTAAGGTCTATAGTGGTGGTGCTGTGCGCGGAAAAGCTGGCGGCGGGCGAGGGTGACAGGACGGGGGCAATCAAACTTTTCATGGGGTTTCTCCTAGGGTTTAGTGTCTGGCAGAAACGCGGGTACTGCCGTCCGCCTGGAACTGATTTCATGTCTGTTTCCGGGGCGATTATTTGAATGTAGCCAGTTTAAACGGTTGTTCCTTACGGGAGGCTGACCGAGACATTACATTTCCGTAATCTTCCAGGGTTTGGTCAATGCTTATGAGCAGTAAAAACTGCTGCATAAACCGGTTTAGTACAATTGAGTGGATCAATTCAGCCTGCGCCTGCAGGTATCTCGTCGCAGAAACAGGAAGGACGTTGATAATGACGTTCTGTATATAACTTTGCCATTTCGTCGATTAACTTCAATGGATCGGCTGAATATATTAAACGTGCACCGCTATCTTTCTGAAAACTAGCCACAAGATCCTGAATCTGATCAGCAATTCCACCACTGCCTTGTAATACCCCGATCAACTTGCCTTCATCAAAAGCAATAGCAAACTCCCCTAATGTACCGGAACGTCCTCCGAGGATTACAACCATATCACTTGAGCGTATATTCGTCACTTCACGCCCCATCAAGCCACTACCTGTATAGATAAGGACATCATAAACGTCAGCTGGCGACCGGTACTTGTGTATATGTTCATCCAAGCTCAAAGCCGGCGAAATACCAATGGATAATCCTCCTGCTTGTTTCGCACCACGGGCACATTCATAGGGCAAGCCAGGGCACGCACCCGTTATTAATACGAAGCCCCGTTGTGCAATACTCTGACCCAGAATCATGGATTTCTCTTTGACATCGGCTGCCGCTTCGTTACCGGCTGAACCCATGACCCCTACAGTTAAGTGCATCGATGTGACTTTATTTTGATATAAGGCTGGCTGGCTGAGAAAAGCCTTCCGGCAGGAAGGAGAGCAGAAATAATAAAGTTTCCCTTCGTATTCAGCGGTTGTTTTTGCCTCGCGCGGAGAAAATTGCATTAGGCAAACCGGATCTTGAACCATCATTTAATCTCCTCTGGTTAAATCAATAGTATGCAAGGTCTTTTCAAGCGCCACAAAGAATCCAAGCTCAAGTTCTTTATCCATTTTTTCTTCCAGCTCCCGCATTGATTGGTTGCCAAGCTAACCCAACGAGTGCAATGACGCAAAAGGTCGCGCCAGCATAGCCAGAGTGGACAGGCTTTTTTTTTGCCCACCGTTCATAACACCAAAAGTATGGATTCATCAATGTGGTGGGCAGAAAAGCATTGCGCATTTGACTTCTATCTTATACCTCATACAGTTTTTGCAATTTTTTTCATTATTTGGTGGTTGTCACCAAACTTACAAAGAGCATCGCAGTGCTGCCGAAGTTCTGAAAATAAAATGTATTTGATTGGAATTTTGATTTGCTTGATTGAAGGACGTGAGAGTTGCATAATTACGTCCCTTTCTCTACTATCGGGTACAACCAAATAAAAAGTTTCATTGCCGATAGCGATGGAATAAGAAAGGTCGGTCAGTCGTAAAATTCCAGAATAAATACTGGTGCTTTTTTCAACTTCAAAGGCACAAATCACATTATTTGTCCCTTTCTCAAACCATAATACATCTATCAATTTGATAGTACTGGCGGTTTCTTTATCACAATTGATAGCTGGAAATTTATCGGGACTCATAAACGAAAAACTACTTCCTGCATAAGACCTTGATCGATCATTTGAAGCCACAAAAGCATCATAACCCAAGCTTTGACCGATTTTCAAAAGATGAAACTGCATTTCAGAATGTAGGTTTTCTTCCTGTTTTTCGTCTTGAATTTCTTTTTGACGTTTTTCAATGTTTTTCTCTAACTTATTTCGTTCGTCTTCACTTAAATATTCATCATTACCGATAAGCATTTTTTGTGTACCAATTTCAAAACACAAACCCGCAATCGCGCCCAAATCGTTAGAAAGTTGAGTTTTGTGTTTGTTGTTGGTTTCAATCAATACTTCTCTGATTTTTAGGTATTCTGTCCAAGACCCTAATTTCTTTTTGTCGTTAAATAAAGCGTTAAACCCATTGACGATGGCAGTATTGAAAGGCGGAAACAAAGTAGGGTGCAAAAAGTATAAAATACTTCCTACGGCTGGACCCAAACCTTTTATTTTTAGAGCATCTAATCGTACTATTTCTTTAATAATTTGTTCTTCCGATTTAGCATTGATGCAGTTTTCTAAGAATTGACCAAAGGCAATTTTATTTATTGGATTTTCGTAAATATCGGGTATGCGTAATTTAGGTTTCCAATAAAAAGGGTGTGATACTCCCACAAATACTTGTTTTTGCTCAGCAATACAGTTCAAAACAAACTCTAAAGAACTTCCCTTAAAATCATTTGGAAAAGTTTTGTTTTTAATATCTTCCACCACCTGAAAAACCCCTCTGCGAATGGTGCGAAAAGCTTTGAGCCGTTGGTCATTATCAATAAACCAAGTATTGTAAACACTCTGCGTATCGGTTTTATATTGTGTAATTATTTGTAAGAAGTTGTTCATCTTTTATTCTTTTATTAGGAGTTACGCATTGACGACTGGCTGAAATTATGGGTTTAAATGCACCATGCTTGGCATAAAAGGGATCAGCTCACGAAATAGAAAAAAACGTACGCTAAGCTTTAACCTCCCGCATGATTAGTTACCAAGCTAACCCAACGAGTGCAACGACGCAAAAGGTCTCGCCAGCATAGCCAGGGTGGGCAGGCTTTTTTTGCCCACCCTTGACTTTTCATTAGTCACAGGTAACAACCGCCCGAGAGAGTGACGCGTTTACATCTGGCGATGCAAATTTGCCATGCTCAAATTTTCCTCGACAGCTTTTTGATAGGAATTAATCAGCCTTTGGCAATGATCTTTAAAATATTCCACAAAATCATCCGGCGGTCTTCCGTAGAGATAGCCTATTGACTGATACTGGCTAAGAAGTTTCAACTTTAAGCTGCATTTCTTTCGCCGTTTCCTCATAGTGTTTCGCCAGCGCCTCATGATCGGCTTTGGATACTGCGTTTTGCACGGCTAGCCTCATATCCATCGGATGAGGGTTCATTTCGCTACAGGCGGACAGCAAACCAAGAACTCAAAGCAGGGTAATTAGTAACTTTGTTTTCATGGATTTTCCCCAAAGCACAGATGTGCTGTTTTTATAAAAGGATTCTTACATCATTGCCAGGAGATGGTAGCATTTCCATCCCCTGGCTTGTGTGAGGCGTTTACATCTGGCGATGCATCTTTGCCATTTCCAGGTTTTCCTCGGCGGCTTTTTCATAGACATCAATCAGCCTTTGGCAATGGACTCCGAACCCGGTTGCCTGTTGCTTACCAATCAACCACGGCTCGCGCTGGTATTCACTCAGGATTTTCTTGTGTTCCTCAACCTTAAGCTGCATTTCTTTCGCCACTTCCTCATAGTGTTGTGCCAGTGCCTCATGATCGGCTTTGGTTTTTGCGTTGTGCACGGCTTGATTCATATCCATAGAATGCGAGTTAAATTCGGCACATGCGGACAACAAACCAATAGCTAAAAGCAGGGTAATCAGTAATTTAATTTTCATGAGCTTTCTCCAAAATAATCTATATAGTTAAAATGATCGTTTTTTCAGGTTGTTAGCTTGTTATCAGTTTTACCTCCTTTATAGCTCGTGGGTTGAAGAATGAAATCCAGCTATTCTTAGCAAATGCAGGGTTAAAAAACTTAGCCTACATAACTGTAATTTAAAACGAACGTCCCTTATCCCAGGGATGGCCCTGCCCACCAGGATGTGACGAGTAGACATTTTTAATGACTTTAGTACGTGATGCACACGAAGAAACAGTGAGCAATAAAAGTGTGATTAATATAACAGCATGTTTTTTAGTTTTCATGGGGTTTCTCTGGAATAATTCAATAGTTAAGGACATTGTTTTAGCTTGTTAACGTATCGTTCAATTTTCGGGATTGTTTGTTGATCGAATATTGTTTACACAAGGCATAAAGTGCCGGAATGACGATCAATGTCAGCAGCGTTGACGACACCATGCCGCCCACCATCGGCGCGGCGATGCGGCGCATGACTTCCGAGCCGGTGCCGGTACTCCACAGGATAGGCAGAAGCCCGGCCATGATCGCGGTGACCGTCATCATTTTCGGTCGCAAACGTTCCGCTGCGCCGGTCATTAACGCGTCGTAAAGATCAGTCTCGGTGAAAGCCCGTTTTTCTTCCAGGCATTGCCGTTGCTTTTCAAGATAAGCATGATCCAGATAAATCAGCATCACCACGCCGGTTTCTGCAGCAACGCCCGCCAGGGCGATGAAACCGACGCCGACCGCCACGCTGACGTTGTAATCCAGAAACCACAGCAGCCAGATGCCGCCGACCAGAGCGAACGGCACCGACAACATGACGATGAATGTCTCGGTCAGACGGCCGAAGTTGAGATAAAGCAAAACGAAAATAATACACAGCGTGAGCGGCACCACCAGCTGCAACCGCTGTTTGGCCCGTTCCATGTACTCGAACTGGCCGCTCCAGGCGATGTAGTAACCCGCCGGGAACTTGACCGTCTGCTGCACCGCCTGCTTGGCGTCCCGCACATAACCGTCGATGTCGCGGCCGCGCATGTCGACATAGATATAAGCGGACAATAAGGCGTTCTCGGTGCGTATTCCCGGCGGGCCTTGGTCCAGGCTCAGATGCGCCAACTGCCCAAGTGGAATCATCGCCCCGCCGGATACCGGAACCAGCACATGCTTGGCGATGGCTTGCGGGTTGTCGCGCAGTTCGCGCGGGTAACGGACGATGACGGCGAAACGTTCGCGTCCTTCCAGCATCGTAGTCACGGTCTCGCCGCCGATGGCGGTGGCGATGATGTCCTGAACCTCGCCGATCAATAGCCCATAACGCGCCAGAGCTTCGTAATCCGGGGTGATGTTCAGATAAAAACCGCCGGTAACGCGTTCGGCGTAGGCGCTGGTGGTGCCGGGGACGGTTTTGACGGCCTGTTCGATCTGCTGCGCCAGGCGTTCCATTTCCGCCAAATCCTTGCCGAACAGCTTGATGCCGATAGGCGTGCGAATACCGGTCGCCAGCATGTCGATGCGGTTTTTGATCGGCATCGTCCAGGAGTTGCTGACGCCGGGGATTTGCAGCGCCTGATCCATTTCGGCTATCAGCTTGTCGACCGTCATACCGGGACGCCAGGCCGATTCGGGCTTGAGGTTGACCAATGTTTCGGACATTTCCAGCGGCGCCGGGTCGGTGGCGGTCAGTGCGCGCCCGGCTTTGCCGAACACCGATTCGACCTCGGGAAAGCGCTTGATGATGCGGTCCTGGGTTTGCAACAATTCTGCGGCCTTGGTCGGTGGCAAACCCGGCAAGGTTAGCGGCATGAATAACAACGTGCCTTCGTTCAGCGTCGGCATGAATTCACCGCCCAGACGCGAGGCCGGATACCAGCTTGCCGCCAGCATCAGCAGCGCGAAAGCGAGCGTCAGCTTTTTGTAGCGCATGACCCCGGCGATGACCGGGCGATAAATCCGGATCAGGATCCGGTTGATCGGGTTGCGTTGCTCAGGCAGGATCTTCCCGCGCACAAACAGCGACATCAATACCGGAACCAGCGTCACCGACAGCAGCGCCGCGCCCGCCATTGCGAAAGTCTTGGTATAGGCCAGGGGATGGAACAGGCGGCCTTCCTGCGCTTCCAGCGCAAACACCGGCAGGAAAGAGACCGTGATAATCAGTAGACTGAAAAACAACGGCGGGCCGACTTCCTTACAGGCATTGAGCAGAATTTCGGCACGCGGCAGACGGCCAGCATCGCGTTCCAAATGCTTGTGAGCGTTCTCGATCATGACAATGGCGGCATCCACCATCGCACCGATAGCGATGGCGATACCCCCTAAACTCATGATATTGGAATTCATCCCCAGCGCCTGCATGACGATAAAGGCGATCAGTACACCGACCGGCAGCATCAAAATCGCCACCAGGGCGCTCCTTATGTGTAGCAGGAATAGTATGCAGACAAAGGCGACCACCGCGCTTTCTTCCAGCAAGGTATGGCGTAAATTCTCAATCGCGCGATGAATCAGCTCGGAGCGGTCATAAACCGTTTGTACGCTGACACCGGTTGGCAAACCGGCGGTAATTTCGTGCAATCGGTCTTTTACATTACTGATTACTTCCAGCGCATTCTGACCATAGCGTGCCAGCGCAATGCCGGAAACCGCTTCGCCTTCGCCGTTCCATTCGGTGATGCCGCGCCGCTCATCGGGAACCAGCTCCACGCGCGCAACATCGCGCACCAATACGGGAATGCCATTGTTGACTTTCAACACCAGCCGTTGCAAATCCGTCTGGCCGCGCAAATAACCGTGTCCGCGCACCATATACTCGGTTTCAGCAAGCTCAATAACCCGCCCCCCGACATCACGGTTGCTGTTGCGGATGGTATCGCTCAGGGTACGTAAAGAAATGCCGTAAGTTTGCAGCTTGTGCGGATCGACGGTGACCTGATATTGCTGCACAAAACCGCCAATACTGGCGACTTCAGCCACGCCTTTGGCTTTGGTCAATTGGTAACGCACGAACCAGTCTTGCAGAGTGCGCAATTCAGCCAACGACAAGTTTTTTGCCAGTAATGCGTACTGGTAAACCCAGCCGACCCCAGTGGCATCCGGTCCCAATTTTGGCTTTACGTTGGGCGGCAGGTTTCCGGTAAGCGTTGTGAGATATTCCAAAACCCGTGAACGTGCCCAGTAAATATCGGTACCGTCCTCAAAGATGACATACACGAAAGAGGCACCGAAGAAGGAAAAACCACGCACGACTTTCGAACGCGGCACGCTCAGCATGGCTGTCGTCAACGGATAAGTAACCTGGTCCTCAACGACTTGCGGCGCTTGTCCCGGATATTCGGTGTAAACGATTACCTGCGCGTCGGACAGATCGGGCAGCGCATCCAGCGGCATTTTTGACAGCGCATAAACCCCGCCGATTACGATGCTCAGGGTTGCCAGCAGCACCAGAAACACATTGCGCAACGACCAGTCAATAACATGATTCAACATGGCTACTGGCCTCCCTGTTGTGTTTCATGCGTTGCCTGACCAGCGTCAGCACCCTGATTGTTAAAGCCATCCAAGGCGGACTTGAGATTGCTCTCGGCATCGATCAGGAAATTAGCACGAGTCACTACTTCATCACCTGCAGCCAGCCCCTCCAATACTTCCCAGTATCCGTCAGCCTGACGCCCAAGTTTCACGACATGCGGCTCGAACCGCCCTTCGCCTCTTTGCACTAAAACGACTTGCCGGGTGCCGCTGTCAATAACTGCCGAATCGGGAACCGCCAATCGAGCATCCTTATCCTCCAGCGCTGCCAGGGTCACGCTGCCATATAGTCCGGGTTTCAACAAGCCGTCATCATTGGGTAACTCGATACGCACCTTGACGGTGCGGGTTTCCGTTGACAGCGTCGGATAGATAAACCCGACCTTGCCGCTGAACAACCTGTCCGGATAGGCATTGATATGCACCTGCACGGCCTGGTTCGGACGCACTTCGCCTATATCCTGTTCGAACACCTCAGCTAACAGCCACACCGTGCTTAAATCAGCGATTCGAAACAACAGCTCGCCGGGCATGAATCGCATCCCCTCTTGCGCGGGTTTATCCAGTACCACGCCATTGACCGGAGACAGCAATGGCAAGGTATCCAAAGTTTTCTCCTGGGTTTGTAAACGTTGCAACTGTGCCGGAGCAATGTCCCAATAATGTAAACGCTGCAAGGCATTGTTGGTTAGCTGCTCTGCCGTGCCGCGCGCCTGGGCGCTGCCTTGTTGTAACACTTGCTGTCCTTGCCGGGCGATCAGATATTCCTGCTGAGCAGTCATCAGTTCGGGGCTGTAAGTCTCAAGCAGCGGCTGACCGCGCTTGACGGTTTGTCCTGTTGCGTTGATATACAAACGTTGAACCCAGCCTTCAAACTTGGGGGTCACGGCATGAATTCGCTGCTCGTCAACCTGAATACTGCCCAGTGCGCGAATGCTACGAGTCAGCGTGCGTTTTGCTACAGTTTCTGTTTTAACACCCAGTTTCTGGATTTTTTCCGGGCTGATCTGAATTTGCCCGGAGTTCGCCAGCTCGCTTTCATAGACAGGAAGGTAGTCCATGCCCATTTCATCCTTTTTTGGCACCGGCGAGGTATCCGCCGCACCCATCGGATGACGGTAATAGATAATTCTTCCCTGTTGTGGCTGCGCTTCCGGCGGACTCTGGTCTTCCGCGTAAACCGGTAGGTAATCCATGCCCATGTCGTCCTTGGCGGGTGTCGGAGAGGTCACTTTAGGGTTCATCGGATGACGGTAATACAGCAGTTTCCGTTCGCTGACTGCGGTAGCGTCTGAGTTTTGCGGTAAACCTTGATGTTGTGCAGCCCAGAATCCCAAGCCTACGCCCAGCATTAAAATCAAACTTGCCAAGAAATATTTAGTCATGGTTCAACTCCTCGCCTACTTCAGCGGATAATTCAGCTAAAATTTGCTGAGTATTAGTCAACGCTTGCCAATACTGCGTTTGATACTGGAAAAAATTCAGTTGCGTACGCAGCAGATCGGTAAAGTCCGTCTGACTCACTTGATAGCCAGCCAGTAGTGAATTAACGGCTAGCTGAGCCTGTGGGATGATTTCATGTTCGAGCAGCAACAGCTTTTCTTTTGTCTGTTGATACTCGGCGGCTTTGGCCGCTATCTCGGCCTGAATTTTGCGGTGGTCGTCGTGTAATGCATATTGCGCCTGCAAGAGTTCACTCTGGCGCTGATCAACCGCCTTGGCTTGCTTGCGGCCTGCATAAATCGGCAGATTGATACTCAGCTGGACACTGGCGAAATCGCTACGCGACTGCCCTGACGGCGTGTTCTGACGAGCATCATAATAAGCGCCCACAGTGAAGTCAGGGTAGAAACCCTTTTGCGCCAGATCGACCTTGGCTAGCCCCGCATCAAGCATCTTGCGGTGTTGGGCAAATAAAGGCCGGATGTGCAAGGCCTTGTCCTGCAAGGCAGGCAGGGCAATCAGCGGCAACTTGAACTCAGCCTCCGCCGGAATTTGTACAGGCATTTCCGCCGCTCGATCCAGCAAGGCATTGATGCGGGCGTTCTGACCTTGGCGCAGACTGACCAGGTTCAGCTTTTCTTCCTTGAGTTTGGATAGTTCGAGCTGGGCCAGCAGCACATCCTGCTGCGTTCCCTTGCCCACCTTATATTTGGCTTGGGCGATGTCGATAAGTTGTTGGAAAAAATGTCCGGTTTCGTCCAACAGGTTTAAAGCGCGATCGTAATAAAACAGCCGCCACCAGCTCTGTTTTACTTCGCGTACCAGCCGTAAACGCGCTTCGTCAACCGAATCAGCGGCAGCCAGTGCTTCTTGCTCGGCGATTTTTTCCCGTAAAGCCAGCTTGCCTGGAAATGGAATATCCTGACTAACGCCTACTTCCATCATGGTAAAATCGTCCTGATGCAGATTGAAACTGCTGGTAGGCAGGTAAAGAGCCCCGAATCTGAGCGTCGGATCGGGCAAAGTGCCTTCCTGGGAAGGCACTGCAGCCATTGCCTCGGCTCGCGCTCTGATTTCCGACAGTCCGGGGTTGCCAGTGAGGGCAAGTTCAATCGCCTGGTCGAGTGTCAGGATGGATTCATCCGTGTTAGTGGGCCGCGTTTCGGCTAGCGCTTCAGCCCAGCCTACATGGAATATATCGGCGGAAATATGAAAAACCAGGCCAGGCGAAAACAACGCCAGCCCAAAAGTCACCACCGCCCGTGCCAGATAAGCACGGCACAGCGGCCACGAATAGTTAACAAAAAACATGGAATTTTTCTCTCAAATCGGAACAAACAAGCTCCGCAAACGCAGAACTACAGTAAGCCATACCCATTTTAAGGGGGTGGCAGGGTTCGATTTCGAGGGGTGGCTAATTCAGCAGTGTGCAGAACCGATAGATGAGCAGAATCCGTCGCCCGAGCGGCGGGTCAGCTTTACGAAGAGGAGCTTCCGTGGGTGGATAGCTTAGAAATAAGTAAAAAAACGTCCCAATGAGGCTAAGAATAAAAACCGGCAGATCCGGTTTAGTCAGACGATGAAAATCGGGGAACGAATGAGTTTGCGAGTCAAGGCAGGGCTTGAATGAACAATTCTGCATCGTCTTGGAAGCATGGTCTTGATGATGCGAATGTCCAGCCGCACCGGATTCCGAACATCCCGGCATGTGCTCAGGCATTGCCGTCACTACTGAAGGCATAGGCATAGTACAGGTTGCCGAAATGGTCAAAGAAATCCAGCTCACCAGCAACACGAACACCAACGTGTGCAGGTAAGGACGATTTCTTTTGGAATGCAACGCTGTTATCACAATGCCTCTTTGAGCTGAAAAAATCAATTCTTTATATAAGCTAGCATACGAGAAAACAAACAGCAATTAAATGTATGACTCAGCGCCTTGATTGATAGGGGGCAAGTGTGAGGCTCGCAAGTCGGAATGACTGTTCGTCAAACGGTTATTTTGGGACGCTAGGTCTTGTCTGTCTTATACTTGGTTCTGTGTTTACCCTACTAACAACCTCTAATGAGGGGGATGTATTTAATGAAGTTAATAGATGGACTACGCCAAGCAGGCGTACCTGCTGCACTAGGTGCCGCCCTATTATTCGGAGCGAGCACTCCGCTCGCAAAACTGCTGCTGAATGCAGTTAGTCCATGGATGTTGGCTGGGCTGTTGTATTTAGGTTCCGGTGTCGGCCTTACTTTATACAGGTATTTTAGCAAAGCCCCTGCTGTCAAATTGCCTCGGCATGAGGTGCTGTGGTTTGTTGGTGCTATTGTGACGGGAGGGATCATAGGCCCAATACTGTTGATGTTAGGCCTAACCAGGATGCCTGCATCGGGGGCTTCTCTACTGCTGAATGCCGAAGGGGTATTCACTGCACTGTTGGCGTGGTTCGCCTTCAAGGAAAACTTCGACTGGCGGATTGCATTAGGCATGATCGCCATTGTGGCCGGGGTCGCTGTCTTAAGTTGGCCGGATGAAGCGGTTTTTACCAGTGTTTGGCCGTCTCTGGCCGTCGTTGGAGCTTGTTTCATGTGGGCCATAGACAACAATCTGACCCGTAAGGTGTCGCTATATGATGCGACTTGGATTGCCTCGGTGAAAGGACTAGTAGCCGGTTCAATCAATTTAGCCTTGGCCTTCATTGTAGGCACCACTTTTCCGCCATTGTTGAATCTCGCTGGGGCGTTGGTCGTCGGGTTTCTCGCCTATGGCGTGAGTCTGGTTCTATTCGTTGTTGGCTTGCGTCACCTTGGAACGGCTCGTACTGGAGCTTACTTCTCTGTCGCTCCGTTTATCGGTGCGATACTGGCGTTGGCAATGGGCGAACCGTTGACACTGACATTGGTTGTCGCTGGAACGTTAATGGGGTTGGGTATCTGGCTGCACTTGACTGAGCAGCATCACCATTCCCATGCACATAAGACTCTGGAACACGATCATGAGCACACCCACGACGAGCATCACCAGCATGAGCATGATATTCCCGTTGAGCTTGGTACGAAGCACAGACACCTGCATCGGCACATACCAATGACTCATTTCCATCCTCATTTCCCGGATGCTCACCACCAGCATGAGCATTGAAACCTGTCCATAAAATGGACGTTTTTTGGACATCAAAAACAAGCTTTCAATGAAAATAGCGAATCCTTAGAGAATTTTTTACCCAGAAACTTAAATCCTTGAGTGTATTTTGACGATAGGATACACTTGCCAGATAATGAAAAACATCCACCAACCCAAAATCTGGTTCTCTTTTGTGCTAATACTCGCGGTTCTTAGCCATTTCGGGCTAGGACATAGTGAGGCTTCCGCTTATGTATTGTGTTTCGGGGCCGATGGCCATGTCGCTGTAGAGAATGCCAACCATGATCATGGAACTCATCCAAGTAGTAATTTTCAGACCAAAGATGAGATTGGTGCCGATCTTACGGATGGAGATTTGCCTTGTACAGATTTCCCAGTGGTCGGCGATGATCACGGTGCTCATGTTCCTCTGACAGATTTATCCAAAGCATCGGTCGATCTTGGACTTTTGCCCCTGGTTTTCTTCGTTTTTCTCCTCATCCCCTACGCCAGGGTAATTACACGGCGGCCTTTTTTCCCCGATCCGCTGTTCATCGATTCCCGCCTGCTTAGCCTACGCAGTACTGTTCTTCTGATTTAGCTCGCTCTTCATAGCCGTAACCTGCCGTCGATGATGCAGGCTTAGCGCCTGTTTGTCTGCTGCGTTCGTTTATTCATGCTACGGAGAGACTACCCATGTACTCAAATTATGCGCTGCCACTTGGCATCGCTCTCAGTGTAATACTTACAACTGGTCCGGTCGGTGCTAATCCGACAGACAAGAAAATGTCACTCGCTTATCTGGAAGACCAGAACCAAACGGATCGTGCTCCAAGCCCGTCCGTCGAACCGACTGGAACTCTTATTTTATCTCAAGCACTGGCCCTAACTTTAACAGGGAATCCGGAATTAGCGGCTTTTTCCGAGGAAATTCGCGCACGAGAAGCTGCGGAATTGCAAGCGGGTCTATTGCCGAATCCGGTATTGGGCGCAAATGCGGGCAATTTTGGTAACGGGATCGCCAAGGGCTTTGATGGCGATGTTGTGACACTGGCGCTAAGTCAATTAATCGAACTGGGCGGTAAGCGGGCCGCCCGTATTCAGGTCGCACAGATTGGTCGTGAAGTTGCAGACTGGGATTATGAAATCCAACGCGTGACTGTATTGACTGGCGTGGCACAAGCTTTTATCGATGTACTCGGTGCCCAGGCGCATACCGAACTGGTGAAGCATTCGCTGGAGCTTGCGGAAAAAGTCGTCCAAACCGTCAGTAACCAAGTCAAGGCCGGAAAAGTGTCGCCGGTCGAAGCGACCCGCGTTGAAGTTGCTTTAGCGACAGCCAGAAGCGAAATGATGCGCACCGAACGGGAACTGGAAGTGTCCAGGAGAAAGCTTGCCGCGTTCTGGGGCAGTACGGCCCCGCAATTTTCCAAAGTACAGGGCAATCTCGAAGCTATTCAAACACTGCCTTCATTACAGTCATTGACTGATCGGCTGAAGCATAGTCCGGAACTTGACCGCTGGACATCCGAACTGTCTCGGCGACAAGCACTACTGGATGAGGAAAAAGCCAAGGCTGTACCCGATTTGACCGTGACCCTCGGCGGCAGCAATTATCTGCATAACCAGGATTATGTCATGAATGCGGGGGTTTCCATGCCGCTGCCGGTTTTTGACCGGAATCAGGGCAATATTCAGCAAGCCGAGCGGCGGCGCAGCAAGGCCGAAAACGAACAGCAGGCAGCCCAAGTCCGAGTCGGCACAGAGCTCAATGCGACGTATCTGAATCTCGATGCAATCCATGCCGAAGTCGATAATTACCGCTCTACCATTCTGCCTGGAGCCGAGAGCGCGTATCAGGCCGTGCAAAAGGGCTACCAGTTAGGAAAATTTGCACTATTGGATGTGCTGGATACTCAACGGACCTTATTTAATGCCAAAGGTCAATATCTGCGTGCCTTGACCGCCTATCATCAAGGCATCGCCGACATTGAACGACTCATGGGCGGTGCGATCAGCGAGAACTCAAAATGAACAAAAAAACGTTAATAATCTTAAGTAGTTTAATCATTATCGGCATAGTGCTGGCTGGTCTGATTCTCACCTTGAAGGTATCTACCGTTACCGATGAAGAACAGGACAAGTCCGCCGAACACAATGAAGCATTTCCGCGTGGGCCGCATCGCGGCAGGTTGTTATCAAAAGACGACTTTGCACTGGAGGTCACGATTTATGAAACGGGTGTTCCTCCTCAGTTTCGCGTTTATGCCTACCGGAACGATAAACCCGTCTCGCCTGAACAGGTGCAACTGGACATTACCCTGCATCGTTTCGGTGGACGGATCGAGCAGATTCGGTTTAAACCGGAAGCCGACTATCTACTTGGAGATGCGGTTATTGAAGAACCGCATTCGTTTGATGTGAACATCAATGCTGGTTTTGATGGAAAGATTTTCCCATTCACTTATTCGCAGGTGGAAGGACGGATTCAATTGAATGCCGCATCACTGCAAAGTGCCGGTATCACAATCGATAAGGCGGGGCCTGCTAGCATCGAAAGCGTGTTGAAATTGCCTGGCACCATCGAGTTCGATCAGAACCGGCTGGCCCATGTCGTCCCGCGGGTCGGCGGAGTGGTCGTTGAGGTCCGTAAAAAACTGGGTGAATCCGTTAGCCAGGGAGAAGTACTCGCAGTCCTGGAAAGCCGTGAACTGGCGGATTTGAAAAGCCGATCGGCAAGCGCGCGTAAACGATTGGAACTTGCCCGTTCGTTGTATCAGCGCGAAGAACGCTTGTGGCGTGAAAAAATTTCCGCCGAGCAGGATTATTTGCGCGCCCGCACGGAATTGGCGGAGGCGGAGATCGCCGTCGCCTCGGCTAACGACCAGTTGGAAGCCTTGGGTATGCAAGCGGATAAAAGTACACACGGTATCAGTCTGGCTCGCTACGAGCTGCGTTCGCCGCTAAAGGGAACCGTGGTTGAAAAACATCTGGTCGTCGGAGAATCCGTTCAGGCCGATACGAAAGTGATGGTCATTGCCGATTTGACCCAGGTCTGGGGCGATTTCAGTGTGCCTGCCAAAGATTTGAACCAAGTTAAAGCCGGACAACAGGTACGTGTTAAAGCGCCGGAGCTTGGCTTGGAAACTGATGCAACCATTGAATATCTGGGCGCTTTGGTTGGTGAGCAAACGCGTTCGGCACCTGCCCACGTTCATATCGATAATCCTGAGCAACGCTGGCGGCCTGGCTTGTTCGTCAGCATCGAGGTGGTCGAAGCGGTAGCCACTGTGCCGGTAACGATAGCTCTCGAAGGGCTACAGAACTGGCGTGATTTCGATGCGGTGTTTGTCCAAGTTGGTGATCAATTTGAAGTGCGTCCATTGCAACTGGGGCGGCGGGACGCAAATCGTGCAGAGGTTCTACAAGGACTTGCTCCAGGAGAACATTATGCAGCGGCCAACAGTTTCGTGTTGAAAGCGGAATTGGGTAAGGCCAGCGCGACTCACGATCATTAGGAGGCATCATGTTCGAACGAATTCTAAAGTTATCTATTCAAAACCGCTGGTTCATTATGCTTGCCACCCTAGCGGTGGCATCGCTGGGGATCTACAGTTTCCAGCGCCTGCCGATTGATGCGGTGCCGGACATCACTAATGTTCAGGTGCAGATCAACACCGCTACGGCCGGTTATTCACCGCTAGAGGCGGAGCAGCGCGTTACATTTCCGATTGAAACGGTCATGGCTGGACTTCCGGGCCTGGAACAGACGCGATCGTTGTCTCGCTATGGTCTGTCTCAGGTGACCGTTATCTTTAAAGACGGAACCGACATCTATTTTGCCCGGCAACTGGTCAGTCAGCGTATTCAAGAGGCAAAAAGCCAATTGCCGCCTGGATTGGAACCCGCCATGGGACCGATAGCAACCGGCCTCGGCGAGATTTTTATGTGGACGGTGACGGCAGGGGCCGATGCGCGCAAAGCCGATGGCAGTCCCTACAATGAAACCGATCTGCGGACATTGGAAGATTGGGTGGTGCGTCCGCAGATGCGGACTGTTCCCGGCGTCACCGATGTCAACGGTATAGGCGGTTATGTTAAGCAATACCACGTTACGCCCGATCCGGCAAAACTGATCGCTTACGGACTGAGCCTGCGAGACGTAATCACCGCGTTGACCCGTAATAATGACAATGTCGGTGCTGGCTACATCGAACATCACGGCGAACAATACCTGATTCGGGTGCCTGGTCAGGTAAAAAACCTTGAGGAAATCGGGCGCATCATCATTGGCAATCACCAGGGGACGCCGATCTTCATCAGGGATGTAGCTGAGGTCTTGATCGGCAAGGAACTGCGCACCGGTGCCGCCACCGAAAATGGCCGTGAAACCGTGCTCGGTACGGTGTTTATGCTGGTGGGTGAAAACAGCCGCTCGGTTTCTCAACTGACCGGTGACAAACTGGAGGTCATCAACCGCAGTTTGCCGGACGGCGTTAAGGCTACGCCAGTCTATGACCGGCGCATTCTGGTCGATAAAACCATCGCAACGGTCAAAAACAATCTGCTGGAAGGCGCTATTCTGGTTATTGCCGTGTTGTTCCTGTTTTTGGGCAATCTGCGTGCCGCTTTGATTACTGCGCTGGTGATTCCGCTGGCGATGCTGTTTACGTTCACCGGCATGGTCGCGCAAGGTGTGAGCGCCAATTTAATGAGCCTCGGCGCACTGGATTTCGGAATTATTGTCGATGGCGCTGTGGTCATCGTGGAAAACTGCATCCGTCGTCTGGCGATCGAACAACACCGCTTGCAGCGGCCATTGTCATTGCCCGAGCGACTTGAAACGGTGTTCAGTGCTTCCCATGAGGCGAGGCGTGCGTTACTGTTCGGTCAGGCCATTATCATGACAGTGTATTTACCGATATTCACCTTGTCAGGCGTCGAAGGCAAAATGTTTCAGCCCATGGCGTTTACCGTTGTGACCGCCTTGTTGGGCGCAATGCTGCTTTCCATTACATTTATTCCCGCCGCGCTCGCGATCTTTATCGGTGAACGGGTTAGCGAAAAGGAAAATCCGCTGATGCGTTTCGCACATAAAATCTATCAGCCGCTGTTAGATCGGGCATTGGCAAATGTTCCGGTGGTTTTGACGGGTGCTGCGGTATTGGTTGTCTTGAGTTTGCTGTTGTCTACGCGCATGGGATCGGAATTCATGCCCACGTTGGATGAAGGCGATATCGCCCTACATGCCTTGCGCATTCCGGGAACCAGTTTATCGCAGGCAGTTGAGATGCAACATACGCTGGAGAAGAAAATTACTACTTTTCCGGAAGTTGAACGGGTGTTCGCCAAGATCGGCACCGCTGAGATCGCGACCGACCCGATGCCGCCCAGCGTGGCAGACACGTTAATTATGATGAAAGAACGCTCTAAATGGCCCGATCCAGGCCGTTCCAAGGCCGACCTGGTGTCTGCGCTGGAACAGGCGGTCAAGGAGGTGCCGGGCAACAACTATGAATTTACCCAGCCAATCAAAATGCGCTTTAACGAATTGATAGCCGGTGTTCGAGCTGATGTCGCGGTCAAGGTATTTGGTGACGATCTGGAGAGTCTGCTGGAAATAGCAGGGCAAATGAGCAAGGTTCTGGAAAAGGTGCAAGGCGCTTCGGATGTTAAAGTCGAACAGGCGACCGGATTGCCGTTATTGACCGTACAGATCAAACAGGACATGCTGGCACGCTTCGGTTTGAATACCGCAGATGTTCAGGCCGCAGTTCAAGCGGCGATGGGTGGAGCTAGAGCCGGTGAGATTTTTGAAGGCGACCGGCGTTTTGAGCTGTTGGTACGCCTGCCGGAAAAACTGCGTAGCGACCCTGAAACGATGCGGCAAATCCCCATACCGTTGCCTACTCAGCAACAGGCTCCGATACAACAAGCCTTTATTCCGCTTGGCACGGTAGCGGACTTTGAATTGACTCAAGGGCCTAATCAAATCAGTCGTGAAAATGGTAAAAGGCGGATTGTTCTGACTGCTAATGTGCGTGGTCGGGATTTAGGCTCTTTCGTGGCGGAAGCCCAACAGAAAATCGGAGCTGAGGTCAAGGTACCTGCCGGATACTGGATTGCCTGGGGCGGTCAATTCGAACAGATGATCGCCGCCACCGAGCGGCTGCAAATCGTGGTGCCGGTGGCGTTGCTGATTATTTTTCTGCTGTTGTATGCCACTTTCGGCAATTTCCGTGATGGCCTTTTGGTGTTCACCGGCGTGCCGTTTGCACTGACCGGTGGCATCATTGCACTGTGGCTGCGGGATATTCCCTTGTCGATTTCGGCGGCCGTCGGTTTTATTGCGCTTTCCGGCGTGGCGGTGCTCAATGGTTTGGTATTGATTACCTTTATCAATAAATTGCGCCAAGATGGTTTAGCGCTGGTACAGGCGATCCGCGAGGGTGCGATGGTTCGATTAAGGCCGGTATTAATGACAGCGTTAGTGGCATCGTTTGGCTTCGTGCCGATGGCGATTGCCACGGGAACCGGAGCCGAAGTACAGCGTCCCCTGGCAACCGTAGTCATCGGCGGTATTCTGTCGTCAACGATGCTGACTTTGCTGGTGCTGCCAATTTTATATTGGTTTGCACATCGTAATGATAAAAAGGAACAGATTATAGGTGATTAGATAGATAGGATTAGAGCGGTTGCTTTGTGCGGAAAAGTTAAAACGGCTTGGTAAACATGACATCCATAGAATTTTATATACTATAAAGAGAATTAATACATGACGAATAAACACTCCCACGATCATTGCGATGGACATGGTCACGACCATAGCCACAATCATAACCATGCTTCCAAAAGCTTTAATCGTGCATTCGCAGTTGGGGTTACGCTTAACGTTGGTTTTGTGGTGGTTGAGGTGGTTTATGGCTTGCTTTCCAATTCTCTTGCGCTGTTAGCTGATGCTGGTCACAATCTCAGCGATGTCTTGAGCTTGTTACTCGCGTGGGGTGCAAGCATTTTAGTGCGAAAACTGCCAACGCAACGTCATACTTATGGTTTGCGCCGTACTTCGGTCTTGGTCGCATTGATTAACGCGCTGGTTTTGCTTGTTGCTGTGGGTGCTATTGCGTGGGAGGCTGTTCTTAGATTTGACCATCCTCAATCAGTAGCAAGTGACATCGTAATTTTAGTGGCTTCAATCGGAATCCTCATCAACGGATTTACGGCATGGTTGTTCATGTCAGGCAAAGAAAAAGATGTAAATATTCGCGGGGCATATTTACACATGGTAGCTGACGCTGTTATTTCACTGGGTGTCGTTGTGGCAGCCATAGCCATGCACTTTACGAACTGGTTATGGTTAGACCCTGCCATGAGCCTTGTAATTGCTATTGTTATCGGTGTTGGCACATGGAGTTTATTGCGCGAATCAATAAACCTTGCTCTTGATGCAGTGCCAGTGGGTATTCAACCGGTCAAAGTTGAGGCTTATCTCGCTAGTCTTCCAGGCGTTAAAGCAGTGCATGATTTACACATTTGGGCTATGAGTACGACTGAAACGGCATTAACAGTACATTTGGTCAAGCCAGATGCTGTTATTGATGATGAGCTTCTTGTTCGAATCAACAATGAATTACGCGAACGGTTTGAAATTCAGCACACTACCGTTCAATTTGAGCTTGGTGATACATCATATCCATGCAAGCAAGCACCTTTAGAGGCTGTTTAACTACAAATTATGAGGGTCAAATTATGAAACTAGGAATAATTATCTATTCGAATGATTCGGAAACCGTATGGAATGCTTTCAGGCTATCGTCTTTTGCACTTAAAAAAGGCGATGAAGTTGAGGTTTTTCTTCTCGGGAAAGGCGTAGAAAGCGAAACGCTTGATACACACAAATTTAATGTTTCTGCGGAAATGAAGCAATTTATCGAAGCAGGTGGAAAAATCCACGCCTGTGGAACCTGCCTTAAGCTGAGGGAGCTTGAAGAGACAGAAATATGTCCAGTTTCAACGTTGTTTGACCTCCATAAGATTATCAGTGAATCAGATAAGATACTTACTTTTTAATGGGATCAAAATGAACAGAAAAGAACATTGGGAAGCTATTTATAAAAGTAAATCTCCTGTTGAGGTGAGTTGGTATCAACAGAAACCGACGATCTCCCTTGAGTTAATCGCAAAATGTTCATTATCAACCGCTGATTCAATCATTGATGTGGGAGGGGGGGCATCAACATTATGTGATTATCTCTTAGAAAGCGGCTATAACCATTTAACAGTTTTAGATTTATCCGCTAACGCCCTTGAACATTCAAAACAGCGGTTAGGTAATAAAGCAAGTTCAATAGACTGGCAAGTTGTGGACGTAACGAAGTTTTCCGTCCCTAAATACTATGACATTTGGCATGACCGTGCGGTATTTCATTTTTTAACTGATGAAAGCGACCGCAAAAAATATATAGACGTGTTAAATGCTTCAGTCAAAGTAGGTGGACACATAATTATTGCTGCTTTTTCTATTGGAGGCCCTACGATGTGCAGTGGGTTAAGCATCGTTCAATACGATAAAACAAAGTTAAAAAACGAATTAGGAAAAAATTTCACTCTTGTTGAACAACGCACTGAAGAACACATGACTTCAATTGGGAATGTTCAGCTATTTGGGTATTATCTGTTGGTAAAAAATGCTTAATTACACTTTGGGTTTATCCCTCTAAAAAAGGAAATAATTAATGAAACAATTAACCGTAGTACCTATCTTAATCGCTTTATTGGTAACAATTCCCGCTCAAGCAGTGGAAAAAGCCAGCGAACAACGACTTGATGAAGTAGTACAGCGTGGTTCTCATGTGATGCACTTTGTGTTAGAACAGACTACCCATGTTTTTTCTAAAACAGCGAAAGGAGGAGTGCAACAGGTCATCGTCAAAGACCCGGCCAACACCGAGCAAATTAAATTAATACGCGAGCATCTAACCAAGATTTCCGATGAATTTAAGCAAGGTAATTTTTCTAATCCTGCAAAAATTCACGGTGACACCATGCCTGGTTTGGATGAGCTGCGCAAGGCAAAGCCAAATCAAATTGATATTGTGTATAAAGAGTTACCTGACGGAGCAGAAATTAATTACTCAACAGATAGTCCCGCCCTTATCAATGCCATTCATCAATGGTTCGACGCCCAATTAAGTGACCACGCACGTCATGCTATTTCAGGGCATTCAAATCATCAAATGCACAAGTAGCAACAGTCACGTAAATTGAACCTCCTTATGCTGTTGCTGCATCAATACAGGTGAATCGCCACACATATTTTTACGGTACAAGAATTATGAATTCATGCAATCAATCGGAAAAATCCTGCGGTTGTGCAGGAAAGAAACCGGATACCAGTCAGCCAACCGTATCCATGCCTGTGATTGGCATGACTTTCAAGATAGAAGGCCTGGACTGCGCTGAAGAAGTCGCTACTTTAAAAAACGCGATTGGCCCCATAGTGGGTGGCAGTGACAAGCTGGCGTTTGATGTTTTAAATGGGCGAATGACCCTATTGCCTGAAGCTGGGCCTGTAACTGAAAAAACCATCATTAAAGCGGTTGCCTTAACCGGTATGAAGGCGACTCGCTGGCAAGCGGGTCAGGCACAAGCTGATGTAAAACAACTA
>DAINRH010000046.1:0-23654 GCA_036741905.1 Methylobacter sp. | reverse complement strand
CGGGTCAGGGTGCTGTTCATCACTTGCCTGACGGAGGCGGAGTCTTCTACAAAGAGTATTGTTTTAGCCATGTTTACGTCCTCAAAAAAAGGTAATGCTGGTTTGATGGGTCTTGATCGCGGTTTTCGCGCCTTCGTGTGCGGTAAGCTGCTCTTTCATGGTGTAAGTCTTGGTCAGCTCTTCCAGCCATTGCTCGACATTGACCGAGTGGGATGATCCGGGGGCGGCGGGTTCGCTCTTAAGCTCGGTCACATGCTGTTCGAGTTTGTTCAAGTCGTCGCAGACCAGTGCCAAAATCTGGCTGACCCGGTCCTGGAATTGCAAGGCGACAAAGACGTCGGATATTTCATGGTTGATGGCATTATTTTCGGTGCGCAACAACTCTTCGGACTCGGACAGCCCGGCAGTGGCGCGGGTGAAGCGTTTCAGTACCGAAGCAATAATCTGTTCCGCATTACCCAAGGTTTCTTGGTCTTGTCTGGCGAATTTCCTGGAAATGATTAGGGTGTCTTCAATCGCTTCGCTGACCGATTCGATGGTTTCGGTAATCTTCTTGCCGACATCGCCTGACGAGCGCGATAATTTCCGCACCTCATCGGCAACCACTGAAAAGCCGCGTCCTGAGTCTCCGGCCCGTGCGGCTTGGATGGCTGCATTCAGCGCGAGCAGGTTAGTCTGGCTGGCAATACTGCTGACTTCCCAGGCCATTTTGCTCAGTTGCTCGGTAAAGCCGGACAAATCCTCGATGGAACGCAGCAGTTTTTGTTTTTCTTCCAGAGAAGCGCCTAACGCTTTAGTGATGGCGCCCAGCTCTAACTGGCTGTCCCGTAATAGCTCTACGATGCCGCCATTGGTATCGTTATCGCCTCCGACTGCATTTTGGGACGCGATAACCGCGACATCGAGTCGTTTTGACAAGGCATCGAAACGTTGCGCCAGGTTGGCTATGGACTCTTCGGTATGAATTCTGGCCATCTCGACTTGGCTCGACCAGATCGGTAAAACTTTTTGGCATAGCGAATCCAGTCCATCGATGTTTGGCTCTTGTTGTTGCTCGCTTGCCTGTTGCTGGATAAGACGGTTGATCAACGCATCGAAACGTCGGGCCAAACCGGCAATCTGCGTTTCAACAGGAAGCTTGATCATGTCCGGATGTTCTATTGGGGGGGCGTCCCGCTCGCCGAGGCGGCTTGATAATACATCGAAACGTTGGGCTAAATCGGCCAGTAAAGCTACGATGCGTTTGCGTTCGGATTCACTGTGCTGGGAGAAGACCAATAAAGCATTATCGTTTTGTGCGTTCTGCAAGATCTTGATTTTTTCCTCATGGTCCTGTTGCAAGCTGTCAGTCAGATGCCGCTCCCTGATTTGCACTGAGGTCCGATAGCGGTTTCGGCTCCAAAAGCACAGGCCGATAGATATGATGACTAAGCCGGCGGCTATAACCGGGCCACTGATTGTAAAGCGGCTGGACACTGCAATACCTAACGCGCCTAGCAGCCCGGATACCGGCAATGGAAACGCAAGCCAATACTCATCTCGATAAAATTTCATCGGTTCTTTCATATGGCACTTCCCCCGTAATCCTTGATTAACACTATATGATTTTTAAGTATTCGATACGGGGGCAAGGTAGTCGAAGAACTCGAGGTAAATTCTATCGTTTCAATCGTTTTAATCAATCGGTTTAATCGTTTATATCGATTATTTTTATGTGATCGAATATATCGATTCAATCGATATTGTTTGGGTGCAGTCTTAACGTGTTAATTTCGTTAAGATATTGGAATTAAAGAATTAGGCGGCGCGCTAAGAAAGGTGGAAGAAAAAAAGTCGATAAATTGAATAACGCTCGGCAATGATTGCCGGACAGGAGATTATTCCCGGACAAAGATGGCCGGGAGCGAGGTATGAAAATGGGCAGCTGTTAAAGCACGATGCCGGCGCTTCAGCGAGTAAACAGCCGTAAGACATGCCGTGCATATCTTGCACGGCAACATTGAACGGAGGAAGGGGTAAAGTCAGTTCAGCAACGGCGTAATAACGTCCATTAGCCGCTCTTTGGAAAGCTCCCCCGGATGTTGGCGTACGATTTGCCCCTGCCGGTTAACAATCAGGGTGAAAGGAACCGCGCCGACACTGTTACCCAGCTGCTGCGACAGGGCGATGCCGTTATCGCCGCCCAATAAGATGGGGTAATTGATTTTGCTTTCAGCTGCGTACTTGGCGACCGGCTCCTTGTCTTCTAAAGCAATGCCGATAAATTGCACGCCTTTGGCCGCATAGCGTTCCTGCAACGCGATAAAGTCGGGGATTTCTTTGAGGCAGGGCGGGCACCAGGTCGCCCAGAAATTAATTACCAATACCTTGCCCTGCCATTCGGCAATGTTGCGCTGCCTGCCGGACAGGTCGGGCAGGGTGAACTCGGGTAAGGCGCTAACGCCGGGTTTTTCAGGCGATGACAAAAAATGCCGGGCGGTTACGCCAAGACTCAGGGCAACAATCGCGGCAATAATAATCAAGGCTGTTTGTTTCATGATCTGGCTCGTTGCAATGATTTAATAAAAGTTTCTACATCCTGATAACCGATAACCCGGTTGGCGGTTTTTTCTTGGGCGTCCAAACCGAAAAACAAAATCGCCGGAGGCCCGATTAGACTGAATTTGGCCAGCAGGGCTTTATCGTCATCGGAATTATTAGTCACATCGGCTTGCAGCAGTACATAGCCCTTGAGCGCTTGCTTAACGCTTGGGTCGGCAAAGGTATAAGACTCCATTTCCTTGCACGAGATGCACCAGTCGGCGTAAAAATCCAGCATGACCGGTTGATGGTTGGCGGCGGCTTGCTTAATCCGGCTTTCCAGCGCCGCTAGCGAGGCGACTCTTTCAAAAGCAATGTCCGGTTCCGCGGCTTGCGCCGTGCTCACGCCGAGCCCTTGCAGCGGTTTTAACGGATTGCTGTTGCCCAAGCTGAAACCGATCAGCAATAACAGGCCGTAAGCCAGCATCATTAAGCCTAAGCCTTTCCATAATTTCCGCCAGCCGGAACTGTTTTCGGGCAGCGGATCGACGGCGCTGAGGTATATGGCCGGAAATATCAGCAGCGTAGCCCACAGCATCATGATCACGTTGCCCGGCAAAATCCGGCTGAGCATCCACACGGCGACCGCCAGCATGATCACGCCGAATACCGCTTTGGTGGAATTAAGCCAGTTTCCGGCTTTGGGTAGCAGCTTTCCGGCGGACGCGCCCAGCAACAGCAGCGGTACGCCCATGCCTAAGCCCAAGGCAAACAAGGCGCTGCCGCCTAGCATCGCATCGCCGGTCTGGCCGATAAAAATCAACGCGCCCGCCAAGGGCGCTGCGACGCAGGGGCCGACGATCAGCGACGACAGCGAGCCCATGATGGCCGCGCCCAACAGCGAGCCGTCACGGTGTATTTCGCTGGAGTTATGCAGTTTGACCTGTAACGATTTGGGCAGTTCCAGATTGTAAAAGCCGAACATCGACAGGGACAAAACTACAAAAATGCCGCTGAACAGGCCGATAATCCAAGGCTCTTGAAATGCGCTTTGCAGGTTGCCGCCGAACAGTGCGGCAAGGATGCCGAACACCGTGTAGGTCAGCGCCGAGGCGACCACGTAGCTTAAGGACAGTAAAAAGGCCCGGCCGGTGGTAATGCGGTTGCCGTGGCCGACGATAATGCCCGACAAGATCGGGATCATCGGGAATATGCACGGGGTCAGCGACAGCAACAAGCCGAAGCCGAAAAAGCTGAGCAAGGTTACCCCGAAGCTGTCTTGGTGCAGGGATTGCACGATTTGATCCTGTTCGGACAGTTCCGGCGCGGCTGATGGCTGCGTTGCCGGTAGCGGCAGGTCGATTTTTTTGCTCATCGGCGGATAGCAAACGCCGCGGTCGGCGCAGCCCTGGTATTTCGCCTGCAAGGTAATGGTCTGCGCCGCTTGTCCGGCACGGATAAGCGGCAGGTCGAAACCGAGTTCATTGTGAAAAGTTTCAACCTGGCCGAAGGCTTCATCCTGTTTGGGCGCGCCTCGGGGGATGTCGTAACTGCCAAGTTTTACGCCGTCGGCATTAACCAGCTCAAGCTGAACTTTTTCCCGGTACAGGTAGTAGCCTTCGGCGATGCGCCAGTTAACATGCAGGGTGCGATCGTCTTTGACCGATGCAAAAAACTCGAAAGCCTGATCGGGCTGTAGCAGTTCATCTTCAAACAAATTCAATTTTAAGACTTGAGCGCCTTTTATCAGCTGCTTGACCGGATCGATTTGGGCGACAGGCGCAGGCAGCTTCAGGTCGAAAGCGGTTTTCTGCGGCGGATAGCAAATGCCTTGGTCGGCACAGCCCTGATACTGTACTGACAGTTGCAGGGACGCTGCGCTGTTTTCGACGGTTAAGGCAATCGGGACATTCAGGGTATTGCGGTAAATAACCACATCGCCGAAGTTTTCGTCATGATGGATTTGCCCGGATGGGAATGCCGGTTCGCCTAAGCGGATTTGTTCGGTTTTGGACTCAAAACGCATTTTATTGCGGTAAAGATAATAACCTTCGGCGATGTCCCAGGAAATTTCAAGCCGATCACCGGCAAGCGCTTTTGCCGAAACCTTAAAGGCTTGGTCGGGCGGCAGGAATTCGCCGGCGCCCAGCGCAAAGGCCGACTGGCTGACAAACGACAGGAAGCAGAGAAAAATTATTTTAAAGAGTGGCATGAATCTATCCAATTCAGGTATTCAGGTAAGCCGCGATCAATGGGGACGGCAATTATTTCAGGCAGTTCGTAAGGATGGTGGGCGCGCAAGGCCGTTTCAATAGCCGGGTAGCGGTCTTTATGCGCTTTAATCAGCAGCAGGTGCTCCTGAGCGGATTCAAGCTGCCCCTGCCATCTGTAAATGGAGGTGATGCCGGGTAAAATGTTTACGCAGGCGGCCTGGTTATTTGCGACCAATAGTCGGGCTATTTTTTCCGCCGTGTCCTGATCGGGGCAAGTGCAAAAGATTATTTGATGGTTAGCGGGCATGTTACGGGTTATAAAAACGGGAGCGTCGGATATTATCCTAGAAATTAAGCGGAATTGTCTTTATATTGTAATAATGATTACAACAAGAGTACTTTAGATGAAAATTTTTCAAACACTATTTCTAGTCGTCCTGATTATCCCCTTTGCAGAAATTTATTTACTGTTACAGGTAGGCGGCGTTATCGGCGCATTACCGACCATTTTTCTGGTGGTGTTTACCGCAGTGCTCGGCGCCTGGTTATTGAAGCAGCAAGGTTTTGCAACGTTTCAGCGCTTTCAGGAGAGTTTGGCGCAGGGCGAGATTCCCGCATATGAAATGGTGGAAGGCCCCATTATTTTGGTGGGCGGGGCATTATTGCTAACGCCGGGTTTTATTACCGATATAATCGGCTTTGCCTGTTTAATTCCGCAGTTGCGCAGGAAAATCGCCCACTATGTGATTGAGCATTATCTTGTTCAGGCCGGAGCGCATTTTCAGCAGGGTAAAGCGGCTGAAAATAATGTGTTGGAAGGCGAGTTTAGTAAAGAAGAGTAACCCTGTTTAATCCTAGAAAAATTATTTGATCCACGAAAAACACAAAAAGCACGAAAATACTCAAAGAGATACCGAGTTGTAGATCGTCACCCAAAGGGGGAAACGCTGTGCAATACAACATGGCGATTTCTTTCGTGTCTTTCGTGCTTTTCGTGGACCAACTGCGGTTTTTAGGATGATTTGCGCGAAATCGAACGACTTGTATTTGAAAATAAACAAACCTTACTGGATAAATATCATGAATACCACGATCTTTAAAACAGAACCCATTGCCATGAAGGCTTGGGCGGAAAAACGAATTGTTTATCTTGAGCTAACGGATGGGCGGATATTTGGCTTTCCTGCAGACCGTTTCCGGATTCTGAGCCAGGCATCCGAGAATCAACTTAAAGCCGTGCAAATTGAAGTTGGAGGCCATGCATTAAGATGGGAAGAGTTAGATGAAGACTTAACGGTAAGCGGGGTAGTCGCGGGGCAATTCCAGCTCCCTTTACCTAGACAAGCCGCCTAATCTGCGCGCGTTAATTGGAAGGTGAGTTTCGAAAAGAAAAGTAAAAGGCACGAGGGGAAATGGGGATTTAGCCTCGTGCCTGGATGACTTAGCTTTCTGAAGAAGAGTCGCCTTCAGTTTCGCAGGTGTTTTTATTGAGCCCTGAATAAATCGGGCACCATCCTGAATAACCTGTTGCGACAAGAACCAGACCCGCCAATAATAAAAGGACTTCACCGCCAGGGACGAAAAGAGACATAACCAGCATTGCCGATCCCGCGTATAAACGGTATTTCTTTTCTTTCTCGCCAACATTGTGTTCAAATTTAAGCATACGTTTAAAATCAAAATTCATCTTAAAATCCTCTGTGTGTAGTTATTATTATCTTTAACCAAGCAACGGTTCGGCCTGTCATCATCGAACTAAAGCAATATACACAGCTCCAAAAAATGTGCAAGCGAAAAAAATAATGGATGTAACCTCAATAATTGATTCCCTCAATGAAGACCAGCGTCGGGCCGTTACCGCGCCTTCACAGCCCATGCTGGTCTTGGCCGGCGCCGGCAGCGGCAAGACCCGCGTATTGGTGCATCGCATCGCCTGGCAGATTCAGGTCGAAGGCGTGTCGGCGCACAGCATACTGGCGGTAACCTTTACCAATAAAGCAGCCAGGGAAATGCGCGGCAGGATTGAGGAATTGCTGAATATGTCCGCGCAATCGATGTGGATAGGCACGTTCCACGGCATCGCGCATCGTTTGCTAAGACGCCATGCCAAGCAGGCCAAACTGCCGGAAACCTTTCAGGTGATGGATTCCGGCGACCAGTTGCGGCTGATCAAGCGCCTGCTGGCTACGCTCAATCTCGATGCCGACAAGTGGCCGCCGCGGCAGGTGCAATGGTATATCAACGCGCAAAAAGACGAAGGCGTCAGGGCGCGGCATATGATGGAGACCGGCGATCTCTACCAGCGGCAAATGCTGACTATATATAAAGCCTATGAAGAACTGTGCGACCGTTCCGGCCTGGTCGATTTTGCCGAGCTGCTGCTGCGGGCGCATGAATTGCTGCGCGACAACGCCGATGTGCTGGAGTTTTATCAGCAGCGCTTCCGCCAGGTTCATGTCGACGAGTTTCAGGATACCAACACCATACAATATGCCTGGTTGCGGCTGTTGACCGAGGGCCGGGACAATATCTTCGTGGTAGGCGACGACGATCAGTCCATTTACGGCTGGCGCGGCGCTAAAATCGAGAACATCTACAGCTTTCAAAAGCATTACCCGAATCACCAAGTCATCAAGCTGGAGCAGAATTACCGTTCGACCGGCAACATCCTCAAAGCCGCCAACAAAGTCATCAGCGTCAATGACGGCCGCATGGGCAAAGAGCTGTGGACCGATGCAGGAGACGGCGAGTTGCTGTCCCTGTACGCGGCGTTCAACGAACAGGATGAAGCCCATTTCGTGGTCGAACGGATCAGGGCCTGGGTTAACGAAGGCGGCATGCGCAAGGATGTCGCGATACTGTATCGATCCAATGCTCAATCCCGCCAGTTTGAAGAGCGATTGATGACTACCGGCACGCCCTACCGGGTTTACGGCGGCTTGCGTTTTTTCGAACGGGCGGAAATCAAAAACGCGCTGGCCTATTTGCGGCTGATGTCCAACCGCAATGACGATGCCTCGTTCGAGCGGGTCATCAACACCCCGACCCGCGGCATCGGTGCCAAAACCATCGACGATATTCGAGGTATTGCCAGAGACCAAAGCCTGTCTTTATGGGGCGCGGCCATTGCGCTGATTAACCGGCGCACCTTGTCGGCCAGAGCGACCAACGCGCTGATCGGCTTTTTGGAGTTGATCAAGCGCTTTGACGCAGAGGCGGAAGGCCTGGAACTTTATGAAAAGGCCAAGCTGGTGGTCGAAAAAAGCGGCCTGCTTGAGCTCTATAAAAAGGACAAGACCGATAAAGACGAGGAAAAAGTGGAAAACCTCGAAGAGCTGGTTAACGCGGCGCGGCTTTTCGACGCCACCGCAATCGGCGACATTGAAGACGAAGAGGGTTTGAGCGAACTGGATATGTTTTTAGCCCATGCAACACTGGAATCCGGCGAACTGCAAGGCGACGACTTCGACGATTGCGTGCAGCTGATGACCTTGCATTCCGCCAAAGGCCTGGAGTTTAAGCAAGTATTTTTGGTCGGCATGGAAGAAGGCCTGTTTCCGTCGCAACAGTCCGTCGAGGACGTCGGGCGGCTGGAAGAAGAGCGCCGGCTTTGTTATGTCGGCATTACCCGCGCCATGCAGCGCTTGTACCTGACTTATGCCGAATCCCGGCGTTTATACGGCAGGGAAAGTTATCCCAGGCCGTCGCGTTTTCTGCGCGAGATTCCGTCGGAGCATATTCAGGAAGTCAGGATGCGCGCCACCGTGACGCGTCCGGTGACCTCGGTACAAGCGAAGGCTCAGTCTTTGCAAACGGAAGGCAAATACAAGCTGGGCCAACGCGTCAGTCATGTCAAATTCGGCGAAGGCGTGGTGTTGCAGATGGAAGGCGAGGGCGCTCAGGAAAGAGTGCAGATCAACTTCAAGCAAGTCGGGCTGAAGTGGCTGATACTGGCTTATGCGCAATTGGATGTGTTGTAGCGCATCCGCCGATCCGCATGGAACATCGTTGTTCCGGCCGTCCCTTTTCCTGGCGTTAGGCGAGAAACAGGCCTGCATACAGACCTTCCAGGTTTTAAAAACCTGGAAGGTCTAACTTCGCTCCCACGCAGCGCGAGCGAACGGGGTACAATGACGCCCAAAAGGCGAAGGCATTGCAGGGATAGATCGGCCGGTCGTTCCTTGAAGGATCACCCACTTACCGGCGGCACATCAACCATGCAGCATATCGACAAAATATTCAAACTCCATAACACCCTGCGCGACCGCAGAACGCCGATTACCGGCAAAGCAATACAAGAACAACTGGAATGCTCAAGAGCCACCCGCGACCGCATCATCAACTACATGCGGGAGAGGCTGTACGCGCCGATTGTTTACGACAAAAACCGGAACGGCTTCTACTACGATCATGACCACGCACAGCATCCTTACGAACTGCCGGGACTCTGGTTCAACGCCCAAGAGCTGCAAGCCTTGCTGGCCTGTCAGCACCTGCTCGCCAATGTTAGCGCCGGCATCCTGCAAGACGACATAGCCCAATTGCAAAGCCGACTGGAAAAAATATTGCAACTTACCCCCGGCGTTGCCAAGCCGGATTTAAATAAAATCAAAATCCTCAACCAAGCCAATCGCCGCAGCAACGACAGTATTTTTCTTAAGGTTGCTGCGGCTCTGTTCAACGGTAAACGCCTGCAAATCGGCTACCACGCCCGTAGCGACAACCGACGCAGTCAACGCGACATATCCCCGCAAACCCTGGTGCGTTACCGAGACAATTGGTATCTGGATGCCTGGTGCCACTTACGCGGACAGCTGCGCAGTTTTGCCGTTGACCGGATAGTCTCGGTCGCGCAGTTAGAGCAAAACGCCGACACCATTCCGGCGGATCGATTGCAACAGCACTTTGCCGCCTCCTACGGCATCTTCAGCGGCAGCGCCGAGTACTTGGCCGTGCTTAACTTCAGCGCCGACCGCGCCCGTTGGGTTGCCGACGAGCAATGGCATCCTGAGCAGCAAAGCCAATGGCTAAACGACGGCCGCTATCAGCTTAGTATTCCTTTCAACGACCATCGGGAATTGTTGATGGACATTCTTAAGCACGGCGCGGAAGTGGAGGTGGTGGCTCCGGCGTTTTTGGTTGAGGCGGTTAGGGAGCAGATTGTCGCTATGCAAAAAATTTACCCAGGCGGATGAGTGCGCTGGTTCCTAAGCTGGAGTTCTCGTCGTTATACACAAGTGTGTTTCAGAGTCGTCATACCGGCATGGATGCCGGTATCCAGCGCCATGGACGGTAACTTGGTGACTCTACCGGTACTTGAGTAATACGAAGCGTCACCTCCCTGTGCCTGGGTTCCGGCATCCCTGCCAGAACGACGGCGTCTCGCAGAGACTTGTGTATAAGGACGAGAGCTGGAGCTTGGGAACCAGCGAATCCGTGTTCTATTGGGCATACGCTGAATAGTTACGATTTTTTTTACCAGAGCCTCATAGTTTGAGGCACAGGGTGTGTTAAAACATTTCAACAATAAATAAAACGACGGAACACGCGATGGATTACAACGACTTTTTCACACAGGCGACCCAACTCGACGCAACCTATCCCTATCAGGAAAAATTGGGATGCCGGTCATGGCCGGATTTTCTGGAAATTCCGACCGGTTTGGGCAAAACAGCTGCGGTAGTACTGGCTTGGCTATACAAACGTACCGTTTTGCAGGACTCGAGCACGCCGCGCCGTCTGGTTTATTGCCTGCCGATGCGGGTATTAGTTGAACAGACAGTGAGTGAAATTCACAAATGGTTGGAAAATCTGGGCGGCGATACGGCAAATATCCCGGTGCATATGTTGATGGGTGGCGAGCAAGACCTACGTTCCTGGACCTTGCATCCCGAACAAAACGCTATTCTGATCGGCACTCAGGACATGCTGTTATCGAGAGCCTTGATGCGCGGTTACGGCATGAGCCGCTACCAATGGCCGGTGCATTTCGCTTTGTTGCATAACGATGCGTTATGGGTATTCGATGAAGTGCAGCTGATGGGAGCAGGTCTCGGCACATCGGCGCAGCTTGAAGCGTTTCGCCGCCAATTTAAAACTCATGGTAACGCACGAACGTTATGGGTTTCCGCAACGCTCAACCGGCAATGGCTCAATACCGTCGATTTTTCCGAACACCTTGCCAACGCCGATACCTTGCAACTGGCCGAACAGGAAAAACAGCTGCCCGCCGTGCAAAAACGCTTCTATGCCATTAAAAGAGTGCAACAAGGCAATGCGGCGTTAAATGCGGAAAGCAAAAAGAACAGTTGCAAAGCCTATCTTGACGCCTTAGCAGCTCAAGTTCTTGAAATGCATCAGCCGCAAACCAACACGCTGGTTATCCTTAATAGTGTCGAGCGCGCGCAAGGCTTGATGCAATTGCTGCAAAAACAAAAGACGACTATTGAACTGCTATTAGTCCACGCCCGCTTTCGCGCTGCGGAACGCCGGCAACTCAATCTTGCCGTTCAGAATGAAGCGCAGGCGGCGGGGCGGATTATTGTCGCCACCCAGGCGGTGGAAGCCGGCGTCGATATTTCCTCCCGGACTTTATTTATCGAGCTGGCGCCTTGGGCATCGCTGGTGCAGCGTTTTGGCCGTTGCAATCGCGCCGGGGAATATGAAGAAGGTGCGGATATTTTCTGGCTGGATATTAGCGACGATAAATCCGCACCGCCTTATGCCTATAGCGAAATAGAGCAAAGCCGAGACATTCTGCGCAACCTGGATAATGCCGCGCCGGCCGGATTGCCGCCGGTCGAATCCGAACAAGCCATCAGCCATATTCTGCGGCGTAAGGATTTTCTGGATTTGTTCAACACCGATGCCGATTTGACCGGTTTCGACAGCGATATTTCAGTGTTTATTCGCGATGCAGGCTCGCCGCAACTACGCGTGTTTTGGCGTGATTTTCAAGGCGACAAACCGGAAGAAAATCAACCCAATCATGCCGAGCTATGCCCGGCATCCATCGGTCAAATCAAAGCCTATCTGGGCAAAGACAAGCAAAAAGCCTTTGTTTGGGATGGCTTAGGAGGAAACTGGAAGTCCGTCGCTCAAAACAGCGTTTATCCCGGTATGACCTTATTGCTACGTTGCGATAAAGGCGGCTACAGCCCCGCGCTGGGCTTTATGGCCGATGGCAAAACGGCGGTTGAAGCGCTGGAACATTCTAACGATGCAGCCGATAGTTATCGCGGCGACCCGGACAGTCGTCCGTGCCGCGACAAAACAATTGCTGTCTTGCTGGAGGCGCATCTTGCTCATGTTGCAGAAGCCGCCGAAGGTTTAGTACAAACGCTTCAGCCGGAAGGCGGTGAGATTTCAGCGGCGATTGTTACGGCCTCGGCGTGGCACGATGTCGGTAAGGCCCATGAAGTTTTTCAAGAAACCATGCTTAAGGATACGGCGTTAAGCGCTGCCGAACTCTGGGCGAAATCCGCATCCCAAGCTCGACACAGCCGCCGTTACTTCCGCCACGAATTGGCCTCAATGCTGGCTTGGTTGGCGCAAGGCGAAAAATCGCCAGTCCATGACCTGATCGCTTACCTGATCGCCGCCCACCACGGCAAAGTTCGAATGAGTCTACGTGCAATGCCCGATGAAAAACCTCCGAAAGAGCAAGGCAAACGCTACGCTCGCGGCGTTCGCGAAGGCGACCGTTTACCGTGTTTACAGGTCAACGGCGAGACCTTGCCGGAAATTGCGCTGCAACTGGATGTCATGGAATTGGGCGAAACTGCAATGGGCGCATCCTGGACAACCCGCACTCAGCGCTTATTGACGGAACATGGCCCATTTCGATTAGCGTGGTATGAAACGCTGGTACGTATCGCCGACTGGCGGGCATCGGATCAAGAACAAAAATAACGGACAGAAACGCTATGATACAAAACATCTTATTAAACGGCTGCGCGCCTACGCCGTTGGCGCATTACCTGAAAGCGCTGGGTATTTTGCGTCTGGTTGCAGAACAAAAAGACCCTGATGCCACAGGCTGTTGGCGAAACGAAGGCTTTGTCTTGAACAGTGTCTTGGACGAAGAGGCCTTATTGCAGTTTTTTCTGGAAGAATACCGACCGACGCCGATTATCGCGCCGTGGAATGGCGGCAGCGGCTTTTATTATCAGGAAAGCAAGTCCAAAGCGATAGATCCTGCGACTGGAAAAAAGCAAAAAAGCGGCATTCGCAGCCAGCCTACCGAAGCGACTCGCACCGTCGAAGCTTTGCTCAACAGCGAAGCGCCGCGTTTTGCCGAATATCGCCAATTGCTCGAACAATCCCGGCAAATGCTGACGCAATCCGGCTTTCAGGAATCGCCTAAAAATGAAGACAAAAATACCGTACTCCAGCTAATCAGGAACAGTTTTCCCGATTCATTTTTAGTTTGGCTGGATGCAGCGTTACTAATAAGCCAGGATAAAACCTTTTTTCCGCCATTGCTGGGAACCGGCGGCAATGACGGTAACCTGGATTTCACCAACAATTTTATGCAGCGGCAATTGCAATTGTTCGATGCGAAAAACGGTACAGCCGATCAAGCCGCTCGGCTATGGTTATTGTCGGCGTTGTTTGAGTTGCCTACGTCCCATTTGCAAAAAGATGCGGCCATCGGTCAGTTTTCGCCCGGCAATGCCGGTGGCCCCAATGCTACAGTGGGCTTTGAGTCAAAATCGCTTATTAATCCCTGGGATTTTGTATTAATGCTGGAAGGTTCGCTGTTGCTTGCCGCCAATGCAACACGGCGTTTTCAGCAGGACAACGCCGGGTCTTTAAGCTACCCGTTCACGGTGAGAAATACCGGCGGCGGCTCAGGTTCAAGTAAACAAACGGATGAATCCAATGCCCGTGCCGAAATCTGGCTGCCGCTGTGGCATAACCCGGCATCTCTGGCCGAATTGAAAGTTTTGTTCTATGAAGGCCGAGCTACTGTAGGCCGTCGCCCGGCTAAAGACGGACTGGATTTTGCCCGCGCTGTTGCAGCCTTGGGCGTGGATCGCGGTATCGGCGAATTTCAACGCTACGGTTTTATGATGCGCTCCGGCAAAGCCTATCTCGCTACGCCGATGGGACGCATACAAACCCGCCACAATCCCTCCGCCGATTTAATCAATGAATTGGACAAAACCCGGTTTCTGGAAAATCTGCGCGGCTTTGCCCGTAAAGTCGAAGCTCCTGGGCGCATCGTGTCACTGGTGCATCAATTGGAAAGCCGCTTGTTTGAGTTGACGCGTAGCGACAATCGAAAAACCGTTCAGGATATTTTGATACTGCTCGGTCGAATACAACATGCCTTAAGCATCAGCGCCAAAGGCCGCGAAGCGGTCAGAAGACCGGTTCCATTGCTCAGCACAGCGTGGCAGATAAAGGCCGATGACGGCTCGGTGGAATTTCGCTTGGCTTGCGCTTTAGCCGGGTTATCGGCAACGGACTTGCCGATGCGCGTTCATTTCGCGCCGGTAAAAGTCAATGAATCGGCATGGGACGAACATTCCCGGCTTGCGGTTTGGGGCGAAGGTTCTTTTGAAAGCAATATGACCACGTTGCTGCGAACCCGGTTATTGGCGGCGGAGCGTCTGCAACACAAAGATAAACCTTTCAACTTCGGTTTCGGCGCTGACTGTAGCGACATCGCCTGTTTTCTTGAGGCTGCCGCCGACGACCAACGCATCGGCGAGCTGGCGCAAGGCTTGGCCTTGCTTAAAGGCATTCCCAGGAATTTGACCGGGCAACATCAACAAACCGTTTTGCCGGGGGCTTACGTGGTATTAAAGCCATTTTTCACCACCGATGAAGTCCTGCAAAAAATCGGCTTTTTGCCAACGGATTGCAAGCTTCCGTTTCGTACGGAAATACTGGCTAGTCTGGCAGCGAATCAAACTGACAAGGCCGTCAAGCTGGCTTGGGACAAACTTAAGCAGGCCGGAGTTGCATTACCTGAATTCCCTAATCAACCGCCATCCGCATTGGGCATGAATGGGCAACGATTACTCGCAGCTTTAGTCATTCCCATAGAGTTTGGTCAACTGGCAAAAATGCTGCGTGGTATCAAGCGGCAATAAAAATAAAACGATTAATTGTAGGGGGGATAAGCGTAGCGCATCCTGTGGACGGACGAGGTTTGTAACCCCGTTCGAAACGTTTGAAGGATGAAGATATGGCTGTAATTATCGAAAACGGTAGGGACGGGGGTGCAACCCCCGTCCCGCTCGGGGGCGCTTCGCTAACGGGGTCCCCAAGCTGGAGTTCTCGTCGTTATACACAAGTATCTGAGAGACACCGTCGTTCTGGCAGGGATGCCGGAACCCAGGCACAGGGATGTGAAACTATCGGCTGGGATGTCGCGTTTGTCTCGTTCCCACGCGCTGCGTGGGAATGCAGTCAAGGCGCGCTGCGTCGCGAGTTGCGGTTAACAAACTGAAATGCCGAGTATATCGAAGCGGGACGCAGCGCGTCCCATACCGCATTCCCACGCAGCGCGTGGGAACGAGGAAAGTCGTCATACCGGCATGGATGCCGGTATCCAGTGCCATGGACGGTAACTTGGGAGTTATGCGGGCGCTTGATCGGAGCGAATTGCCGACCGACAGTTTCACTTCCCTGTGCCTGGGTTCCGGCATCCCTGCCGGAACCCAGGCGTCTCGCAGCACTTGTGTATAACGATGAGTGCTCCAGCTTGGGGACCAGCGCCTTGCTAGTGCATTTCCACGTAGCGCGTGGGAACAAAATAAAAATGCTGCATGACATTATGCTGTAACAAAACAACCGGTTTATCACTACCACTTAAGGAAACATAACATGACTATTGACTTTTCAAGCCTACAAACCGCACCGCGCCTATTGATCGAAGCCGATTTACAACCCCTTCAGGGCGCCCGTTTTCAACCGACCGGATTCCCCGATCTGGGCGCGGCGGTATACGACGGCCCGAACGGTAACCGCTTGCTGCTGGTGGAATCGGCGCAAAGCATGGGCAACCGGCTAGAAACAGTTTGCTGGGATGAAACCGCCCAAGAGTTCGGTGACTGGGTTGGCCCACTTAAAGGATTACCGTATGTGCGGGTTATTGATAAAAAAGGTGCGGTGTTTACTAATTCTGTATTAGAAGCCCATCGATTAAATTCTGAATATATTGCCCGCACCAAAGATTTTGAAAAAATCGCTACTGAGTTAGATTTTAAGAAAGATCAATCTTTCGATATTCGAAGAAAATTAGTCCCATTTTTGCTCAAATATGATGTTAACTCCTTATTGCATGGGATATTTCTCGAAGAAGTCGGCGGTGTTATTCGGCTTCCTCGAATACTATCTGCTTTTATTGAAGCAGAAGATATACAAACTGCACAAAGTGGAGGGGTTAAGTTCAATAGGGTTCAACCGGGACTTAAAGAAGGAGAAGGCAATGTTCCTTATTCCCGCACTGAATACACCGCCCCCAAAATCACCGCCTACTTCAACATCGATTTGGCGCAAATACGCGGATTCGGCTTGGGGCAAGCCGTTGAGCAGCTGCTGACTGCGCTGGCATTCTACAAAATCCGCCGTTTTCTGGACGAGGGCTTGCGCCTGCGCACCGCTTGCGATCTGGAAGTACGGAAGCTTACGGTGACTCGTCCGAACAGCTGGGCATTACCCGAACGCACTCAACTGGAACAAGCATTACCCGGTTTAATAAACGCCGTCGCAGCCGAAAGCCGTTTCGCCGAACCGCGCGTTACCGTGGTGAAATGGGAAAAAGGCGCAGAGAAAAAGACTAAACCCGAAGCCGGAATCGAGGAGTAAATCATGCTGACGCTATCGATTTCTTTCCTCGCCGGGCGTTATCACGCCACCCCTTGGGGGCGTCATGTTAACGAGGCCGATGTTGCTTGGCCGCCCGACCCCTGGCGCTTGACTCGGGCGTTGATTGCCACGTGGCACAGAAAACTGGACAGCCGGCGCTTCCCGCGTGACATGCTGGAATCGTTGCTGGCCGCGCTGGCCGGAGAAGCGCCGCATTACCGCTTGCCGACTGCCGTTCATGCCCATACCCGGCATTACATGCCCAACCGGCAGAAATCCACGCTGATTTTCGATGCCTTTGCCCGTATTAATCCCAATGACGAGTTGATCGTTCACTGGCCGGAGCTGGTTTTGGATAGTAGCCAGGCAATGTTGCTTGACGAACTATTGGCGGCATTGGGCTATGTGGGGCGCGCCGAATCCTGGATTGAAGCCAAAAGACTGCCGGAATGGAACGGCGAATTGAATTGTCGACCCGGAGAAACGGTCATTGATTTGGCAACCGGTGAAGTCGGCAGCGAACCGGTGCATTTGTACTTGCCTTTGTCGCCTGCCGAATACGAGACCTTTCACAGCCAGTTTTTACAAGGACTGGAAGCCCGACAGTTATCGAAAAAAGAACGGGGACAAATCGCTGCGACATTGAAAAACAATTGGCTGGATGCGCTTAGCCTCGATACCGCCGACCTGCAAGCCGCGGGCTGGAGCGCGCCGCCGTCGGCTAAAAAGCTGCTTTACCAACGTTCGATCCAGGCTTTGCGCAGCAGCGTTGCCAGTCAGCCGCGCCGCCGCATCCATCCGCCTGCCGATACGGTGCGTTATGCAATTTACGGCAAGCCGTTGGTACGTATCGAAGACACCTTGAAATTCGGTGAATGGCTGCGCAATGCCGCACTGGGCAAAGCCAAACGTGAACTGAGCGCGGATACCATCCCGGCCTTGCTTTCGGGGCATGGTTTGCCCGATGAAAATCGCCATCGACACGCCTTTTTTATCCCTGAAGCCGATAACCAAGGCCGCATTGGTCATGCCGTGATTCATATTCCGGATGGTTTTGATGCAGATACCCGTCGGGTACTGGAAAATCTCGATAAAATTTGGAACCGCGATGGTCAGGAATGGCAGTTGATATTGGAACAGATCGGTGAAAAATCCAGCTTTGCGCTACCGCTATTGCAACAGTCGACAGTTTGGCAATCCCGGACACCTTACCTGCATCCTTGGCATTGTAAGAAAAATTTCGACATTGAAGCGCAAATTCGCCGCGAATGCCGCGAAAGAGGCTTGCCGGAAATAGTTTGGTTGCAACCACAGGAAACAGTATCGTTCGAAGGCCGTAGGCTAAGGCCTATCGATTATCACCGCTTTCGCAGCAAACGCGGCTTAACCCAGCCCGATAGTCACGGCTCGTTCTGGCAGATCACCTTTGCCGAACCTGTTGCCGGGCCATTGCTTCTAGGTTTCGGCTGTCACTTTGGTTTAGGGCTTTTTACACCGAGTGAATAATAATGCCTTCACAACATCCCCATAACCCCCAGCAAACTCTTCTCCACCGCCGCCAGTTCCTCGGCAGTCAAGGTTGTCAGCGGGCCTTCGCCGAAGCGGTCGCGATCCAAGGCTCGGGGTTGGTCGGTGACGATCTGGCAAGGCTTCAGCAGACGGCCTCGGGCAGGAATGGTTACTCGCCAACGTTTAAATGCCGGATATACTTGAGTGGACAGCGGCAAAATCACCAGCATCGGCGTAATGTCTTCGCCCAACTCATCGGACTGGATGATCAAAACCGGGCGGATTTTTCCGATTTCTCGGCCTCGCGATGGATTAAGGTTACCAACCCAAATTTCGCCGCGTTTCATCACCGCCACCATTTTTCATCTGGATCGATCCCGGCGGCGCGTTCGTCGGCGATGATGGCATCCAGGCCGTCGTCAACCAAATCCTCGGCTATTTCCAGTGCTTCGCGGCGAATTTCCGGGTTGGAGTAGGCTGTGCGCATTTCTGCAACCAGCTCCGCCATAAACCGCTCTTTCTCGCGGCGGGCCAGGTATTCCGTGATCGCCAGCCGGGCAATTTCGGATTGGGTTTTGCCTTCCAGCCGGGCTTCGGCTTTGAGATTGGCTTCAATGTCATTGGGTAGACGCAGGCTGATCGCGGTCATCGTATTCTCCTCATGTTTATAACTATTCAGCGCGAACCGCAACATCCTTCGCCAGTGGGGGATGGAGCAGGCTTTCAGTGATTCGCGAGTTCCAGTACTCAGTCAAATTTATAATGTCGAGTGAAGAAGGCTATGTGGGAGCGGCTTTAGCCGCGATTGTCGCGGCTAAAGCCGCTCCCACAGTTAAATTATCAGCAGACAAAACAAGATTGACTGAATACTCGTTGCCAATGTTTATTTAACAATACGGATTGTATTACAAAATGACTGACAATCAACCCCCCATCCAACTCGAATTGCCGATGCCGTTCCCGGAACTGAGCGGCGATATGCCGCTGCTGCCGGCGCGGATGATCAACGAATACCAATACTGCCCGCGTTTGGCCTACCTGGAATGGGTGCAGGGCGAATGGGCGGCGTCGGCGGATACGGTCGAAGGCGACCATGCCCATCGCCGCGTCGATCAACCGGCCAAAAGTTTTCCGGAAGCCGACGAGCTTGAACAGGAAAAACTCCACGGCCGCTCCATTACCTTGTCGTCCAACCGCCTGGGGCTGATCGCCAAACTGGATTTGATCGAAGCGGAGGAGGGCGAAGTCACGCCGGTCGATTACAAACGCGGCAAGCGCCCGCATGTGCCGCGCGGCGCTTACGATCCCGAACGCGTGCAATTGTGCGTGCAGGGCTTGGTGTTACAAGAGCACGGCTATGTTTGCGAACAAGGCGTGTTGTATTTTGTGCAAAGCCGCGAACGGGTGCGGGTGGCGTTCGATGACGAACTGCGCCAACTGACTTTTAACGCGATCAACGGCTTGCGCTTGATTGCTTCCGGCGGCCATATTCCGCCGCCGTTGCAGGACAGCCCGAAATGCCCCGCCTGCTCGCTGGTCGGCATTTGCCTGCCGGACGAGGTCAATTATCTGCGCAATGCCGCTATCGAACCCAGGCCGCTGGCGGTGATGCGCGACGAAGCCCTGCCGGTCTATGTGCAGGCCTACAAAGCCAAAGTCGCCAAAAAAGCCGAGGAGCTGGAAATCAGCATCGACGACGAAAAAGTGCAAACGGTGCGATTGCTGGATACCTCGCAAGTGGTGGTCATGGGCAACGTTTACATCACCACCCCGTGTTTGCAGGACTTGATGAAGCGCGATATTCCGGTCAGCTGGCACAGCTTCGGCGGCTGGTTTTTCGGCCACACCGTCGGCACCGGCCATAAAAACGTCGAACTGCGCACCGCCCAATACCGCGCCAGTTTCGACGACCTTGCCTGTCTGGCAATTGCCCGCAATCTGGTGCGCGCCAAAATCCAGAATTGCCGGACGCTGCTGCGCCGCAACTGGCGGCTGGACGACAAACCGGACGAACTGCTGGACCAGCTGAAAGCCTTGGCCGATAAAGCGCAACGGGCGGCGGATTTGCAACAGCTGCTAGGTTTTGAAGGCGCGGCTGCGGCGTTGTATTTCGGCGCTTTCGACCGGTTGATTAAAAAACCGGACGACAGCCGCCAGATGAGTTTCGACTTTACCACCCGCAACCGCAGGCCGCCGACCGATCCGGTCAATGCCTTGCTGTCGTTCGCTTACTCGCTGCTGGTGCGGACCTGGACGGTCAATTTAACCGCGGTCGGCCTGGATGCGTATCGCGGCTTTTATCACCAGCCGCGATACGGACGACCGGCGTTGGCGCTGGATATCATGGAACCGTTCCGGCCGATCATCGCCGATTCGGTGGTGTTGCAGGCCATTAACAACGGGGAGGTGCGGCCCAGCGATTTTATCAGCGCGGCCGGTAGCGTGGCGCTGAGCGATGCCGGGCGCAAGCGCTTTATCGCGGCGTTCGAACGGCGCTTGAGCCAGGAAATCACGCATCCCTTGTTCGGTTACAAGGTTAATTACCGGCGTTTGTTCGAGATTCAGGCGCGGCTGTTCGGGCGCTATCTGCTCGGCGAATTGCAGGAATACCCCAACTTCACCACCCGCTAATTCCAGAAAAATCAGTCGAAGCGCGTGGAAACCGTTCGTGCTGAGTCTGTTGAAGTATGAGCGGTTTTCTCACTACTACCCACGGTGTCTAAACTAATGGCTAATTACGAACATCTTTACATTGTCACGTATGACATTCACGACACTAAACGCTGGCGGCGGGTGTTCCGGCTGATGAAAGGCTACGGCGACTGGCTGCAATTGTCGGTGTTTCAATGCCGGTTAAGCCGCAAACGCCATGCCGAACTGATCGCCTTGCTGGACGGCATCATTCATCACAGCGAAGATCATATTTTGATCATGAATATCGGCCCTGCGGAAACCGTCAAGCCGTCGGTGGTGAGTTTGGGCAAGTCGTTTGAAGTGCAGGAACGCCAGCCGGTGATCGTCTGATGCGGATTGTCTGCCGCCGCTTGACGAGCGCTGTAGTGGCGCGCAAAATGCCGTCAGCGTTCGCAGACGGATGGCTCTTTAAAAATCAGTATGTTATGAAAAACGGCTATTCGGGAGGCGGTTTTTTGTGTACAGTTGCGGGGCGTTGTCAAGCAGCCCTCGCAAACAGCCCGTGCAGGCCAGGCAGATTAAGGCCTCCAGCGCGGGCTGCATTCTCCGGCGTCATGCCGGAGCCTCATTGAAGCTGTTGATCTCTAGCTGCCCCATGATCAGGTTAAATTCGGCATTCTCCGGCGTCATGCCGGAGCCTCATTGAAGCTTTTTCTCAGCACGGTGCCCCCACCAGTGCTGATTTGCATTCTCCGGCGTCATGCCGGAGCCTCATTGAAGCTTGGACAAGCCAAGCAGTCTTGCCGCTGCCTGGGGGCATTCTCCGGCGTCATGCCGGAGCCTCATTGAAGCAAGTTCAACAGGTTACACTCCACTCCAATTGGTCTAGCATTCTCCGGCGTCATGCCGGAGCCTCATTGAAGCATGCCGCCGCCGACGCGCTTGCGGAAGTTGAATTTCGCATTCTCCGGCGTCATGCCGGAGCCTCATTGAAGCTGGGTAGGTATCGGACCATTGTTGCAGCAACTGCGTGTGCATTCTCCGGCGTCATGCCGGAGCCTCATTGAAGCATTTCCGCTCTGCTGGTAACCAGTAGGCGTTTGCCGCATTCTCCGGCGTCATGCCGGAGCCTCATTGAAGCATCAGCATTACAGCGCCGTTGCGGTAAGCCGCTTTTAGCATTCTCCGGCGTCATGCCGGAGCCTCATTGAAGCCCAGCGCTCATTTTTTCGATAATACGGCTTTTTAACTTGCATTCTCCGGCGTCATGCCGGAGCCTCATTGAAGCCAGTTGTGTCCGTTTGCCTCTCTCCCTCCCACATGGCATTCTCCGGCGTCATGCCGGAGCCTCATTGAAGCTATATACGCGAGGGCGGTTTTGTTTTTGATAGTTTGCATTCTCCGGCGTCATGCCGGAGCCTCATTGAAGCAGCGATTATTTGTTTTATTGTCATAGTCATTGTTTGCATTCTCCGGCGTCATGCCGGAGCCTCATTGAAGCCCCGCGATAAGTTCGATCCGCCAAACCGCCCTGGCTGCATTCTCCGGCGTCATGCCGGAGCCTCATTGAAGCTGCACTAAGTACGACAAAAGCGCCATCCTTGAACCAAGCATTCTCCGGCGTCATGCCGGAGCCTCATTGAAGCAGGACGCGATCGGCGAAAATCGACACCTGCCCGACAGCATTCTCCGGCGTCATGCCGGAGCCTCATTGAAGCAAATGAAGAGCTAGTTGGATTACGGAGTGTAATATCGCATTCTCCGGCGTCATGCCGGAGCCTCATTGAAGCATCATAAAATCTATGTGGTATTTTATAACGTCAATAGGCATTCTCCGGCGTCATGCCGGAGCCTCATTGAAGCAACCCCAACAGCTCAACCCTGGCAGGCCGCACCCGAGCATTCTCCGGCGTCATGCCGGAGCCTCATTGAAGCTTGATTTCGTTGTTGTTCCAAGCCTTTTATTTTTGGCATTCTCCGGCGTCATGCCGGAGCCTCATTGAAGCGAAGCCGGATACAGTCGATGCCAGCTAATGCACTCGGCATTCTCCGGCGTCATGCCGGAGCCTCATTGAAGCTAATCGCTCGCTCGAATGCGTCTTTGACCGGCTCGGGCATTCTCCGGCGTCATGCCGGAGCCTCATTGAAGCTTATCGTCAGCTATGCAACACTGACTGGCGACCCTTGCATTCTCCGGCGTCATGCCGGAGCCTCATTGAAGCTCTTTACAATGCCGAACAGATTGCCGCCTGGATAAAAAGTATTCTTCGGCGTCATGCCGGAGCCTCATTGAAGCAATAACAGCCTGCAGCTGACTGAGGTATTGTTCGCCTTGTATTCTCCGGCGTCATGCCGGAGCCTCATTGAAGCTAGCGCGGCATTAATAGATGATTCTGTCAATCCTGGTATTCTCCGGCGTCATGCCGGAGCCTCATTGAAGCCGCCCAATCGCTGGGGAAGATAATCAACGCTCTCAGTATTCTCCGGCGTCATGCCGGAGCCTCATTGAAGCCGGCTCCGGGCGGCGCGATGATTTCTTCCAGATTGTGTATTCTCCGGCGTCATGCCGGAGCCTCATTGAAGCCACCAGTAGTTATAGTGGTTGTTCGTGGACGTTGCGGCATTCTCCGGCGTCATGCCGGAGCCTCATTGAAGCATGCCCAAGCTGATTAACGCATCCAGCAATTGCAGGCATTCTCCGGCGTCATACCGGAGCCTCATTGAAGCGTAAGTAAGAGTTACGGATATATATTGGAAAAAGTGCATTCTCCGGCGTCATGCCGGAGCCTCATTGAAGCCAGCAGCGCAAGTTGGCATTCTCCGACATACTTCCGAAGTCTGATTGGCATATATCACAAGATTTCTGAATCCGGTCATAATGCATTTCGCCGCCGGGGCAGCTTATTGGCAAGAGTAGCCTATTGCATGAACACACTTTATAATACCCGGCAGACC
>DAINRH010000045.1:0-23667 GCA_036741905.1 Methylobacter sp. | reverse complement strand
TATCCATTCCGGCTCGATCCGGGCGACATTGCGCGCATAAACCTTGCTGGTTTCGACCTGCTCGGCGGCCATGATCCATTTGGGCTTGAGCTTGTGCAGGCCGGAACCGGGGAAGATGAAAAACTTCAGGCCGCGCGCGCCCAGATATTCGTATTGCTCATGACGGAAACCGATATTGGACAACAAGCCCGGCAGTAAGGCGCGGTGAACTTTTTCATAGCCGGCCTCGTCGGTATTCGGGTGCATTTTCAGCTCGCCTTTCACCACCTGCATGATTTGCGCGTGGATGTCGAACCACTCGCGCATCCGCATGTAAGACAGGAAATTGTCGGTGCAATATTTGCGCAGCTTGTTGTTGGACAGCTGTTTTTTCTTCTCCTCGTAGGTATTCCAGACATTTAACAGCGTTAAAAAATCGGACTCGGGATGACGAAACGCCGCGTGTTTTTGATCGGCCTGCGCCATCTTGTCGGCCGGTTTTTCGCGCGGGTCTTGCACACTTAACGCGGAAACGATAATCGCAACTTCGGTCAAGCAATGCTCGTGCGCGGCGGCGATCAGCATCCGGGCAAGCTTGGGATCGGTCGGGAATTTGGCCAGCTGCTTGCCGACTTCGGTCAGCTTGCCCGATTTATCCAGCGCGTTGACTTCATGCAGCACGGTTTTGCCGTCGCGGATCATCTTGTCTTCGGGCGGCTCAATGAACGGGAAATCTTCGATGTCGCCAAGTTTTAACGAGATCATCTGCAAAATAACCGCAGACAAGTTGGTGCGCATGATTTCCGGCTCGGTAAACTCCGGCCGGGCTAAATAATCATCGTGCGAATACAGCCGGATGCAAATACCATCGGCGACGCGGCCGCAGCGTCCGGCCCTTTGATTGGCGGAAGATTGCGAGATGCGTTCAATCGGCAAGCGCTGGATTTTACTGCGATGGCTGTAGCGGCTGATCCGCGCGTGGCCGGTGTCGATCACGCAACGGATGCCCGGCACTGTCAACGAGGTTTCCGCAACGTTGGTCGCCAGCACGATGCGCAGCTTGCCGCCTTTGGGCTTGAACACCCGCTCCTGCTCGCTGACGCTGAGTTTCGAATACAGCGGCAGGATTTCATATTGGGTCGGGTGGTGTTTTTTTAAGGAATCGGTCGTTTCCCTGATTTCCCGCTCGCCGCTGAGAAAAATCAGGATGTCGCCGCGCAAATCCCTATACAGCTCGTCAACCGCATCGAGTATCGCGTTTTGCAGTTCGTCGCCGGTTTCATCACGGGCTGTCCATGCCCGTGACCCTTCGGGCGCTTCGCGTGCCAATCCGCTCCAGGCGGATTGGTCGTCCGTTGCTTTTTCGCCGTCCGCCTCCTCCTTCGGAACGATTGGACGGTAACGCACGTCCACCGGATAAGTGCGCCCTGAAACCTCGATAATCGGCGCCTTGTTGAAATGATCGGAAAAGCGTTGCGTATCGATCGTCGCCGAGGTGATGATCAGCTTTAAATCGGGGCGCTTGGGCAGCAGCCACTTCATGTAACCGATCAAAAAATCGATGTTCAAGCTGCGCTCATGCGCCTCGTCGATAATGATGGTGTCGTATTGATTCAGGTAAGGATCGTTTTGCGATTCGGCCAGCAAAATACCGTCGGTCATCAGCTTAACCAATGAGTCGGCGTGGGTTTTGTCGTTAAAGCGGATCTTGTAACCGACCGACTTGCCGATCAGCTCGCCAAGCTCTTCGGCGATGCGGTCGGCAACGGTGCGCGCGGCAATCCGCCGGGGCTGGGTGTGGCCGATAAATCCCGCCGCGCCCCGGCCTATCGACAGGCAAATCTTCGGCAGCTGCGTGGTCTTGCCGGAACCGGTTTCGCCGCAAACAATCAGCACCTGATTATCTTGTATCAGCTTGGCAATGTCGTCTTTTTTGCCGGTGACCGGCAAATCGGGAAAAGTCAGCACCGGAACACTGGCGAGGCGTTTGTTTCTGGCTGCAACCGATCTTTCAATACGGCTCGCCAGCTTGTTCAATTCTTCCGCTGATTTTTTGCTGCGGCAACGGTCTAATTGCCGCTTTAAAACAGGCCTGTCCTGGTTAAGACAATGAGGTAACTGCTGGGTAAGTTGCGTGATAAGATCGGGGGTAGACATCAAAAACAGCCGAATAAATTAGACCATTATACGTTAATTTAACGGGTTAATTGATGTTACGGAATGTCCAGGAAAAATAGCTGCGCATGCCAAGCACAGGCGCCCTGAATGAGACGGATAGGACAGATTTAAACGCCCTACTTACATTTTTTGTTTTTCGTGGACAACAATTTCCGCTAGACTTTAAATTATCCATTTGATGTAAAGGTGCATCATGATTTCTTCCGTATCCGGCAATAGATTCGCTACCCCGCAAACTGATTACTCCCGGCGGCAATCGGCCGTCTCTCCTACAACCGACTCCAATCAAACAGCTCAACAAGACCCCGTATTAAAAACCGGTAGTTCCTCATCGACAGGCGCTAAAAAAACCGGGGAACTGTCCGAGTCCGACCTGAAAGTCGTCAGCGAGCTGAAACAAAGAGACGCTGAAGTCAAGGCTCATGAGGCCGCGCATCTGGCGGCGGCCGGAGGCATTGCCACAGGCGGCGCCAGTTTTGATTATCAGCAAGGCCCGGACGGGGTTCAGTACGCAATTGGCGGCGAGGTCAACATAGACACCTCTGCGGTTGCAGGCGACCCGGCCGCAACACTACGCAAAGCCGACACGATCAGGAGAGCCGCCCTGGCTCCGGCCGAACCCTCCGGCCCGGATATGCAAGCGGCAGCGAGCGCAACGGCACTGGCCGCACAGGCGCAGGCCGAGTTATTGCAGAAAAATCAAGACACCGGGAACGGTAACAAAGACCATCTTGGAACGAAAATCAACCTATCGGCATAAGCCCATCTCTTCCGACCAAAGACCTTGAACAAAACATAACGGCACGCTATCCGGCGAGGATGTTCCGGGGCGCTGTTAACCCAGCTGCCGTTGCCTTTTAAACGCCATGATAGAGCCGCGTACGCCGGTTAAATTCAAGGCATAACTTGACCTGATTATAAAGATGCTTCAGCTAACGCAAAAAACTCCGTCATCCCGGCATTCATGCCGGAATGACGGACTCGCGGACCGGTTGGAGATTACCTCAGCTGGCGGCCTGCCTGCCGGTTTCGATGAAGAAGAGTTTTTCATGGGCTATTCGGTGCCGCAAAATAAGGAGCTGATGCGGGTTTTTCGGGACCTGGACTTGGTTGAGCAGCTCGGCTCGGGCGTACCGCGTATTCTTGAGCGCTACCCCCGTAGCATTTACCGCTTCACCGCCAATTTTATTCGGCTTGTGTTACCTTATGCGGAGGGCTTCTATCAGGCCGCCGGACAAACCAGTGACCAGGCTAGTGACCAAGCCAGTGACCAAGCTGACAAGTTATTGCAGTTTTGTGCAATTCCGCGTTCTATCACGGAAATCATGCAGCATCTGGGCTTGAGTCATCGCACGTATTTTCGCAATACGCTGTTACGCCCGCTGATGGCATCCGGCAAATTGGCTCTAACCATTCCCGATAAACCTACCAGTCCTAAACAACGTTATATTACCGTCAAGCCGGAGACTCGTAATCCTGATGAATAAATTACATTTGCAAGATATTCCCTTTTTACGGGATGGCTTGAGCGGCAAGGAAGCCAATACCGCCACGCAATCGTTAACCCTTGAACAAGGCTTGTCGGCAGAAATATGCTCACACGACTGATTGTTTATTTTGCTTACTTCCTGAAAGCATCGAAGCGCTACCAACGCGCCAAGCTGTTTTTCTATGACCTGTTGGAGAATGCCAACAGCCCGCTTAAATCGTATTTTGATGTGTTTATGATTTGCCTGGTGATGCTCAGTGTTTTTCTGCTGATTTACGAGGTGGATCATAAATTGGGCGAAAGCGAGGTGCTGTTCGAGCACTGCGTAATCAGTATCTTTATCGCCGAGTACCTGTTGCGTGGCTGGCTGTACAGCGACAATCACAAAATCGTTCTCGAACATTATGAAAAGGCCGAATATCTGAATGTCCCTTTTCGTCTGGGCAAGGTTGCCAGAATCATGCTGGCCAAGAAAATAAAATATATTTTCACGCCTTTGGCCTTGATCGATTTGCTCGCTATTTTGCCGACTTACAGGCCGTTGCGAGTCATGCGGATATTTTTGCTGTTTCGCTTGTTCAAGCTGTTCCGCTATTTTAGCAGCATCAAAGTATTTGCCAGGGTCTTGGTCAGTCGGCGTTTCGAACTTATTACGCTGGGCGTTTTTCTGGGTTTTCTGGTATTTATCGGCAGCACCGCTATTTATTTGTTTGAAAATCCCGCTAACGGCGGACAGGTTAACAACCTGTTCGAGGGTTTTTACTGGGCGATAGTAACGGTTGCAACGGTCGGTTATGGCGATATATCGCCGCAAACGACCGGCGGACGCATCATTGCGATGGTCTTGATTTTGGTTGGCTTGGGCGTGTTGTCTTTTCTGGTTTCCATCATTGTCACGGCATTTAACGAGGAGATGGACGAGTTGCGCGAAAACAGCACCTACGCCGAACTGAACCGCTTTGACGACTTTATCATCATTTGCGGATTTGGCCGGGTAGGGCAGCATATCGCCAGACAGCTTGAAAAAGACCGTCAGCATTTTGTTATCATCGATACGAGAGAGGCTAATGTCTTGAAAGCAAAGCGCTTGGGTTATCTGGTTATCCACGAGGATGCCAGCAAAAACGGCGTGATCCGGAATGCGGGCATTAATAACGGCGCAACGGCGGTTATTTGTACCACCGGTGATGATGTGATCAATGTTTATATCACCCTGACCAGTCGGCATTTAAACCCGGATATCAGGATTATTTCCCGCGCCAACAGCCAGGATAATGTCAAAAAACTCTATCAAGCCGGCGCCAGCAATGTGATTCAGCCGTTTGAAATCGCCGCCATGGTGGTCGCCGAATATATCGGCCAACCGGTAGCTTTCGAGGCGATTTTGGGCATCATTCGTGAGGAAAGCCACATCATCATGGAAACATTATGCGTGCATCCCGGCTCCTTCATTGCGGGGATGAATATTGCCGGGATTGACTTTGAACAAAGGAAACTGATGTTACTGGGTATTATCAGCGCCAATCCGGTGCATCAAAAACATAAGAACAGTTATCCGATAAAAAACCAGCATTTTTATTTTAATCCGGAGTCCTATTTTGTCTTACGCGAGGGCGATTTGCTGGTCGTGATAGGCCGTGAATATGCTATCGACTATTTTCGCGACCAGATTGAAAAAAGCCGGTTAAAAAGCAGGAGGCAACGATGAAACGCATTGCCGTATTCGGCTACAGCGTCATGTCCTTGGAAGCGATGAGCCGATTGAATCAGGAGCAATGCAGCATTATTTTTATCGGTAAGGACGATGCCGAAGCCGCGTTGGTGGCAGAAAAGGGCTTTGACACCAAAGTCATTGATTTTCGCAATGACGATGCGCTCAGATCGATAGGCATAGGCAGCGATGTCGATACCCTGTTTTGTTTTTACCCCAGGGATTTCGACAATGTATTTTTAACTATTTCGGCTCGGGCGATTGATAAAAACATCACCATCGTCGCCATTGTCGACGATCCGGAATCGGCCGAAAAACTACTGGCCGCAGGGGCGGATAAAATCATCGACCCGTATGAGATTTGCGGACGGAAAACCCACGAAATGTTAACCAAGCCGGACATCAGCAATATTCTGGACCATACTGTTTTCGGTCGCTATGACTTGAATATGGCGCAAATAGAAATTCCTAAAGGCTCCTGTCTGGAAAACACTAAAACCAGCGACTTAAACTTGAATCGAAGGCATAACCTGATTTTGATCGGCGTGGTCGACAGGGAGTTAGGCGATCAATTGCATTTTGCAATCGGCGAGAAAGAGCATCGCCTGGATGCGGGCGATGTGTTGGTGGTGATGGGGCCGGCAAGGGAAATAAAAGCCTTTAAAAAAGAAGTCGAGCACTGCTGATACCCGTGACGGCGCTCAGGTTGTTCGTATCGGAAACGTTAATATTAAGTCAAAATCATCATGGCAGCTTGCCGCTTAGCCGTTTTGCATAGACAGCCGCAAAGGGCGGGTCATTAGCATTGCTGTTGGACGGCTTTAACAAGGCAATCCATGATTGATCCGGTCTTTCAAAGAGTCGCAACTTTCGATAAATTGCGATAAACTCGGAACCGTATAAAAATTATGAACCTATATTACAAGGTTGAATAAAGCTGCCTACCGACGACAGGCAGTATGAAATCTTGAACATGTGTTTCCGGCGACTATAAAAAATTACCTGATGAGTAAGATGCTTCAGCTAACACCGTCATACTGGCATGGATGCCGGTATCCAGTCACATGGATGTGAATGCATGACTTGACATAGTGTTTAAATTGGGTACGAGCGCCATGGATAGTTACCATCCATGGCTCTGGATTCCGGCATCCATGCCGGAATGACGAAGTTTTTTGCGCTAGCTGAAGAATCTTTATAATCAGGTAAAATTAAGAATAACAACTCAATCGTCCCTTGTTACCGGCCTGAATGAAAACGTAACCCTTGGCAACAGATTCGGTCCGCCCATTGAATTACGCTTATTCCGTCATATTGGGAATCTGCACAGCACTCATTATTATCGGATTTCCCATACAAAATATGCCCGTCACGTTAAGCCATGAATTCATACTCCGGAAATGATCCCAAAGTGCGGCAAGACGATCCGGATGCTTTGTCCGACGCCAAGCAGGAGCTGCTGACGAGCGAAAGCATTCTTCGTTTAATTACGGAAAATGTCGATGATTTGATCGTGTTGCTGGATACGCAAGGCAACCGCCTTTATACCAGTCCGTCTTATCAACGCATTCTTGGCGATAGAGGCCCGCCGGAAGATTCGTTCCGGCATGTTCACCCTGACGACCGCGAGAAGATTAAGCGCATTTTCCAGGAAGTTATTTCTTCCGGTTGCGGCCAGCGCACCGAGTATCGCTATCAATTGCAGGACGGCAGCGTTCGGCATATCGAATCCCAGTCCAGCGCCATTCTCGATAAAAACGGAGCGATTCAGAATGTGCTGGTAGTCTCCCGCGACATCAGTGAGCGCAAAAACACCTCGCAGGCGCTACGCGACAGCGAGGTACAGCTGATGCATATTCTGGATACCGCGCTGGATGCGGTGGTCGGCATGGATCAGTCCGGGCGCGTGGTGCATTGGAATCCGGAAGCCGAGCGCATGTTCGGCTATAGCGCAAGCGAGGCTATTGGCAGAGAGATGGCCGATTTGATTGTGCCGCCCGCCTATCGCAGCGGGCACAGGGAGGGTTTGCTGCGTTTTTTGCAGACCGGTTCCGGACCGGTAGTGGGCGTTCGCGTCGAAATTACCGCAGTGCGCGCCGATGGCAGCGAGTTCGAGATTGAACTCGCCATTGCCACGCCGACGCTCAGGGACAAGAATTATTTCTTTAGCGCCTTCATCCGCGACATCAGCGAGCGCAAGCGCGCCGAGGAAGCGCGCTTGGCTAGCGAGCAACGCTACCGCGTGCTGTATGAATCTTCGCGCGATGCGATATTGACGCTGAGTCCGGCCACGGGATTTATCGGCGGCAACCCGGCAGCGGTCGCCCTGTTCGGCTGCCGCGACGAACGGCAATTTACGGCCTTGTCGCCCGCCACCACTTCGCCGGAATTTCAACCGGACGGAGCCCGATCCGACGGGAAGGCGGCGACCATGATGCAAAAAGCGCTGGAAAACGGCACGCATATTTTCGAATGGATGCACCAGAGCCTTGATGGCGCTAAATTTTGGGCCGAAGTGCTGTTGACACGCATGGAAATGGACGGGGAAGTCGTCTTGCAGGCCAATGTCCGCGACATCAGCGAACGTAAGCAGGCCGAGGCCAACATCCGTTTGCTCAACCAGAATCTGGAATGGCGGATTGAGACGCGAACCGAGCAGCTGCGTTTTCAGCGCGATGTCCTGGTTGAATTGGCCCAGAGCGACAAAAGCGATTTCGATACCGCGCTACTCGATATTCTGCGCGCGGCAGCCGTTACGCTGAAAGTGGAGCGCGCCGGCTACTGGAGTTTGGATCAAAGCGGCGATTGGATCGAATGTCGGCAATTGTTTATCCATTCCGGCTTGGTCGTCGATGCCGATGCCTTGGGCATGCGCTTGTTCCGAAGCGACTATCCCGACTACTTTGCCGCGATACAGCAAAACCAGACTTTGGCGGCGGACGATGCTCATGCGCATCCGGCGACCTCGGGTTTTACCGAGTCTTATTTCAAGCCGTTGGGCATTAGCTCGATGCTGGACGCGGCAGTCTGGTTTCACGGGAGTGCGGTAGGCGTCGCCTGCTTTGAGCATGTCGGCGAAATGCGCAGCTGGTCGCCGGAAGAAGTGGACTTTGCCGCGTCCATTGCCACCATGATTGCGTTGGCGCTGGAAGCCTCCAATCGCGCCCGGACTGAAGTGGAGTTGGCCCTGATGCGGGATCGCGCCTTGGAAGCGTCCAAGCTCAAATCGGAGTTTCTTGCCAATATGAGTCATGAAATCCGTACGCCGATGAACGCCATCATCGGTCTGTCGCATCTTGCGTTAAAAACTGAAATGACCGTTAAGCAGCGCGATTATGTGTCTAAAATCCACCGGGCGGGCACCGCTTTGCTGGGCATCATCAACGACATCCTGGATTTTTCCAAAATCGAAGCCGACAAGCTGGAGGTGGAATCGCTGGATTTCGATTTAGAGGAAGTGCTGGACAATGTTTCAATCCTCGTCGGTCATAAGGCTGGCGACAAAGGTCTGGAGTTACTGTACAGAATTCCTGCCGACATCCCGCGCCACCTGGTCGGCGATCCGTTGCGGCTGTGGCAGATCTTGGTCAATTTGCTCAATAACGCGGTCAAGTTTACCGAACAGGGAGAAATCGAAATAGCCGCCGAATTGCTGGAGCAAGCCGACAACCGGGTTAAGCTGCGTTTTACCGTGCGCGACACCGGCATAGGCCTGACGCCGGAACAGTCGGAGCGGTTATTCCAGGCATTTTCCCAGGCGGACGGATCAACCACGCGAAAATACGGCGGCACCGGTTTGGGCTTGAGCATTTCCAAGCGCCTCGTCGAACTGATGGACGGCGAGATTTTCGCGGAAAGCGAGGTCGGGCAAGGCAGCCGCTTCATCTTTAGCGCATGCTTCGGTTTATCCGCCGAAACAGTCGGCAAGCCGCGCGTTTTACCGCAAAACCAGGCGGGCTTGCGGGTGTTGGTGGCGGACGATAATGCCACCGCGCGGGCGATAATACAGGAAATGCTGTTGCGCTTTCCTTGTGAAGTAGCTACGGCGAGTTCCGGTCAGGCCGCGGTCGCTGCGGTCAAAGGCTGCGATGGGATCGCGCCCTACGATTTAATACTGATGGACTTGAATATGCCGGGCATCAACGGCATTGACGCCGCCAAACTGATCAAGCGCGATGCCGGGCTTATTACCATGCCGCGGGTGGTGATGATGACCGCTTTCGACAACGATGACGAGAGACGGCAAGCGGAAGAGCTGTGGATAGACGGATTTCTGAGCAAACCGGTCAGCGAATCGGCGTTGTTTGATACGGTCGTCAATTATTGTTCTGTCGGCGCATCCGGCGAGGTAATGCCGACAGGCATCGACTCACTGCGCCAAAGCGGCCTGGAAGGGGTGCATATCCTGTTGGTCGAGGATAACGAAATCAATCAGCAAATCGTTGTCGAATTACTGCAAAGCGTCGGTGTCAGCATCGAGGTCGCCAATAACGGCCGAGAAGCGGTCGACAAGGTGTTAACCGTGCCGCACAGCTACGATGCGATACTGATGGATTTGCAAATGCCGGAAATGGGCGGTTTTGAAGCGACCCGGATTATCCGCGCCGATGCCCGCTTTGCCGATATACCGATACTTGCCATGACCGCGCATGCTATGGACGAAGAACGCGAGCGTTGCCTTGCTGTCGGCATGAACGATCACATCACCAAGCCGGTAGATCCTGAGCTCCTGTTTCAGGTGCTGGGGCATTGGCTCAAGAGGGATAGGCAGCCGGTTAAACACAATGCCGTATTTAGCCAATCCGCCTTGCAGATTCCCGGTATCGATAGCGATGCGGGATTACGGCGCGTGGCCGGTAATCAAAAACTGTATGTGAGCCTGCTGCGACAGTTTTGCCAAAGCCAGGGCGATGCGGTCGAGCGCATTGGCGTAGCCCTGGCGGAACAGGATTTCACCTGTGCAGGGCGTATCATGCATACCATAAAAGGCGTCTCCGGCAATATCGGCGCGGTAGCCGCGCAAGAGCAGGCGGCGCGGCTGGAAACGCTGGTTCGGGATAACGCAAGCCTGGCCGTCCTACAGCAGGCGCTACAAGAGTTCGATGTTATCATTGCCACGCTGATCGGCTATATCAAGCTGATTCCCGGCATCATCGAAACGGAAACACCGGTCAAGACAGCGGCGCTTGATCGGGATGCGTTCAGACTGGTTTTGGCAAAACTCATCGATTACCTGGTCGACGACGACAGCGAAGCGATCGATTATTTCGACAGCGTACGCGATCAGTTCAGAATCGTCTGCAATGCGGTCGATTTTGCGTTGCTTGACAAGGCCGTCCACGAGTTCGAATTCAGTCAGGCGCTACAGCAGTTATCCGCCCTATCAGGCGATGCCGACTGAACTTTCTTAGCGCTGATTATGGGGTTTGGGTGATGCAGGAAAAATATGAAACCATTTAAATTAAGCAACGCGCTTTGTAGCGCCATCGTTTGGTTATTACAAAGCACCGCCTTTGCCGACGACGGGCGTTCGACAATAGAGCCGTCCTTAAGCAGCGCCGATGAATTGCTGTTTCAAGAGATTCCTTCCGTTTACAGCGCTTCCAAATACGAGCAAAAAGTCACCAAGGCGCCCGCGTCGATCAGCATTGTCAGCGCCGACGACATCAAAAAATACGGTTACCGCACCTTTGGCGACATTTTAGCCAGCCTCAAAGGTTTCTATCACACCTATGACCGCGGCTACGGTTTTGCAGGAACGCGGGGCTTCGGTTTGCCATCGGATTTTAATACCCGGTTGTTATTGTTGATCGACGGCCATCGCTACAACGAAAATATTTTCGATTCGTTCGATAGCGCCGAATCCTTTCCGCTCGATATTGATGCGATTGAACGGGTGGAAGTGGTGCGCGGCCCGAGTTCATCGCTGTACGGCAGCAATGCGGTTTTCGGCGTGATCAATGTGATCAGCAAACGCGGCCGGGATCTGCAAGGGGGCAACGTCAAGACCTCTTACGGCAGTTTCGATGCGTATAAAACCAGCCTGAGTTACGGTAAGCGCTTTAATAACGGCATCGAAGCGTCCTTAACCGGCACTTTTTACGATAGCCAGGGCAACAGCCGACTGTATTACCCGGAATTTGATCGTCCCGCTACCAACAACGGCATCTCGGCCAATAATGATGAGGATCAGTCGAAAAAAATGATGGGTAAAATTTCTTTCGATGACTTCACTTTGCAAGGCTTGTATGCAAAACGCAATAAAGATATTCCCACCGCGTCTTTCGGCACGGTGTTTAACGATCCCAATGAAAGCACCGCGGACGAGCAAGGCTTTTTGGACCTGAAATACGATCATACCTTCGATAATCAACTGAATCTGCAATCGCGCGTCTCGTACAATAAATATACTTACCGGGGCGATTACCCTTACGCGACGGTCGTCAACAAGGATTTTTCCCGCGGGCAATGGTGGCGCGCCGAATTGGAAGCAAGCAAGGTGGTTTGGGATGAGCACCGGCTTACCGCAGGCGGTGAGTTTCAGAGTAATTTCGACCAGTTCCAAACCAATTATGACCTTGCAACCTATCTTGATTCCCAAACCGGCACCTATAAATGGGCGGTTTTTGTCCAAGACGAATACAGCATCACTAAAAAGCTGACCTTCAATGCCGGCGTGCGCCTGGACTATTTCAGCATTTTCGGCGAAACCGTTAATCCCCGCCTCGGCTTGATTTACGACCTGTGGGACAGCACCTCGGTTAAGCTTTTGTACGGCACTGCGTTTCGTGCGCCCAACCAATTCGAGCTGAACTATTTCGGCACCGGCGTCATTCCAAACCCGAATTTAAAGCCGGAAAAATTCGAAACGGTGGAGTTGATACTGGAACATTATTTCAATGACCATCTGCACGGCGAATTCAACGTCTTTCATTCCAATATAACCGACATTATCGAGTACTCGTCGATCGGCGCTAATTTGCAAAACCGCAATACCGGCGATGTCGAATCGAAGGGCATGGAAATTCAACTGGAAGACGGTTGGGCCGACGGCTTTAAAGGCCGCGTCAGTTATTCCTGGCAGGAAACCATCAATAAAATTACCCAGCAACGCTTGAGCAATTCGCCGGAACACATGATCAAATTAAACCTGATAGCGCCGTTATGGACAGACAAGGTCTTCGTCGGCTTTGAGACTCAGTATATGAGCAGCCGCAAAACCCTGAGCAACGCAAGCGTCAATGATCACGTAATCAATAATTTGACCCTCTTCAGCCAAAATTGGCTTAAAGGCTTGGAGCTGTCCGGCGGCGTTTACAACCTGTTCGACCAGCGTTATTTCGATCCCGGCTCCGCCAAACACCGTCAAGACCGTATTGAACAGGATGGTTTAACATTTCGCGTAAAAGCCAGTCTCGATTTTTAACAAGCCTCATGCCGCATCCATTGTTAATATTCAGGCTATTAGTGTCGGCTTTGCTGTTGTTTTCCGGGTGTTCTAACGGCCTGGGCGCCGAAAAGCGCGTATTGATTGTTGCGAATGCCGCCGCAGAGCCGTACTCGCAAGTCATTGCCGGATTTAAAGAGCAGTTGGCTGAGCGACGCATCGAGGCGGCGTTTACCGAATTGGCAGTGCCGCAGCTTAGCGCAGGCAGTTCTGCGTTAGCGGCCGAAATAACGGCCGGTAAGCCGGACCTGATTTTAGCGGTGGGCGGCGAAGCAAGCGAGTTGGCGGCGCATAGTTCCAAGACTGTCCCGATCGTCGCGACGCTGATTTTAAAAAATACCTTGTTCGAAACCGCCAATATCACCGGCGTAAGTTTGACCTACCCGTTGGCAACGCAAATTCAATGGTTAAAAAAGTTTTTTCCCGAGCAAAAAAGAATCGCTATTTTATTTAATCCCGCCGAAAATGCTAAAACGATACAAGACCTTAACAAGGAAACCGAACGCGCCGGATTGGAGCTGACCGCGATACCCGTTGAGACGCCCAAGCAATTGCCCTATGCCTTGGAGCAATTGGCGAAAGACGTTGAAATACTGCTATCCATACCCGATGAGGTGGCGATGTCGCCCAAAACCGCCAAGGAAGTGCTGCTCGCTTCGTTTAGAAATCGGGTGCCGTTGATCGGGCTGTCCGACAATTGGGTTAAGTCGGGGGCGCTCTATGCCTTGTCTTGGGATTACGCCGATTTAGGACGGCAGTGCGGCGTACAAGCGCAACAACTGTTAAACGGCGTATCCGTGCAGAAAGTCCCTTATGAAACGCCGCGCAAAGTCGTCTACACGATTAATAGCAAAATAGCCGAGCATATGAATATAGCCATCCCTGACAGTTTGTTGAAAAATGCCAAACTGATATTCGAATAAAATCAGCAACGACCATGAAATCCATAGCCGCTAAATTTAACCTGTTAAGTATTTTTCTGATCATACTGACTGCTCTCGTGACAGGCGGTTATATTATTTGGCAGCATCAGCTCAACGCATTAAAAAACTTTAGCCAACAGGGTGAAGACAGCGCGGCAAGGCTGGCAAAGAGCATCGAATACGGCGTGTATACCGAGAACCGGCAAGCTATCGAACTCGCCTTGCAAGGATTGGAAGACAATCCTGATGCCGCTTACGTGGCGGTCTTTAACAAACAACGCCAAGTACTGGTACAGCTTAACTATCGGCGCCTGTCAAGCGCTCCGCCGTCGTTAATAACGGGCGACGATAACAAAATATCCAGCCGTATTTACGACGATGCCGAGCACGGCAACGCCTATATCGATATTGTCGCGCCGGTTTACATGCAAGGGGAGAACGCAAGCGCGGATTTCGGGGATTTCGGCCAGCAAAGCAAAGCCCCTGAATTGATCGGCGCGATGCAATTAGGCATCAGTCAGGCGCGTATTTATCGGGATTCCCTGCAATTTATGCTGCAAACGCTGATCGTTGTGCCGCTGACCATATTGGTAGGGATTGCGTTAACGTTTTTTCAAACGCAACGCATTATCCGACCGATCAAAAAATTGCTGCCGGCAACGCAAGCCATTGCCAAAGGCAACTTCGGCACCGCATTAGTGCCTTCTTCAAACGATGAAATCGGCGCATTGACCCACGCCTTTAATGCGATGTCGCGCGATCTCGCCGACTATCAGGCCGCCGCGCTAAAACAGCGGGAAACCCTGGAAGAACTGGTTACGCAACGCACCCTTGATTTGCAGCAGAAAACCGACGAGGCCTGTCAGCTCGCGGATAAAGCGGAAGCCGCCAGCAAGGCCAAGAGCGAGTTTATCGCCACCATGAGTCATGAGATCCGCACCCCGATGAACGGCGTGCTCGGCATGACCGAATTATTGCTGCATACCGAATTGACTGCGCACCAAAAACGGCTGGCTGAGACCGCCTATCATTCGGCGGAAACGTTGCTGGATATTATTAATAACATTCTGGATTTTTCCAAAATCGAATCCGGAAAGTTCCAAATGTGCATGACCGATTTCGACTTGCGCCACTTATTGGAAGACACCACGGAAATGCTCGCTACCCAAGCGCACAATAAAGGCCTGGAGTTAGTGCTGAATTTGCCGGTTAATTTGCACGACCTGGTGCGCGGCGATTCGGAACGGCTGAGACAAGTCCTGGTCAATCTGTTGGGCAATGCCATTAAATTTACTCAGCAGGGCGAAGTGCAGCTTAAGGTCAGTCGGTTGGAACCGCTAAGCGCAGATGAGCCTATGCGCTTGTTGTTTGAAGTTATCGACACCGGGCCGGGCATCGCGCCTGAGCAGCAACAGTCGATTTTTGAAAGCTTCACCCAAGCGGACGGCTCTATTACCCGTCGATACGGCGGCACAGGCTTGGGGCTGACCATTTCCAGAAAACTGGTGGCGTTGATGGGCGGACAGCTGGAGCTGTCCAGCAATCCGGGATTGGGATCGCGTTTTTATTTTAGCGTCGGCTTTGCGCAAAGCCTGCAAGCGCCGGTCAAAAAAACCGACCTTAGCGGTTTGCAGGGCGTTAATATTTTGGTGGTGGACGATAACGCCACCAATCGTGAAATCCTGCATAATCAACTCAGTCATTGGGGCGTTCAGTGCCATTGCGAGGTTGGCGGCGCTGAAGCCATCGCGCATTTGCTGGCTGCAGCCCTGGAACATAAAACTTATCAAGCCGTACTGCTGGATTGGCACATGCCCGATATGGACGGTTTGACCTTAGCCGCGGCTATTAACAACGACCGACGCATAGCGCCGATACCGTTGGTGATGCTCAGCTCGGACACGGTCACCTTTGACGAGCAGCAAAACCATCACGGCATTCGGTATTTTTTGAACAAACCGGTGTTACAGCGCAAATTACTGGATTGTTTATTAGAACTGCTGGGGCGTTCGCCGGGGCAAGCGCAACAGCAGGCCATAGCAACGCTCAATGCCAAGCTTGAAATCATCGCCAATATCTTGCTGGTCGAAGATAACCTTGTTAACCAGCAAGTCGGCATAGGCATGTTGAATGCGATAGGCTGCCGGGTCGATGTCGCCAATAACGGTTTGGAAGCCGTTGAAGCGTCGGCCGATAAGCCGTACGACTTAATTCTGATGGATTACCACATGCCGGAAATGGACGGCTTCCAGGCCAGCTTAATCATTCGCCAACGCGAGCGGCAAAACGGCGCGGGGCGGCGAGTGCCGATTATCGCTTTAACCGCCGACATCCAAAAGGGCATTATTGACCAATGCCTGGATTGCGGAATGGACGATTATCTCAGCAAGCCCTTCAATAAAAATCAATTGCAGAAAATGTTGGGCAAATGGTTGGCGCTTAATATCGACGAGTCGGTAACGCTTAAAGTCATGCCCGATAAAGCGGTCCCGCCGCAGGACGCAAGCCTGAATTTCGGCGCTCTTGAAAACTTGCGCCGTGTCCGCACGGCAAGCGGCGAAACCTTGCTCAATCGTGTCATTAACTTATTTCTATGCGCCGCCCCCGGCGATATTCTGGCGTTGCGCGAGGCATTCAACAATCAGGACAGCCGTGCATTGCAACAACTTGCGCACAGCTTTAAATCGGTATGCGGCAATCTTGGCGCGAGTGCTTTGCAGGACCATGCCGCAAGCATTGAAGCAAGCGCCAAGCAAGGCCGGATCGACGATGTCGAAGCCTTAGTGGCGCAAATGGAGGACGATTTACCGAAAGTGCTGGCGGCGTTGCGCAAAGAGCTGGATATGACGCCTGTCGGGGAAACCGGCGCGCAAGCGGAGGCGGCAAAGCCGCAACGCGTTTTGCTGGTGGAAGATAACGAACTCAATCAGGAAGTCGCAAGCGCATTGCTTAAGCATGCGGGATTTGTCGTCGATCTGGCCGCGGACGGTGCGGCGGCGCTGAACCGGGTGCAGCAGACCGGTTACGATGCCGTGCTGATGGACATGCAAATGCCGGTCATGGACGGAGTCACCGCGACGCGCGAAATCCGCAAGCATGCGCGTTATAAAGACCTGCCGATCATCGCCATGACGGCGAGCACACTGGCGAGCGATCGCGAGCTGTGCATCGAAGCCGGGATGAATGACTATGTCGTCAAGCCTATCGATCCCGAGGTCTTGTTTGCGATACTGGCCAAGTGGATTAAGCCGCGCGGCCCGGATGGCCCTGTCGGCGTCATAAGTTTCGAACAGGACGAAATTCATGGTTTCGACGCTATTGAAGGGCTGAATGTCGCGCTGGGTTTAACGAGGGCATTGGGCAGGCAGTCGCTGTACCTTTCCATGTTAAAAAAATTTATTGCCGGTCAGAAACATGCGCCCGCGCAAATAACCGGGGCTTTAAATGGCGATGACCGGCATGCCGCCGAACGCTACGCGCATACCTTGAAAAGCGTGGCCGGCAACATAGGCGCCGGGCAATTGCAGGTGGAAGCGGGGCAATTGGAAGCGGCGATCAAGGGAGAATATGCCCGCGAGTCGATCGATCGGCGATTGGCATCGGTAAGCGCTTTATTGTCGGCGCTGATCGGGCAGCTGGAAGCGAGGCTGCCTGAGCAAGAAAACGCCGCAATCGCTGTCGATCGCGAACAGTTATGCGCAACGTGCGTAAAACTGGCAAGGCTGTTGGACGATGACGATGCCGAAGCCGGGGATGTGCTGGATGAGCAGGCCGATTTGCTGCGGAGCGCTTTCGGCAATTCATTTCAAGCTATCGAGGGCGGGATTCGAAACTACGAGTTCGAATCGGCGCTGGCTCATCTCAAAGAAGCCGCCGCCAACTGGGATATTGAACTGTAATGCCGCAACATTACGCATTGCAGCCGGTTAGACCTTCCAGGTTTTAAAAACCTGGAAGGTCTAACCGGCTGCAATGGGCAATCTGACAAAATCGCATAGTCGGTTAAGTTATGATAAATTTATAACTCAAAATTATTATGAATAAATACCTAATGCCATTCAAATGCTTACGCTCGTTAACCGGGCTTGAAACGGGCGGGATCGCGCTGCGAACGGCAAACTTTACGCTGTTGTGGGCCATGATGCTAAGCGTTATCGGGACGACCCTATGGTTAACCGTGCCGGAAGCAAGCAAATCATTTGCGCCTGACATAGTGGCGCAGATGAATGAGCATTCATTCCGGATATTTTTTTGTTTAGCCGTTTTTTCCAGCATGACCACGGGCTGGGTGGTGCTGGTTAATGAACGCCGCAACCGGGCCGAACAGGAACTGCGCACCGCCAAGGAACAAGCGGAAGCGGTAACCGATGAACTGTTGGTAACCATAGAGCGCACCCGCAAGTTGATCGACACCGCCAACGATGCGGTGGTGACTATTGATGCCGATAGCGTGATTATCGATTGGAACAGCGCTGCGGAACGTATTTTCGGTTGGAGCCGCGATGAAGCGATGGGACGGCAAATACACTACATGATAGTGCCGGAGCAATTCAGGGAAATGCATGAAGCCGGATTGCGCCAATACCTTAAAACAGGCCAAGGCAAGGTTGTTAATCGGCGCGTTGAAATTTGCGCGCTGCATCGGGACGGCTACGAATTCGATATAGAATTGTCCATCTGGCCGGTGAAAACCAGCAACAGCTATACCTTCAGCGCCTTCGTGCATGATATTTCCAAGCGTAAAAAGGCCGAAGCCGAGCTGGCTTTGATGCGCGATCGCGCTCTGGAGGCCACCCAATTGAAGTCGGATTTTCTTGCCAATATGAGCCATGAAATCCGCACCCCGATGAACGCCATCATCGGCATGTCGCATCTGGCCTTAAAAACCGAATTAACGCCGCGGCAAAGCGATTATGTGAAAAAAATACAGCAATCGGGCCGACATTTGCTGGGCATCATTAACGACATCCTGGATTTTTCTAAAATCGAGGCGGGCATGCTGACGGTTGAGCACATTCATTTTGAACTGGAAAATGTGCTTGAAAACATGGCGGGCCTCACGGCCGAAAAGGCCGCCGCCAAAGGCCTGGAACTGCTTTTCGATATAGATGCCAAGGTGCCGCTCTATTTGGTCGGCGATGCCTTGCGCTTGGGACAGATACTCATCAATTACACCAACAATGCGGTGAAATTTACCGACACCGGCGCAATCATCCTGGGTGTGAAAGTCATTGAGGATAGCGGGCAGCAGGTATTGCTGCGTTTCGAGGTTAAAGATACCGGCATCGGTTTGACCAAGAGACAAATTGCCGGATTGTTCCAGTCTTTTCAGCAAGCGGATGCCACCACGACGCGCAAATACGGCGGCACCGGCCTCGGTCTGGCCATTTCCAAAAACCTGGCTGAATTAATGGGCGGAAGCGTCGGCGTGGAAAGCGAGCCGAGCAAAGGCTCAACCTTTTGGTTTACCGCGCGTCTCGGCAAAGGTTATACCCCGGCGCATGAATTAGCCGTTAACCCCGATTGGCGGGATCGACGCCTGTTGGTGGTGGACGATTACCGCATAGCCCGGAAAATACTGAGAAACATGCTGGAAGGCATGGGTTTTAGCGTCGATGAAGCAGACTCCGGGGCTGCGGCGCTGGATAAAATCCAGGCCGCGCAACGCGCCGGACAGCCTTACGAAATCGTTTTTGTCGATTGCAACATGCCCGGCATGGACGGCATCGCGGCGATTCGCCAAATCCGGCGGATGGATTTGGCGCTCCCGCCGTACACAGCCTTGCTGACCGCCTACGGCTGCGAGGAGGCGCTGAAAGAAGCGGCCGATCTAGGACTGGAATATATTTTTATCAAACCGGTACTCAAGTCACTGCTGCATGACGGCATAACGGCGATGATGCAAGGCGCGCAACGAAAAGAGCGCCGTATCGAACCGGAACGCACGGCGCATGAGAACGAGTTGGCGGGCATTCAAGGCGCCCGTATTCTGCTGGTGGAAGATAACGAACTCAATCAGGAAGTCGCGACAGAATTGCTTAATCATGCCGGTTTGGCCGTCGACTTGGCGGCGGACGGTTCGATTGCGGTAAACAAGGTGCAGGAGACCGACTACGATGTGGTGTTGATGGATATGCAAATGCCGGTGATGGACGGCTTGACCGCGACCCGCGAAATCCGCAAAGACGCGCGCTTTAAAAACCTGCCGATCATCGCGATGACCGCCAATGCGATGACCAGCGATTGCGATTTGTGTATTGAAGCCGGGATGAACGATTATGTCGCCAAGCCTATCGATCCCGAGCTGCTATTTGCTGCGTTGCTTAAATGGATTAAGCCGCATGAGCGTGCGGTCTCGGCGGAACCGCGGCCCGGCGCTATCGATGCAACCGAAGCGCTGAAATTTCACGGCATTGAAAATATTGCAGGCTTGGATGTCCGGTTGGGATTAATGCGAGTATTAGGCAAGCAGCCTGTGTATGTTTCGATGTTGAAAAAATTTGTTGCCGGCCAGAAAAATGCCGCTGCCCAAATTACCGAGGCTTTGGATGCCCAAGACTGGAATGCGGCCGAACTTCATGCCCATACCTTGAAAGGCGTGGCCGGAAACATAGGCGCCGGGCCATTGCAGGCGCAAGCGGAATGCCTGGAAACGGCGATCATGGAAAAACATCCCCTCGAGTCGATAGACCGGCAGGTTGCTTTGCTAAGCGCATTATTGTCGGCGCTGATCGGTCAACTGGAAGCGAACTTGCCCGAGGAAAAAGCCGCCGATGCGGCAGTCGTTATCGATCGGGCGCAGTTAGCCACGGTCTGCGCAAAACTGTTGCAATTGCTGAACGATGACGACGCAGAAGCCGGAGATGTGCTGGATGAACACGGCACGCTGCTCCGGAGCGCTTTGGGCGACTCATATCAGCTGATCGACAGCGCGATTCGGAATTTCGATTTCGGACCGGCGCTGGCGCTACTCAAAACAACAGTCGCCCGGCTGAACATTGAAACTTAAACACACAGGAAGGCTATGGACAACAACAGTACAGAAAAATCAACGATATTGGTGATCGACGATACGCCGGATAATTTGTCGCTGATGTCGGCGTTACTCAAGGATAGTTATAAAGTCAAAGTAGCTAATCACGGCGACAAGGGCCTTAAAATCGCCACCTCCGAAAATCCGCCCGACTTGATATTGCTCGATGTGATGATGCCGGATATCGACGGCTACCAGGTTTGCCGCCAACTCAAGGCAAATGCGGCTACCCGCGACATTCCGGTGATTTTTCTTACCGCAAAATCCGAAGAGGATGAAGAGCAAAAAGGCCTGGAACTCGGCGCAGTCGATTACATTACCAAACCCATCAACCCATCCATTGTTCTGGCGCGTATCAAGACCCAGCTTCAGCTTAAGGCGGCAGCCGATTTCCTAAAAGACAAAGCGGCTTATCTTGAGGGAGAGGTGGCAAAGCGCACCCAGGAAGTCTCGGCGATTCAGGATGTGACCATATTGGCAATGGCCTCGCTGGCGGAAACCCGCGATTCGGATACCGGCAATCACATCCGCCGCACCCAGTATTACGTCAAGGCATTGGCGGAAAAGCTAAGACCCAATCCGCGTTTTACCGCGTTTTTGACCGACCAGAACATCAATACCCTGTTCAAGTCGGCCCCCCTGCACGATATAGGCAAAGTCGGCATTCCCGATTGTATCCTGCTTAAGCCGGGGCGTTTCGAGCCGCACGAAATGGAGATTATGAAGACCCATACCACGCTGGGCCGGGATGCCATTCAGCAGGCCGAAAATGCGCTGGGCATTGAGGTCGAGTTTCTGACCGTAGCCAAAGAAATTGCTTTTGGGCATCAGGAAAAATGGAACGGCAGCGGTTATCCCAGCGGGCTTTCCGGCGACGATATTCCCATATCGGCGCGACTGATGGCGGTCGCCGATGTGTACGACGCGTTGGTCAGCAGAAGGGTATACAAGGAAGGCATGCCGCATGAAAAAGCCGTGCAAATCATTATTGACGGCAAGGGAAGTCATTTCGATCCCGACATGGTCGATGCTTTTATAGAAATTCAGGGGGAATTTCTGGCTATTGCGCAACGCTATGCCGATACCGACATCGATATGCAAAAGAAAAGGGATTACTTGTCGCAGTCGATGATTAACAAAGGCTGAGCGCTTAGCCTAAAGGAATGTTACGTGATTAAAGAACAGCTCACCTTTCTGATTGTCGACGATGTCGTCAGCATGCGCAACGCAATCAATTCCTTGTTACGGTCTTTGGGTTACAGACATATATTTGCCGCGAAAGATGGAGCGGAAGCGCTACAGATACTGCGCTCAAGACCGATTAACGTCGTGGTGTCCGATTGGGAAATGCCGGTCATGGACGGGCTGGCATTACTGAAAGCGGTTCGGGCCGATCCGCGTTTACAGAAGCTGCCTTTTTTGATGGTCAGCGACGGCACCAATCGGCAGCGGATAAAGGAAGTTATCAGCAGCGGCGCCAGCGATTTTCTGCTTAAGCCTTATACGGGCAGGGATATGATAAGCCGAATAGAACGAGTCATTTATTGGCGGCCGCGGGAGACAACCGCTGTTTTTCAGCATCCGGATCAAAACAAATCCGGTCGCCCGACCATATTGGTAGTGGATGACATACCCGACAATCTCTTCCTGCTATCTAACCTGTTTAAGGATGAATACCGGGTGCGCGCGGCCAACAACGGTGAAACGGCATTGGCGATTTGCCAGTCGGACGACCCGCCGGACCTGGTTTTACTGGATGTCATGATGCCGAGCATGAACGGCTTCGAAGTGGCAAAGCGAATGCGCGGGCACCCGGTTTCTGAACACATTCCGATCATCTTCGTCACCGCAATGGGCAATAACGACGCACGGCTTAAGGGGTTTGAACTGGGCGCGATAGATTTTGTCGCTAAACCGATTAATCCCGAGGTGTTAAAACCGCGAGTGCGCAATTTTATGCACTATGTGGAGGCGCATAAGCAATTGCAGGACGACTACGACGCGATGCAGGAGTTGTCGAGACTGCGGGAGGATGTGAAAAACCTGATGCGTTACGACATGAAGCAGCCGTTAACCGAGGCTATCGGCCTGATCCAGGCTTTGGCCGACGATGCGTCTTTGGACGCGACGCAAGTCGGCAAACTGCAAGCCATCGAAGGCATGTCTTTGCAAACGCTGAATATGATCAACCTGTCTTCGGAACTCTACAAAATCGAGACCGGCGTTTTTCAGCTGAACGCCCAAGCGGTCAATATCGACGGTATTTTGCGCTGTGTCGCCGAAATTTCCCGCCACCGCTTTGCCGCCAAGCAACTCACGGTGACGGTATCCGAGGCGGACGGGCAACTGCCCAAAAGCCTGGGCGATGCGATGCTCTGCTATACCCTGTTCGACAATTTGGTGAAAAACGCCTGCGTGGCGGCGCCGGAATACAGCGCCGTGCTTATCTTTGTAGTGAATGAAAATCCCATCCGGATCAAAATTCGTCGCAAGGGAACGGTTCCTGACCATCTCAGGGACAGTTTCTTCGACAAGTTCGGCGAGCAGGACCCATCGGCTGATGCCGGAATCGATGTTTACGCGGCCCGGCTGTTCAGCGAAGCCCAGAACGGAAATATTACCCTGGAGGTTTCAGAGGAGCAAAACCTGACGACGGTTTCGGTTAGCTTGCCGCCGTTTTCCGGGTAAGCGCCGGAGTGAAAATCGGCAAGCTAGGCTTTCGTCGTAGATACTCTCTTAAAACACAAGCCCGAATTGCTTAGGGTTCCCACGCTCTGCGCTCGTCTTTATACACAAGTCTATCGAAGAGCGTCATTTCGGTATAGACGCTGGAATGGCGGCCTCGGATGTAGGCCGGAAACGCCAGTTCTCGCTGTCACTCGAACCCGCTTATTCCGGCCTACTTCG
>DAINRH010000044.1:0-23789 GCA_036741905.1 Methylobacter sp. | reverse complement strand
CAGGATGCCAAATATGAAAGCGAGTTCATAGTTGGGACGGCTGGGCGCTTACCTTCCATCGATGCGTTAGGTTTTAGGTGTTCAAGTTCCTCCAGAATCAGTGTTCAAATTAATCAGAATACGCAATGGTGGGGCGGGACAAATTAAAGGTACTCGAGAGAGACGTGATGGTCTCATGGTCGACATGAAAACGCCGTCTGATTTCGGTAATAACGTCCATTGCTAACACTCCAGGATTCTCCGTAAGCGTTCAGCCAAGGCCGTATTGACCGGCCCTTATTTTTGAGCCAATGCCTTAATTGCTTCCGGAGCCAACGGCAACAACTCATCGATTCGACTGTTAGGCCAGACCGGTAATTTTTCGAGCGTGTTCTTTAACCATTCCGCCGAATTCAAACCGTTCAGGTTGGCGGTGCCCAGCAAAGTCTGAATGACCGCTGCACGTTTACCGGCGCGTTCTGACCCTGTAAAGAGCCAGTTTTTCTTACCCACTGCAATCGGCCGGATACTGTTCTCCGTGCTGTTGTTGTCAATTGGCAGATAGCCAGTATGAGCATAGCGCTCGAAGGCTTCCCAGCGTTTCAGCATGTAATGGATCGCTTTGGCTGTGGCACTGTTGGGTGCGGCAATTTGTAGTTTTTTCTGCAACCAGTCTTTCAGCTCATGGAGTTTGGGCAAGCTTTGTTCTTGCCGGATGACTTGCCGTTGTTCAATGCTCCAGTCCTTGGCTTCGGCTTCTATGGCGTAAAGCTCGGCTATCCGGTTTAAGGCTTCCAGTGCCAGAGGGCTTTTACTGGCAACATGCAATTCAAAAAACTTGCGCCGCGCATGGGCAAGGCAAGCGAGCTCAATGCAGGCAGGTTTAGCACCCTCTGCAACGAACAACGCTTTATAGCCGGCATAATCGTCCACCATCAAATGACCCGTCCAGTTGCCCAAAAATTCACGCGCATAGGTACCGCTACGCCCGGTCTGGTAATCGAAGACAATCATCCTCGGCACCGCTTGTCGGTCATTACTGCGAAAGGCCCAAAGGTAAGATCGATGGGTCTTACCATTCCCTGGATCAAGTTGAGAGACCGGTGTTTCATCAGCCAACAACGTGTTACCTTGCAATAAATGCCATTTCAGTCGATCTGCCAATGGCTGCAAAGCAACGCCGATGCGTCCTACCCATTCAGCCTGATTTGAACGCGGCAGCGGCACTTGCTGCCGCGCCGCAATTTGCTCCAGCCGATACAAGGGTTGGTGATCCTGGAATTTGCTGATCAGGATCCAGGTCAGCAAGCCGGTTGCCGCCAGGCCACCGTCAATGATAGCGGGCGGAAGCGGTTCAGCCGTAATGGTTTCGCACTGGCGACAGGCGTATTTCGGACGAATGTGGCGATGCACAAAAAACTTGGCAGGTTCGACATCCAGCTGTTCTGTCACGTCTTCACCGATTTTGACCAAGCGACTACCGCATTGGCCGCATTCGCAGGTGGCCGGTTCATGGCGGTGTTCAATCCGCAGCAGGTGATCCGGTAACGGCTGACGGCCTGCCCGCACGCGTTTGGGACGTGCAACCGTGGCGCTTTCATCGGTAACCGGTTCGCACAAGGCTTCAAGTTCTGCATCCAGAGCGGCAATATCCGTGTCCAGGGTTTCCTCGAATAGATCCCGTTGAATCTGAGTCAGCGCTTCGGCTTTGACGCCGAATTTGAGCCGCTTATAGTTGGCTAACTCATGAGTCAGCGCCTGGATTTTGGTCTCTTTGAAATGGATGAGGGCTGCTTGCGACTCGATTTGCGCGGCTTGTGAATCGATGTGGTTTTGCAGGGATTCAAACAGCGTCTTAAGCTGGCTTTTTACCCCTTCTTCCAAGTCCAGATTGTCAATGTTTACGGTGGATTTCATCGGGGTATTTTACTACAAAATACCCTTTAGTGCATTGATATTATTGGTATTATCGCGTAACAACGAGTGGGTTTTGCGCGCTGTCCATCACGCTAAAACCGCCAATCTTCCTTGGGCAAGGCCGACAATCGACGCCAATCCACGCCGGCAATCAGCCAATGCCACTGCTCACGTGTCAATGAAAAACTAGCTGCCTGACTGGATGACCAAACAAAACCGCCTTTATGCAACCGACGGTGACATAACCAGACGCCATTACCATCCCAGATAATCATCTTCAGACGATTACCGGCCTGATTTCGGAAAATAAACGCTGAACCGGAACCTGGCGCTTGACCCAGGACTTCTTGAATAATGGCTGACAATCCGTCAAAGCCTTTGCGCATATCAACCGGTTCAACGGCTAACCAGATATGGGCCGGTGCGGCAATCAATCCAGGCATCGCAATAGTTCCGCACACCAACTCGCCGGTATACCCGCCGGTAATTCCAATTGATGACCGGCACGGTGCCGTAAAACGACCCTACCTGCCTCTGGAGAGTTCACTTTTACCGGTATCAGCTTTTGCGGCAACTGTATTCGATCTCGTTTTCGGTAGTATGCCAGTGTCGAAACAAACTGGGCATAGTTGAGTTCTGCTTGTTCGCAATAGGCTTTCTGGGTTAATCCGCTTTCACGCCAAGTTTCGTAATGCGCCTGCCAGTTTTGCTTGGTTGTCATCCATCACTCCTGAAAAAAATTCCAGGATGCATCAAATTAGAAAATATTTGAATATGTCTTGGTTAAACGCTTACGATTCTCCGGTCAAAAACCGGACATTAAATAACCTGGGTGGAAACTTTTCAACGCTCTTTTCCCCAGGACCCGGGAAAGTTTTGCACGCTTTTTAACAAACAAGGGCGATTGGAGCTCAGTCTGTGCAGATGGATTTGATTATCCTGGACAAGCTGGGTTATCTGCCCTTTTCACGAGTCGGGGAGAGTAGAGAATGCGCTATACAGCAATTATCCCTGGTCAATTTTCAATCCACACCAACACTATTGCCCTATGTTTTACGAAGAAACTGTTGCAGTTTTGACAAATTTTTAATACTCAAACTAAATAAACCACCAATATTATTGTTCTTCATAGCCCGCAAATCTTCCTTACTTTTTATTAACACATTTTTCAGACTTTTATTACTTTCTCCGCCTACACGCATTTTCATCAATACGCTAGGGATATAATGAGTAGAGATCTGATGCATACCTAAAAAACGCAACATCAAATCATAATCAGCAGCAATTTTAAAATTCGTATCAAACAAACCATATTGTTCATAAATAGCCCTTTTAACAAAAAAGGTCGGGTGAGGCGGCATCCAGCCATACCGTAACTTTTTAAGCGTAAACTCGCCGCTTTTCCAATACCGAATAACTTTTAGGCGATCATGTTTACTCACATAAGTTAGATCCCCATAAGTAGAATCAGTAGAGTTTTCTATAAAGGCTCGAGCTACTTTTTCGATTACCGTATTATTTTCATACAGATCATCGGAATGCAAAAAACCAATAACGTCACCGGTCGCCAGCTTAATACCTTTATTAAGACCATCGTAGATACCCTGATCCGGTTCTGAGATAAACACAGCAAGGTAGTTTTGATAAGACTTAATGATATTTATCGTAGCATCGGTAGAGCAGCCATCAATGATAATATATTCAATATTAGCGTAGGTTTGTGATAAAACAGAATTCATCGCTTCAGCGATAGTGTCCTGATTGTTAAACACTGATGTAATAATGGAAATTTTCAAATTTTACCCATTTGCTCAAATATTTTCCCATCCACCAATATCCGATACCATAAGCCATGCATAAAGTGGAACAAAAAACCTTCACGGCCATCCATAAAGCCAAGTCTAAAGAAATATCGATAAAAAAAATAAAGTAGAGGGCGCACAAATAAGGGCAACCGATAAAATATTTTCAACTTGATCCATCTCATTCTTTCTACCCTATTACCCCAAAAACAAGGAAGAATTAAGTCAGAAATTGATTGGTTTTTACGTGAAAAAAATGAATGTACCTCTAACATCGAATAACCGTTATGTTTGTTAATCCACGCGGCTAAATCAGTCAGTGGGTTATCTATGATATCAAGATCAAGAGTAACAGCTACACCACTAGATAAGATCATATGTTCATCCAATTCACGTACTTCTGAATGCGCGCAGCCTTTACGCCAGATACGCATACTAAACGTGGGAAACATACCACCATGCTTAATCCAACGACCCATAAACCAAAGTTGGCGGCGCAAATAAAAGCCATTTACATTCGGGTCTGCCTTAATGATGGCACTTTGTAAGTTGGCAAGTAAATCATCTGTAAATATTTCATCAGCATCAAGACGAGCAACCCAAGGTGTAGGGAAGTTAATATTATCCAGGCTCCAATTTAATTTACCGGCAAAATTATCAAAATTACCTGTAGTTACAGAGGCGCCGATGTTTTTAGCTATTTCAACAGTTGCGTCTGTAGAATAAGAATCGACAACAAAAACATAAGGTGTAAGTTGTTGCGCACTTTTAATAGATCGCTCAATATGTAACGCTTCGTTCCATGTCAAAATTAACACCGAAACCCATGGTGTATTTGAAGTATTTTCTAAATTAACTATATTTTTCATCATACGTCTTAAATCAAAGACAATAATTCATCAACAATTGAAGCAACCGCTTTTTCATCATAATGATCAATGGCGAATTGTTTACCTTTTTTACCTAAGATATAACGTTCTTCTGGATTTCTAAGCAGTGCAGCAATGGCCTCAATTAACGGCTCGTTTTCAGCGCTTAAAGGTACCATTGTGCCTGCGCCTGCTTTACTTATGTCTGGTGCAATGCCAACATTATCAGAAAGCACAACCGGCAAATTACACTGCATAGCTTCTACTACCGCCATGCCAAAATTTTCTGATAGCGAAGGCAAAACAAAAACATCAGCATCTACCATGGCTTGAATCCCTTCATCACGCTGCACCAAACCAGTAAAAATTACTTTATCGAGCACATCAAAACTTTCAGCGCAACGTTCAACAATAGTCCTATACCCTTCTTCATCACCACCAATAACCGCTAAAATAATGTTAGGAAATTCCAGGCTTAATTTTGCTAGAGCTTGTATCGAAAACTCCAACCCTTTTTTCTTAGTAATACGTCCATAATGAAGTAACAATAAAGTTTCAGGCGAAATGTTATGGTTTTTCCGAAAAGCACCTTTTTCCGGAAGTATAGAAAATTCAGCTGTGCGAACAATATTAGGCATAATAAAAGAAGCTAAATTAATACTAAGAAATTTAGTTACTTTATTTCTTTCATCTTGAGTGGTAAATATAACTCTTTTAGCCTTTTGCAATATCCCTTTGACAAATAACTTAAGAAATACTTTTTTAATAAATGAAGAGCGTAGCTCAACAGTTTCTTGATATAAGGTACCATGAGGAAAAATAATATATGGGACTTTCCGAATTCTACAGGCCAAAGCCGCAACTAAAATAGGAAAGTTCCATACGCCATGTAAAATAGCTACATTATAGTTATCGATATGCTTGAGTAACCACAATAGTGTGCGTGGCGAAAAGGTAAAGTGTGGATAACCATAATAGCGCTGATAGGTGATCTTACCAAGACTAGGTATAGGCATAGGCATAGGCGTGTCATAGACCAGTGAAGCTTTTTCTTGTGGTGTTAAGCCTAAGGGGGTAGCAAGCACATCAATAGTATTGCCTTTTGTTGAAAGCACATGCTGTAATGACAATACTGTAAATATTGGGCCACCAATCGAAATTGCCGGGTAGAACGCAGGGCATACTTGAAGAATTTTCATTATATGTTTTAAAGAATCCTTTGGATGAAGTTGCGATAGTTTCGTCCTTTGACTATTGCTTCAATAATATAACGACTATATCCTACGCACAAACCAAGATCAGTAAGTACTAATTCATGTTCTATTCTCATTTGTTCACATACTTTCGTTGAAAAGGCATCATCATGCTGTCGAAACATCGTAATATACTCTTTTATATGTGATTTTTTTTTACCGACAATGCGTAAACATTCAAAGAAAAATTTCGTATCTGCTACGTATTTATAGCTTTGGTCAAAGCCACCTATTTCATTATAAAGCTCTCGTATCCAAAAAGTAGTTTGTTGGGCAAAAGGTATGCGTCCTAGATGCCGCACTAAAGCATATGGGATATCAACACCAGAATAACGATAAAGTTCATGCTCATATTTATCAACATAGATACAATTTCCAAAAACAAGCTTTACATTAGTTTGTAAAAATCGTGTAACAACACGGTCGATAGTGTCAGGAAAAAAATAGTCATCTGCGTTTAGGTAGCATAAGATTTGACCCGTTGACTGTCTTATTCCTTTATTGATGGCATCGTACATACCTTGATCGGGTTCGGAAATAATTAAGTCAATTTTATTTGAATAACTATTAAGTATGTTCAATGTATTGTCTATCGACCCCCCATCCATAACTATATATTGTATATTTGGATAGTTTTGTGAAAGGACGCTTTCAATTGTCCTGCGGATATATTTCTCACCATTAAATACTGGAGTAATTATACTAACAAGGGGTAGAGAAGTGTTTTTCATATAAGCTACATAGTTTATTTAGTACTTAAGTTTATAGGCGTTTTTTGATTGCTCCAATATAGGATCCAACCGAGTGAAAGGTAAAAAGGCACCGAAGTATTTCCTTGAAATAGCACACCAATAAAAAAACAACTAACAAAAAACATATTGAGAGTCCTCGATTGTGGACGGCTATTTAAAATAATCAAGGATCGCTTTGTAAAAAAAATAAATAAAATTACAAATAAAATAAGACCAAAATTGGATATATATGTAATTGCGGCAAGATTACCTTCAATATAGGTTTCATCTGTTAGCCAAGCTGCATAACTTATATATCGTAATGCAAAAAAATGCATGAGACCAGGTCCATAGCCGATCAAAAAACTGAAGACATTATCACGCCAAACCATCAGAGGGAGCGCAATAAGATCATCGAAAAGACTAAGATCAATGTTACTAATGTTATCGAAAATATTTTGATGGGACTCACGAGTTTTTAAATTTCCAGAAATGAGTTCATCTTTGAGCCAAAATAAAAAAACAAATATTGCTGGGCCTAAAATAAACTTTAGCCAAGACTTCATTTCTTTCAAATAAATTAGGGCTACGATAAAAAAAGATAAATACCCATTAGCTGATGAAGCCATAAGAAAATAATATACTGAAGCAATCAACCCACTAAATTTAATGGTATTAATTAAGATTTTATGCCTGCCGATTTTAATATCAACCAAGTCAAAGAATAAGAAAAAAATAATTAATACACAATAGCCTGCTAAATATTTTGGTTCACCGGCTAGTCCACTTGGTCTTAGTCCAGTAGTTAAGTCATAAGCGTAATTACCATAATAAGGCAACCCCCAGCTTTCAGAAAAAGTCTGATAAATGCACATTAACAGCATCAAGGAAAGTGGGATATAAATTGCAAAGCGAACTTGCGTAAAATTCACATACGCAGCCATATGATAACCACAAATAATTGTAAAGAAATAAACAGAAGTAGCGCCAAGCTGGCTAAAATAACGCCAAGCTAAACTAGTATTATCTAAATAATCGTTATATGACAATATTAAAATAGAAATTAAACTACATATTATTATATACATATAAATTGCAAGCAAAGTACGTTTAATTTTTTTTAATTTTGATTGGAATAGTATAGATGCTATGGAATTAGCAGAAATTAGTGGGCTTTTACTCAATAATGCAATTATGCCAACAATCACTAAAGCAATAGAGAAAATCTGCATATTTTTGATAATGGAAAATGGGGTTAACCATAATAAAGTTAAACCTAGCATTGCAAGTATAGGTGGGCGGTTAGACATAAATACGTTTCACTTATTGAATATATTTGTGAGGTATCCTTTAATTCGAATTAACAGGAAATATATATCTAGATCCACCTGATTATTTGTAGGATAGAAATCAATTATTTTTTTGATGCCTAATTTATTTGCCATAGACTTATATCTAAATAAGTCTATGAGAAATTTTGAATTAAGTTTTTTTAATATCGTAGTATCAAAAATAAATTGCTCAGAAAAGAAACCTTTTACTAGGTTATAATGTAATGGAATTCTACCGCGCGGGGCCGCAGTAGTAATTGATTCTTTATGTGACCGAAAAAAAGAAAGGGGTTGTTGTACTACAGCAAATTTTGGATATTGGTGCGCTGTTAAAAGAAAAAGTAATAAATCATTGCCGATAGCATGCATACTAAAATCGCTATTTAACCTGTTTGGAATTTGTAATAACATATTTTTTCTTACATCTGAAGTCCTAAAAATCGCGCACCCAGGTGAGTATGGAAAGTTACCGCCTAGTAATACACCATTTATATAGTTTTTCGAATCGTAAGTACCTGTTTCAATATTGATAAAAATCTTATTGGATATAATATCTTTGCTTTCTTCAAACACATCTACAGACGAATAAACAAAGCCAACAGATGTGTCATAAAGATAAGGCAGGAGCACACTCAAAAAGTCTGAGCTTATTAAATCATCTGACCACAATATTTTGGTGTATGTACCTCTTGCCTCATTCAAACATGCAAGCCAGTTACGAACTGGTCCTAAATTATCAACATTCCGAAAAATTCGAACTCTTGAATCCATCTCTGCATAATGTTCGCAAATACTCCACGTACCGTCCGTACTTGCATTATCAACCACGATTACTTCAATTTCAGTAAATGTTTGTGACAATGCAGATTCAATACAAGCGGCAATGAAATTTTCCCTATTATAGACGGGGATCAAAATACTGACCTTAGGTATGTTCATCAGCATAACTTTTATGGTTGATAATTACGATAAGATGCCATAGTCCTACAAATCAAGAATATTACTAAAAATGCATCGTGGCGCTTTTGGTGGCTTCCTTAAAAATAGCAGAAACTGAACATCACCCATTACGAATGTGTGATAGCAAACATATTCACACATAATGTCTAAAATATTTTGCGCATTAAAATCTTGCAGATGATATGGATTGAAATGCGATGATTTTTTGTTTGGATATGAAATTACAATATGATCAATATTGCAACGATTAGCTAGTCGCGGGATGAGCGTAATATCACTAAAATGCTCAATGGCCTCAAGACTAACTAATGTGTCAAATTTTTCATTAACACTTTCAATGTCAACACATTTGTACTGTGCTTTATTACTTCCAAACTCTTTTTGCGCCCAATTGATTGCATCTTGATCTTTATCAACGCCAACAACAACTTCTACATCTGGATTGAAGGACAATATGTGTGAACCGTAACCGCAACCTGAAGCAAAATCTAGCACTCTGCCATAGCAAAATCGTCGTACAGCAGCATATCTTCGCAAGTGCTCATGGAATCTTATTTCTGACTCTGTCCTTGAAACATCATCCTTTGTAATCATTATTCTTTCTAATACACTCTGCTTCATAACATTCTCCTGATATATTCTTCGAAATTTGACACAAAAACATCCCAGCTATACTTACGCACAACAACTAGTCTATTTTCTACTGATATGGATTTAATTGCATCGTCGGATAAATTTTGTATCTTGTCTATCACATCAATATTGTGTTTCATATTCTCCAACGACAAATAAAAAAAACTTTTTTCCCTACTATATCCAGATTGATTGGTGCATGCCACAGGAAACCCCCAGCTCATTGCTTCTAAAATCGTAGTTGCTTGTGCATCTGCGCGACTCATATTTATGAAGATATCATACTCACTCGCGATAGTTGTCATAAATTCTGAAGTTAAAGTAGTGGGCTCAGAAATTTTCTTCCAGCCTTTAATTTCTGCTCCTGTACAAATATATCCACCTTGAAAGCCTGGGATGCATTTTGCCAGTTCTTCTAGCACCCTTATCCCTTTTTCATCGCCAAATCTGCTTTGCCTACCAATATAAAAAAAACGCCTTTTATTAGGGGGATTAAACTCATTTTTTACAATCGGATAACTGGATGCATCAACAGCCATATTTAAATGGAAAATTTTCTCACCAAAATCTTTAAGGGGTGATTCGCTAAAATTATCCACCCAGTAATCACCACCTATCGCAATCAATCCATCACAAAACTTAAGTCCGTCTCTTACCCAACCTAACTGTGACTCGTTGTTGTTATATGGCTGAATAAGAATTTTTTTACTAAATCTAGAATCATTGATGGAGTTCCATATAACAGTATTCCGATCAGTCCAAAGATGACCCAGTAAAATATCACCTTGGGCAGGGCAAATAGTCAGGTTCTCCCTTAAGTCGTATAGCTTTACTTTGTATCGTGTTTCTAATGATTGCCCTACAAAATAAGTAATTGACTGCGGTGCACGTAACGGACTAGGCCATTTAAATGCAGCCACTGAATCCATGCGCGACATTTCTCTGCGAAAAACTCGCCTAAATACCTTTCCGATTAAATTACCTCGGGGTAATACATAAACAAAATGCACGGTTTTCATCGGAAATATTTTCGTAAATATAAGGCAGAAGGTAGATACAAAATCAGAGCTAGGCTTAGTACAGATCCCCAAATGACACCTGAAACACCAATTATCTGCACAAACCATATTGATAACATAATGTTTACAGCCGCCATAACCACAGATGCTACTGTTTGAAACTTAATCACACCTAACCCATTCATAAGTGCAGCAAAATTTCCACCAACAATTGTCAACAATGACCAGAAAAACAACCCAATCAACAAATCCCAAGTTGGATTAATTTCTTTGCCGACCCATTGGTCAATAATCCAAGGTCCACATATCAGAGTTGCAACCGAAATCGGAACTGCAATTGCAACACTAAGTTTTAATGATCTTATAAATGATTTGTAAATCCACTCCTTATCCCCCCGGCTCTTTGCCTCTGCATAAGCTGGCCATAATGCGTTTAAAAACAGACTCAGGATGATTGACGGGATGGTAAATAATTTAAATGCCACCGTATAGACAGCCACAGATTCTGGCCCTAAATAGTGAGCGATAATCAGATTATCTGACTGAAAAGCGATTAACCCAGATATCTGCAATACAAAAAACAGACTGCTTGTTCCGGCCAAGCGTTTTACATCAATAACTGAAAGAGCGCTGAATTGTGGCCTTAAGTGTGGGGACTGTTTAATAAATAAATATAGACCCGCTATAACTCCTGCAACCACTGGTGGAGCAATGGTAGCTGCTGCAAGGCTTGGCAGCCCCCCCTCAAAGCAAATAACACCAAGTACGCACACTAAACCTGCAACACTTGCAGCAGCAAGCCATAAATTAGCCGCAAAGCCCTTTTGCAATCCCATCAACACCTTAATCGCCACCCCTGCTGGCATGCTGATCGCAAACCAAACTACAATTACTGCAATGGTAGGAATCGCTTCCTTGCTCGCAAGTTCAGAATTAATATTCAGCAACTTCCCCCACGGAACAAATGGTTCGATTAAAAAAAATAACGCGATGATCAACAAAGCGATCCCACTCAATAACAACAGGCCAGCAGCAATCTTTTTCTTTATTTCCTGAATATCATCCTTACCTTGCGCAGTTGCCACGGCGTTCATCACGCCACTACCAATGCCTAAATCTGCAAAACTGAGCATCGCCACTATGGAACCAATGGTCATCCACAAACCAAATCTCTCTGTTCCTAGATAATTTAGCGTCAGCGGAATTATTGCAAATGATATAACCGCTGCAAGCAGCTTTGAGCCCCCAGAGCTCAAAGTTGTCAATAAAATTTGGCGATGTCTTTCTTCAGCGCGCCCTTCTTGCGTGCCGACATCAAATGGGCTAAGCCGCAAATAGTGCATCAGTCGAGTAATTCTCATACTAAGGAACGATTTTCAAGATTCACTTCTCAAGAACGAAATAAGTTGCGTTAAACCTTCCCTCAACGCAACACTGTGTTGCACTGAAAGTTCAGCTTGCATACGAATAGGCCGAACAGAAGAGTGAGGCACATCACCTTCTCTAGCAGAAACATGTTGAGTATCAATAGGATGCCCCACGCATGATGAAAACATTTGAGCCATTTCCAATAATGTTACACTGTGCCCACTAGCAACATTGATGACACCATTGTGCATCGACTGCAAAGCAGCCATATTGGCTTTGGCAACATCTTTTACAAAAATAAAATCTCGGGTTTGTAGTCCGTCGCCACAAATCGTAAATGGACTCGCTTGCAACGCCCACTCAGCAAATTTACTGATCACACCCGAATAAGGTGAACGTGGGTCTTGGCGCGGACCATACACATTAAAGTAACGCAAACCCAAAGTAGAAACGCTATATAGCTTGTTATACAAGTTAGCATATTGATCCATTACTAACTTTTCCAAACCATACGGCGACAATGGAGCTACAGGCGAATTTTCCGTCAGCGGTAAGGCCACCGGTATGCCATATACCGCAGCACTAGACGCATGAACTACGCGCTTTATCCCAGCCAAACGTGCGACATTCAGCACGTTTAGATAGCCTGCCACATTGATTGAATGCGAAGACACGGGTTCTTGAATAGAGATCGGCACCGAAACCTGCGCAGCAAGATGCAAGACTTGCGTGATGCCTTGCATACAATTCGCAACGCATGCTTCATCGCGCACATCCCCTTGCACGAATTCTAACGATGCGTGATGTTCAGGCAAGTTTTCCCGAAAACCCGTGCTTAAATCATCTAGTACCCGTACTCGCGCACCTATCTCTAATAGGGCTTCAACGGTGTGTGAACCAATGAAGCCTGCTCCACCTGTGACTAATACAAACAAAATGTGTCCTTTAAATTATTGTTATGTGCATCTGCGATAATTCGCTGGCATGACGCAATAGGAATTATTTAATGTACCTATCAGTTGCAGTTTTGTCCTGTCCACTCGACCATACTCGCCACACCATCCTGTGCAGAAACCATCGGTTGCCAATTAAGCAGTTGCTTGGCTTTAGCAAGATCAGCTACAAATACACGCTGATCGCTTTCGCGCACAGGTAATTTGGTGTAGCTCAATTTTGTGTTGGCTATTTTTTCCAGCAAGGTAAAGAGTTCTAGTAAAGACAAACTGTTTTCAATACCTCCACCGATGTTAAAAGCTTGCCCCTTGGCCTGAGCAATATTAGTTAGAGCTGCCTGATACAGTCGTTTCATATCATCTGCATGGAGTACATCGCGCACTTGTTTTCCTGTTCCGGAAATGGTGAACGGCTCTTTGAGTTGCCCCTTGCTTGCTTCAACTGCTTTCTGACAAAACCAACCAATCCAACCTTGATCATAACTAGCAAATTGTCGGCCGCCATACATTGAGGAGTGACGAAATACAACAGTCTTGAGTCCGAAGATGCGCGCATAATCCAGCATGTACTGATCCGCAGCGCCTTTGGAACATCCGTAGGGAGAATGGAAGTCCAACTGAGTTTGTTCATTGAAACCATTAGGGTGCTCGTTGCACTGATAGCGGGTGTCGTTCTCAGAGTAAGTGTATTGCTCCAAGTCGCCATAAACCTTATTCGTAGATGAATACACCACTATGGCATCCGGTGCATATTGACGTACCGCTTCCAACAGGTTATGCGTTCCCATCACATTTATTTCAAAGTCCATACGTGGATTAGCAATGGAGGTGGTCATCGCCACTTGACCCGCCAAGTGAAATATTGCGTCAGGCTTGAATGATTGAATAACGCGGGTGATGTCGTTCTGGTTACGGATGTCGCCATTCTCAAAGGTAAATTTGCCTTGTGCTTGCAACCAAGGCAAGTTCTCCCGTGAACCGTTACGGTAAAGGTTGTCGAATACAACGATCTCGTCACCACGCAACAAGGCATCAGAGGCCAAATTGCTTCCCAAAAAACCACATCCACCAGTAATCAATAATTTCATAATTTCTTTCTTTCTTGTTCAATCACTTTTTTTAGCCCCGATATTAAATCATAATGGCAATGCCAACCTAACATCATTAAACCAGATACATCGGCCTCAGAATGCATAACTTCACCTTCGCGGTAAGGTAACGCACCAAAAGACAGGCGTGTCTTTGATGCAGTCAACAGATGAGCTGTTTCAACAAATTCTCTAATTGAAACTGAATGACCACTTCCTACATCATATTCAATGAATGCACTATTAATGAGATCCATATTTTTCAGTAAAACCATGTATGCAGTTACTACATCATCTATATAAATGAAATCTCTTTTTTGCTCCCCCTTAGTTAGTTTTAATTCTGGAGCATTGTTAAGGCAACTATTAATAACATAAGCTGAAAATTTGGTTGGGTCATCATCCGGCCCATAAAAATGCTCAAGCCTTATGTTACCAAAACGTATATTTTCATGTTTTGCAAAAAACTTACCCCATTGAAGCAATTGATTTTTTGAAAGAGCATATAAGTTTAAGTATTTATCTAAAATCGTGTCGGTATTAAGAAATACTTTAACACCTGCTCGATTTCCTGCATCAAGCAATCGCAAAGGAAATTCAGCATTAGCTGTAAAAATTTCACTTACTGATTCATTATTTCGGCCATAACAAGTTGCAGTATGTATTATTGTATTTATATTTCCGCAATCCCGAAAAAACTTATCAAAGTCTATATCTTCAATATCGAAAAAAGTGATGTTAGTTGCAATAGCGTCAACTCTGTGCAATGAAGATGACTTTCTCTTAAGTGCAACAACCTCGTATCCAGCAATTAATAATGCCTTAGCCAAATGGCTTCCAAGGAATCCTGTTACGCCAGTAACTAATATTTTTTTCTTCATTCTTTCACATGTTACAAAGTTGCACATACAACCTTATTTTCTTTAATAAGCCATCAATTGAGGTAATTGTTGACTGATAACCAAAATCCCTCGCCTTTGTATTTAATGAATCATAATGGGGCTTATTCCCAGTGGCATTAACACTGACACGGGTTGTTATTACTTCATGCATGACTGCCAATAGTGTCGGCTCATTAATAGGACATTGTGTGTATTTGGCGAGAGTGTCGTTGACTGAACTCATTTTTCGCGCTTAGACATAACAAAAAAGATTGAATGGCCGGTGGACGCCATCTGGCACACCAATGGCTGGGAACCAGCCTAAGCCTTTGATCTTGTCTATGGCGGGGCAAAAACGGGAAATTGGCCTCTTAAGGTAAACCTCGCTGCTAACTGGCGCTTCAATCCCTGTATCAATCCCTCTCTCTGGAAAAAATCCGGCAATTACGATTGCCAGGTCTCTAATGGATATTTCGGCGTTTGCATTAGCGACATTGTAAGCCTCGGCTTCTTGACCGCTCAGAAGTACGGTCAAGGAGCCAATGGTAGCGTCAGCAAGATAGCAAAATGGTCGTAGGGCCAAGCCATCACTTTTTAGGACAATGTCTCTTTTCGCTACGACGTCGGCGACAAAATCGGCAAAGACTCGACCGTCATCTAGAGCCATACCAGACCCGTAGGTGTGAAATGGGCGGACAACACTGGTATGCAGACCGTATTGCTGCGCCCAAGCTGCGCACATGGTCTCGCCAATCCGCTTCTTGCTCTCTGCATAACAGGAACGCACGCTCATAGGCTCAAGGTAGCCGTAATCCTGCTCTCCACCCAACTGATCAGGATCAACGGGCACGTCGTAAACTTCACCACTGCTGAAAAATAGGAATCGGTCAGCTTGACTTTTTACGGCGTACTCCAGTAGATAAATAGTACCAGCCGAATTCGCCAGCAGAGTGACGACAGGATCGACGCCGTAGTATTTGAAACTGGCTTGGCTGGCGCTATGAACGATAAAATCGGCGCGTGGAAAATCACATGGCAGTGGATGGGATATATCGTGCTGCACAACTGATAAATCAGACACCCCCAAATACGAGGAAAGTCTAAATTCTACGCCCTGAGTGCTTCTCGCGACACAAATTACTTTGATATTCAGCTTATATAGTCGACCAACGCTCAGCAAAGATTTAACTATGTAGACTGCCAAAAAACCACCGCCACCAATAATGAGTACAGTTTTATCCCGTAAAGCTTCCCAAGGTAACTTAGCAGAGGCAAGGCGTTCTAAATCCTCCTTAATTATTGGGTTGGTTTCAGGTAAATTTTCTTTTGATTCAATTATTGGATACATGAAAGACCTCCCGACATTGCGTGTAAAGCATCGACTCGTGGTTGCATTGTGTGGAGAACGGCAATACAAGATCTTTGGCGATTTGGCTGGTAGCTCCGAGTATGGCTATGCGCATAAATTTAGTTTCCGGAAAGGAAATCAAGAAGCCGTTGCTCTATTGCCAGACGATCCAATCCGTGCTCTCTCAGCAAATACTCATAAGAGCCACAGTTGTGAGAGAAACGATCGCGAACGCCAATCCGCAATATACGCACCGGTGCAAACTCCGATGCAATTTCAGCAATGGCCGAACCCAGACCGCCCAACACGGAATGTTCTTCAAGGACAACGACTACCTGATTCTGTTTACAGATAGCAGCCACTTGATTGACATCAATCGGTTTAATGAAGGGTACACTCCAAACAGCGGCATCGGGGTAAGACCCTCCTGCAATGTCTACCGCAGCACGCACCAAAGCCCCAGTAGCAATAAAAGCAATAGCGCCAACTTTTCCAGGCTTAACCTCCAACAAACTACCCGTTCTTGCTTGCGGTACGGCAACATGCACGTCCCCGCGGTCGGATTTTCCCATACGCAAATAAATTGGGGTCTTCGAGTAATAGGCCATTTCCATACATGCGGTCACTTCAAAACGATCTGCTGGAGAATAGACCGACAAATTAGGTATTGCACGAGTACAGGCAATATCTTCCGTCGATTGGTGGCTGGTACCAAGATGGCTATAGACAAACCCAGCCCCATCACCAATTAAAATCACTGGCAGCTTGTCATGAGCCACATCAAGTTTTATCTGCTCAACAACGCGTACAGGGATGAAAGCACTTAAGCCATAGACGAAAGGTCTGAAGCCAGCCCTCGCAAGACCCGCAGCCATCCCAACCATGTTCTGTTCGGCAATACCGGCATTAATATATTGCGCAGGGCATTCTCTGCGAAAATCATCAAACAAAGCATAGCCGTGATCGCCAGTCAGAAGCAAAACATTGGGGTCGGCCTTCGCAAGGCAAACCAACGCTTCTGAAAATGCAGCTCTCATTGCACTCTCCCGGCAACCTCAGACAAAGCTTGTGCATAAGTTTCTGGATCAAGCCGCGTATAGTGCCAAATATTGTTATTTTCCATAAAGGGCACGCCTTTGCCTTTGATGGTTTTGGCGATCAGTGCTTTCGGTGACATCGAGTTGTTTGACCAGAGCTGGGTGATAGCGCCGTCAATGGCCGCTTGATCATGACCATCGATGGTTAGCGCTTCAAAACCGAAACTTTCAAATTTAGCCTGTATCGAGCCCAGCTTAAGTACGTCTTGAGTGCTACCCATAGCCTGAAAACCATTCTCATCAACAATCACCATGAAATTATTCAACTCATGGTGTGCCGCAAAAAGAGCCCCCTCCCAAATGGGACCTTCATTGATTTCACCATCGCCGACCAAAGCGTAGGTTTTTTGATCAGTGCTTCGTAACTTTGCACCCAGCGCCATGCCAACGCCCACCGAAAAACCATGCCCCAAGGAACCTGAAGTTACTTCCAAGCCAGGGATGCGTGAATCCGATAAGCCTTTTAAATCGCTGCCATCTGCAAAGTAACTCGAGAAAGCCTCATCTTTAAGCCAACCCAACTCTCGTATGCAGGCATACTGAGCCATGACGCCATGGCCTTTGCTGAGTATGAAGTAATCACGACCCTCGGCAAGTGGGTCATTGCCGGGATAGCGCAAATGATTGCGATACAGTACGGCCAGCAATTCAATAATCGAGAACGCACAGCCGATATGAACGGTTGAACCGGCATAGGCCATATCCAAAACGGTTTTGCGGAGCGCTTTGGAGTCAAAGATTTTACTTTGAGGGATCATTGCTGGTACCACTCAGCAGTTAATGCCTAGATAACTTTCAATTTTACTCGCTGCAAACTCCAGTATCTCCTTATCGGTATCGGGTAAACCACCACTGATGCAGTAGTTAGCAATCGTTTTTATAGTTTCCATAATAAATTCGTTTCTTTTGAAAAATTAAAGTTCGATAAGCACAAAACTTGGCGAGGCTTATTGGGCAGACGGCTTTCTGTCGTGTTAATCTAGTTTTTTCGCCACTATTTTCGCAAATTCTGTGAAGTCTGCGAGGTGTTTTTTTACAATGCTATGCACTATGTGCCAGTTGATGACGTCGTAGTTAGGCACTGCAAGTTACGAATGCCAACGGCTTTTTTCAGACTGAGCGCGAGTGATATAGTTAATACTCCTGCTTGTGCTTGTGCAAGTATATCGAACGTTTGACTCATCGTGTCTGGCGGCGGCACATCCATACCGGAAATCAGATGCACACCAATATCCACACATAACTGCACGGCTCGACTGAGGTTGAGCGAGACAATGTCTTGTAGATCAAAGTCTGTAATTAACGTATCGGCTTCCTGAGGACACTTGATTTCGATGCGTTGCAAGCAGCGTCGTAGCGATTCCAGTTTTTTGCTCAACTACTTCCCGATCCATGCAGCCCGCCTTTCTGATAACACCCGGTTGCGATACGGCATAAAATCGGCTTGTTCAAACAAGTGTCGGCTAATCAAGTGCCCATACTCACCATCGCTACCCAGGAGGCGACGACCATGCCGCAAAATTTGTCCTAATAAAGGCTCGGCTACCACTGTTAGATCTATCAGATCAACAGGGCGACCTGTTTGCTGTGCTAAGGCGGCGATAATAGCCATTTTTTCATTCGCTGTTAACGCCTGCTTGGCGGCTACCGCAATATCCAAATCACTATCTGTACGTTGTCGACCTTGGACGATCGAGCCAAATACCAGTGCCAGCACCAGTTCAGGAAAGCGCGTTAACACTTCCTGCAGTTGCTTGTCGATATCAGGCGCTGTGTTGTTAACAGTGGTCATGACTTAAACTTTCAAGCCCAGATAGCTTTCAATTTTCTGCGCCGCAAACTCCAGCATTTCTATCGTCAAAGCCGGCTGCACACCAATCCAAAAGGTATTGTTCATCACGTTGTCGGTATTGGTCAAATCACCACTAATACGGTAGTTGGCTCCGATCATGTAAGGCTGGCGGGTCAAATTACCGGCAAACAATAAGCGTGAGCCGATTTTATGTTCATCCAAATGGGTGAGCAATTCCAAGCGTGTAACGGGACTGTTGTCTTTTACCGTGATAGGAAAACCAAACCAGGAAGGATCGGAATGCTCGGTCGCTTCAGGTAGAGTCAAAAATTCTTCGCAGCTTTTCAAACGTTCTTTTAGGAAAGCAAAATTGTCCTTGCGAGCTTGGATAAACTGGGGGGCCTTGTCTAGCTGGGCCACTCCACAAGCAGCCTGCATGTCAGTAATTTTGAGGTTATACCCCAAGTGACCGTAGGTGTACTTGTGGTCGTAGCCCTTGGGTAGTTCGCCCAGCTTCCAGCAAAAGCGTTTGCCGCAGCTGTTGTCTTTACCGGGTGGGCAGAAGCAGTCACGCCCCCAGTCGCGGAAGCTCTCGGCAATTTTTTTGAGTTTCTTGTGCTTGGTAAACACCGCACCGCCTTCACCCATCGTAATATGATGAGCCGGATAAAAACTCAGGGTGGCAATGTCACCAAAAGTACCGACCATCTGGCCTCGGTAAGTAGTGCCTAATGCGTCGCAGCAGTCTTCCACCAGCCAAAGGTTGTACTTTTCACATAAGGCCGTGACCACATCGAGATTAAAAGAATTACCCAGCGAATGGGCCAGCATGATGGCTTTGGTCTTTGGGCCAATGGCCGCTTCGATCTTGCTGGCGTTGATGTTGTGTGTTCTAGGGTCCACGTCCACAAAGACCGGCACCGCGCCAAACTGGAGGATGGGGTTGACGGTAGTTGGAAATCCGGCGGCCACGCCGATAACTTCATCACCCGGCTTGATGGCCCGATCACCCAGCTTGGGAGATGTCAGCGTGCTAAACGCGACAAGATTGGCGGAAGAACCCGAGTTGACTGTGATCAAGTGCTTGACGCCGATAAAAGCTGCAAGCTTTTTTTCGAATTCGGCGTTGAAGCGGCCCGTGGTGAGCCACCCGTCAAGCGAGGCTTCAACCATCAGTTGGCGTTCTTCCACACCGATTACTTTACCAGAGGGAGGAATAACACTTTTGCTGGGTATGAAGTTTTGCTGGGTATTGCCGAATCTATCGTACCCAATGACTTCATCCGCAATGACCGCGCGGTATATCCGAGCCATGGCCGCATCGGTGAGTCGCGCCCACTGCTTAATCATCAAAGACTCATGAAGGAGAATAGATTTATCTAGTCGGATGTGGCTTTCCAGGGGTAACGGCTCACTAGCAAAATCGGCTACCTCAAGTGCTATGGCTTGTTCGGAAGCATCGGGCGGTGTAGTTGTGATGAAAAGAAATCGTGCATCGCCTTGGGCATCGCTATCGGTCAATGCCAACGCCGGACGTGCCTTGGCTTCGGTAAGATCGGTAAATGGAAACGGTATCTTGTAAATGCTGCCCGCTTTTATTTCACAGGTCATTCCAGACATCCTCTGCAGCAGCACCTAAAATATGCTTAACGAAACCAGTCTGTTCCTGCATTCCGGCCAACGCTAAACTTTCTGCTGGTGTCTGATTTGGACGACTATCAATGTCTTCGATAATAATCCGTACCTTAACGCCTGCCAGTTTTTCAAGTTGAACGTGTATATATCCACTTTCATCAACCGTTTCTATACGTGTAATTGCGTGCATTTTAAATTCCTAATTTTTGGATTATCTGGGTATCAATACGCCAATGGACTAACGTCTGATACAGAAGACTTATATATTTGAGTATCAACATCAAATAGCCCCTCCCAGTCAACATTATTATTATCATCGTCGTCGGTATCAAAAAAAACTGGTCAATCCGATGGACTGAAAGTCCTGTTCAGCATTGGAGGTTGCCGCAAAAAACGATTGCGCAATCCCGTTTGTTTGATCGTCTTTTCCTGTACAATAATAAACAGTTCAGCTTCACTAACCCCAACCAGCGGCGTCAATAACTGAATATGCCTTCTTTGTAAATCGCCTTTACAGCTTGCATTACAAGCCTCCTTTATTCATTTGATAATCCGTAATTTGTTCCAAGGTTATTTTTTTCATGTTAGAACCCTGCTGATACTTTTTTTGCCAATCGACAATTCTACCGAGGGTTTCATCCAAAGGCCATGTCGGAATCCAATTTAGACGCGCTTTTGCCTTTGAGCAATCCAACTTCAGGTAATGTGCCTCGTGTGGATGATCGCCACCATCCAATACCCAGCTCGCGTCATCACCCCAAAATTTGGTTAGCCCTTCTACTACCCATTGCACTGGCTTAGCATCTTCATCGTTCGGTCCGAAGTTCCAGCCTTCAGCATAACTCGCACCCTCTTCATAGAGTTTTTGCGCCAGCAACAAATAGCCGGATAGCGGTTCCAGCACATGTTGCCAAGGACGGATGGCATGCGGGTTACGGATATTGACCGGGTTGCCTTGAGTGATGGCGCGCAGGATATCCGGAATAAGCCGGTCATCCGCCCAATCGCCGCCGCCGATAACGTTACCCGCTCTGGCTGAGGAGAGCGCCACGCCGTGTTTTGCAAAATCGGCGGAATTAAAGAATGAGCTTCGATAAGCGGATGTAACTAATTCAGAGCAACCTTTACTATTACTATAAGGGTCGTAGCCACCCATCGCTTCATTTTCCCGATAGCCCCATGCCCATTCCCTGTTTTCATAGCACTTGTCGCTGGTGACATTGACGATTGCCCGCACGCCGCTCGTCAGTCTTGCTGCTTCCAACACATGCACAGTACCCATTACGTTAGTGGAATAAGTTTCGATTGGGTTGCTGTAAGAGTGACGCACCAAAGCTTGCGCGGCCATATGAATGACAATCTCAGGCTGATATTGTTTAAACACTGTTGCCAATGCTGCATAGTCGCGTATATCACCTTCAATACTGGTCATGCCTTCAGCTACATTCGCTACGACAAACAGACTGGGATTAGTGGATGGAGGTAGCGCATAACCAACCACCTTGGCCCCCATAGATTGTAGCCATAAAGAAAGCCAGCTTCCTTTAAAACCAGTATGTCCAGTTACCAGTACGGTTTTATCAGACCAAAATGATTGATTTACCATGTTTTCCACGGTGCCTTTCCGCTTGCCCATAACTCTTCAAGATGAATTTTATCGCGTAAAGTATCCATAGGCTGCCAAAAACCGGAATGGAAGAATGCTGCCATTTGCCCTTTTTTTGCAAGCTGTTCCATGGGTTCCCGCTCCCAAATCGTATGATCGTCTTTAATGTAATCAAATATCTGAGGCGATAGCACAAAGAAACCACCATTAACCCAATTGCCGTCGCCTTGCGGCTTTTCTTGGAAGCCAATGACGTTGCTGCCATCCAAGTTAAGAGCACCGAAGCGTCCGGGAGGCTGCGTTGCTGTCAATGTCGCCAATTTGCCGTGCTGTTTATGAAACTGAATCAACGCTGTGATATTCACATCTCCGATACCGTCACCATAAGTACAGCAAAAATCTTCGCCTCCTACATAATCAGCAATGCGTTTAATGCGTCCACCGGTCATAGTCTCTTCTCCAGTATCTACCAGTGTTACACGCCATGACTCGGCATTGCGTTGATGTACTTCCATCCTGTTATCCTGCATATCAAATGTCACGTCGGACATGTGCAAAAAATAGTTGGCAAAATACTCCTTAATCACATAGCCTTTATAGCCGCAGCATATAACAAAGTCATCTATACCGTGAGCTGAATATGCCTTCATGATGTGCCAGAGTATAGGCTTACCGCCAATTTCAACCATAGGCTTAGGCCGAATTGATGTCTCTTCACTGATTCGCGTGCCTAAACCTCCGGCAAGAATAATTGCTTTCATATCTTATTGTCCCCATATGCCTCGTACGTCAAATTAAGCCCTCTTCTAAGCAAGTACTTACCCCATCCTAATGATATATCCAATACCTTAAACATGTGCCAACGGGTTTGGACCAGCGCGACAGTAATCCAAAGACACAAGAGCAACGTCGAATAACGCATATTGCACGCGTACCAGCTTACCTTGAGGCCGCTAATGGATAGCGCAACCCCATAGCAAGTTCCTCACTGAACATGCGTGATTGTCTTGTTACATGAAATTCCGGTCTCGCTCTGTCAGTCCAGCAAATCGGCGAGGTGAAAATTTTCGAAAAAAGTCTCAATCATCACTAAATACTTTAGGCTCGATAATCAATACGCAGGGGTAGGGGCAATATTCATGACTGCTCTCTTTATTTCAGCAAGCGTTACTGGTATTAATCATAGCTGTTTTTAGCAAGCGACTGTATCAACTTTTCCAACTCTGCCTATATCCGCTTACCACAATGAAGGACAAAAAGGTCAGACTTATTTGCATGCTAAATAACTATTATAAGTCAGATGAATTCCATCTTCCAGACGGGTGCTTGCCTTCCACCCCAATTCGCCAATTTTGGAGACATCCAATACCTTGCGCATCGTGCCGTCTGGCTTGGATGTGTCTTGTATGAATCTACCGTTATAGCCTACTACATCGGCACACATTTCCGCCAGTTTGCGAATGGTCAGTTCTTCACCTGTTCCCACATTAATCAATGGACACAGGGCCGGATTGGTCAAAGTGTCAT
>DAINRH010000043.1:21412-24003 GCA_036741905.1 Methylobacter sp. | reverse complement strand
TATTCGCGCCCTGCTGATATTTTTTTTGCCAATCCACGATTTTACTCAACGCTTCATCCAGATTCCATCTCGGCTGCCAATCCAGGCGGGCTTTAGCCTTGGAACAATCCAGTTTCAGGTAATGGGCTTCGTGCGGATGATCGCCTTCATCCAACACCCAGCTCGCGTCCTCGCCCCAAGATTGAGTCAAGCTGTCCACAATCCATTGCACAGGCTTGGCATCTGCGTCGCTCGGACCGAAATTCCAGCTTTCTGCATAAACCGCCCCCTCTTGGTAAAGCTTTTGCGCCAGCATCAAATAACCGGACAGCGGCTCCAGCACATGCTGCCAGGGACGAATCGCATGCGGGTTACGGATATGCACCGGTTTGCCTTGCATGATTGCGCGCATGATGTCGGGAATAAGCCGGTCTTCGGCCCAATCGCCGCCTCCGATAACATTACCGGCTCTGGCCGAAGCCAGCGCCACGCGATGATCGGTAAAATTGCCGGCGTTAAAATAAGAGCTTCGATAGGCCGACGCCACCAGTTCAGCGCAACCCTTGCTATTGCTATAAGGATCGTAACCGCCCATTGGTTCGTTTTCCCGATAGCCCCATGCCCATTCCCGGTTTTCATAGCACTTGTCGCTGGTGACATTGACGATGGCCCGTACACTGCCCGTCAGTCGTGCCGCTTCCAACACATGCACAGTGCCCATTACGTTGGTGGAATAAGTTTCTATCGGGTTGGCGTAGGAATAGCGCACTAAAGGTTGAGCCGCCATATGGATGACAATCTCAGGCTGATATTTTTCAAACACAGCTGAAAGCGCCGCAAAATCGCGTATATCCGACTCGACGCTAACCATGCCTTCAGCCACATTGGCGGCGCCGAATAAACTGGGATTCGTAGGCGCCGGCAGCGCATAGCCGATTACTTTTGCCCCCATGGATTGCAGCCACAGGGAAAGCCAACTGCCTTTGAAACCGGTGTGACCGGTTAGCAGTACGGCTTTACCGGCCCATAATGACGGGTTTACCATGTTTTCCAAGGTGCTTTTCCGCTCGCCCATAATTCTTCAAGATAGATTTTATCGCGCAAGGTATCCATCGGCTGCCAAAAGCCGGAATGGAAATAAGCGGCCATTTGGCTTTCTCTGGCAAGTTGTTCCATAGGTTCGCGTTCCCAAACCGTGCAATCGTCTGTAATGTAATTGAGTACCTCGGCCGAGAGCACGAAGAAGCCGCCGTTCACCCAACTGCCGTCTCCTTGCGGCTTTTCCTGAAAACTAACGATATTATTCCCGTTCAAGTTAAGCGCTCCAAACCGTCCCGGTGGCTGTGTGGCTGTCAAAGTAGCCAGTTTGCCATGTTGTTTATGGAACTCAATCAGCGCCGTGATATTCACATCGCCAATGCCGTCGCCATAAGTGCAGCAAAAATCCTCCCCTGTTACATAATCGGCAACCCGCTTAATACGGCCGCCGGTCATGGTTTCTTCCCCGGTATCCACCAGCGTTACGCGCCACGGCTCGGCATTACGCTGATGTACTTCCATCTTGTTATTCTGCATGTCAAAAGTTACATCGGACATATGCAAAAAGTAATTGGCGAAGTATTCCTTAATGACATAGCCTTTATAGCCGCAGCAGATAATAAAATCATGTATGCCGTGGGCTGAATAGGTTTTCATAATATGCCAAAGTATAGGCTTGCCACCGATCTCAATCATCGGCTTAGGCCGGACTGATGTTTCTTCACTGATCCGCGTACCCAAACCGCCGGCCAGAATAATCGCCTTCATCCCTGTACCTCACCGGCTGCAAGCCGGCTTACGCCATGTCCGGTTAACGTGTCTTTTAATGATTTATAAGTCAGATTAATCTCCTTGCTTAGGCTTGCGCCTACTGTCGACAGCCATCCGGTAATTTTTGGGGCAACCAACACCCTGGCCGGATTTCACACTATGTAGGCTAGCTCGAAACCAGTGCGATATAGCCGCACTTTTTCAGCCAGGGAATAAGATGTGCAAATTTGCCCATATCGTCGTTTGCATGAGTACAATCGCTATCTACTTTATTCCAGTGAAAGAATAAACTCCCAATGCTCTTTGCTAACCGGCATTATGGATAATCGATTGCCGCGCCTTACCAGCGCGAGCTCTGCCAGTTCTTGCTGGTCTTTTAATTCTTTAAGAGAAATAGTGCGGGATAAGGTTCTGACGTATTTAACATCAACCATCATCCAGCGGGGATGTTCGTGGTCGCTTTTGGGATCGAAATGCTTGTCGTCCGGATCGAAAGCGGAAAAATCGGCATAGCCTTCTTTGACGATTTCCATAATGCCGACGATGCCCGGCATTTCGCAGTTGGAATGATAGAAGAAAACCTGATCGCCCAGCTTCATGTCGTCCCGCATCATGTTTCTGGCCTGATAATTACGCACGCCGTCCCAATGTTCGGTCTGGTTGGGTTTGTTATACAGATCGTTAATCCCGAACGTATCGGGTTCGGATTTCATTAGCCAATAGTTCATGGGGGATTTCTTTATGGGAAGTGTTATGGTGCATCTCCCGCCTGCGCCGTAATGTGCTTTCGTCCTTGAACCGAA
>DAINRH010000043.1:10605-21402 GCA_036741905.1 Methylobacter sp. | reverse complement strand
TCCGCCCCCGGGGTAAAAACAGGTTCAGGAAACACCCAGCACACTCTCGAACGCCGCAGGAAATGCAGGACAATAGTTTAGCGTGTTTACGGATTTTCTAAAACGTTTTCTATTTTGTGCGTCATTTTCGCCAGGCATTCGTTCAAGGTTTGGTTGAGCGTGGCATTTTGACTTTTCATCAATTGCAACTCATGCGCCAAATTAAGCGCCGCCATGACCGCAATTCTGTCGGCGCCGGCGACCTTGCCGGAGTCCCTCATTTGGCGCATTTGAATATCGAGCTGCCCCGCCGACTGAATCAGGTCGCTTTGCTCGTCGGGTGCGCAGGCAATTTTGTATTCCTTGCCCATAATGGTCAGCGATACCGGCTGGAGTTTTTTGTTCATGATCCGTTCTCCATTGCTTTCAGACGAGTAATCATAGCTTCAACCCGGGTTCTGGCCAGCGTGGTTTTTTCCAAAAGCTTGGCTTTTTCCCGAACTAATGAATCCTGTTTGGTTTTCAGCGAGCTGTTTTCATTTTTTACATGAGTATACTGCTCGATAAGCCGATCCAGCTTGTCTTCGAGGTCTTTTAACTCTAAAGATTGATTTGATTGTGTCATGGTGATACTGGGTTATTGCAAGGAGATACGTAAGATATTGCGTATTTACCGGACGATTCAAGATTAACAAATATTATCCAAGTTAATGATCATGGTAGCATAAGCGATATTTTTAGTCCGCGATAGTGAAATTATTATGTGGAATTTATGACGTACCAAATAATTAATGCAATAGTTGTACAAAGCGATGCCGAGCTTTCGGCGGGGCAAGCGCACGGCATGGCGACAGGCATGTTGTGCGCCAACGAACAGGCTCAAAGTACCCAGTGGTTAACCGAACTGTTTCGGCATGGGACGCCTGTGACGGAAGAAGAACAAACGCTGTTGGTGCATTTATTCGAGGAAACGCGGAGCTTATTGGCCGGCGACGACTTCGAATTCGCCCTGCTATTGCCCGACGATGATGAAGCCTTGCTAAGCGAACAGGTTGAGGCTTTAACCGCCTGGTGCCAAGGCTTTTTATTGGGCGTGGGATTTACCCATACCGTCTCCGACTTGTCCAGGGAAGTGACCGAAATTCTAAAAGACATTGCCGAATTCACCAAGCTGGATACCGAAGCGGAAGGCGAAGAAGATGAGAGTGATTTTATGGAAATTACCGAATACATGAGATCGGCTGTTTTATTGCTGCGGAGCGAATTAAATGACGGAGGTGAAAGGTTCAAGGCGAAAGGTTCAAGGTAAAACTTCTTTCAACTGTCGCCTTTTACCTTGAACCTTAGACCTTTTACCTGATTTAAAATGAAACAAAGTGAATTTAAAAAACGCCGTAAACAATTAATGCAGCACATCGGCAAAGGCAATATTGCACTGATCGGCAGCGCAGCCGTTCGGGCTCGCAATCGGGATGTCAATTATCCGTTCCGTCAGGATAGCGACTTTTATTATTTGACCGGCTTTAATGAACCGGATTCCCTGGCCGTGTTTATCCCCGGCCGCAAGCAAGGCGAATACATCTTGTTTTGCCGCGAATTCGATGAGAAAAAAGCCTTGTGGGAAGGCGCGCACGCAGGCCTGGAAGGAGCGACCGTTCATTATAAGGCGGATGATTCCTTTCCGATCGACGATCTGGATGATATTTTGCCGGGCATGCTGGAAGACAAAGGCAAGGTCTATTATCCGATCGGGCGCGATTCCGATCTCGATCACAACTTATTGGTCTGGATAAATCATATCCGCAGCCAATCCAGAAGCGGCGTTACGGCGCCGGGCGAGCTGGCTTCACTGGAGCATATCCTGCACGAAATGCGGCTGTTCAAGAGTCCTGAAGAACTCAAGCTGATGCGTCGCGCCGCTGACGTTTCCGCCAATGCCCATGTCAAAGCCATGCAAAAATGCAAGCCCGGACTGTATGAGTACCAGATAGAAGCGGAAATCATTTATAACTTTATCCAGGACGGCTTGCGTGCGGTTGCCTATCCTTCTATCGTCGCCGGAGGAAAAAACGCCTGCGTACTGCATTACACTGAAAATGCCGATCAATTAAAAAGCGGCGATTTACTGTTGATTGACGCCGGGGCGGAATGCGACCATTACGCCGCCGATATTACCCGCACCTTCCCGGTTTCCGGGCGCTTTAGCGAGCCGCAAAAACAGCTTTACCAACTGGTCCTGGATGCGCAGGCTGCGGCCATCGCCCAGATCAAGCCGGGATTGCCCTGGCACCTGGCGCACGATGCTTCGGTCGAGGTGTTGACCAAAGGCTTGGTAGCGCTGGGCTTGCTCAAAGGCAAAGTAACCAAGCTGATCAAGGACGAAAAATACAAACAGTTTTACATGCACCGGATCGGCCACTGGCTGGGCATGGATGTGCATGATGTCGGCGACTATAAATTGGATAAGGAATGGCGCTTGCTGGAACCCGGCATGGTACTGACCATCGAACCGGGCCTGTATATCCCCGCGGATTGCCTGACCGTTGACGAGCAATGGCGCGGCATCGGCATACGCATTGAAGACGATGTGCTGGTAACCGCCGAGGGACATGAGATTTTGACCGGCGGCGCGCCCAAGACCATTGCGGAAATTGAAAGCTTAATGCAGGCGAGCTGATGCAACATGATTACGACTTATTAATTGCCGGCGGCGGCTTGGCAGGTAACTGCCTGGCGCTGGCGTTAAAAGAAACCGGGCTGAAGATTGCGATAGTTGAAGCCAGCACCCGCGAGCAACACCATGACTCCCCCGCTGGCGACCGGGCCTTGGCTTTAGCCGCCGGTACCGTAAAAATGCTTGAGACGCTGGGTATCTGGCAGGGCATCAGCCAGGCTGCCACCGCAATCAAAGACATCCATATTTCCGATCAAGGCCATTTCGGCAAAGTCCGGCTTTCGGCGCACAAAGAAAATGTGGCGGCGCTGGGCTACGTCATTACCGCGCGGGATATTGAAACGCATGTCGCAAAGCTTGTTGCCGAGTCCGATATAGAACCGATCTGCCCTGCCCGACTGGTCGGCTTGGTGGCCGGTCATGACGCCGTCAATGTCAGCCTGAAGCGCGGCGATGAACCGTTAAACGTTTCGGCCAAACTGCTGGTTGGCGCGGACGGCGGCAACTCCTCGGTTCGCAAGTTGCTGGAAATAGCCCAGCACAGCACCGAGTACGGACAGACCGCGCTGGTCACCACGGTTAAATCGTCCCTGCCCCACAAGAATGTCGCATTCGAGCGTTTTACCGCTTCAGGGCCGCTGGCCTTGCTGCCGGTCGGTAACGATCATTGCGCCGTGGTCTGGACGCGCAGCAGCGAAGATGCCGATGCGTTGACGTCCTGCAGCGAGACGGATTTTTTAGCCGAGCTACAGCAGTGTTTCGGTTATAGGCTGGGCGAGCTTGGTTTGGCGGCTCCCCGGCGGGCGTTCCCGTTGTCGCTGATACGCGCCGAAAAAATGATCGCAGCCCGAACCGCGGTCATCGGCAATGCGGTGCATCAGCTGCATCCGGTTGCGGGTCAAGGGTTTAACCTGGGCCTGCGCGACGTTGTGCAACTGGCCGAGATGATCATCAAGCAACATGAGGCAGGCCTGGATATAGGCGCCGCCGATTTTTTAACAGCTTACGCCGCATCCAGGCAGACCGATCATGATCGGACCATCGGCTTTACCGATACGGTGGTGCGGATTTTTTCCAACGACTGGCTGGCATTGGCGGCCGCCAGGAATATCGGTCTGGCGGTGCTGGATCATATTCCCGCCGCAAAAGCATTGCTTACCCGCCATGCCATGGGCTTAGCCGGGCGCTTGCCCCGGCTGGGTAGCAGGAGATAGAACAATGACCGAACGTTATGAAGTCATCGTCTGCGGCGGCGGCATGGTCGGCGCGGCAACGGCTTGCGCGCTGGCGCATGGCGGCATCAAGGTAGCGCTGCTGGAGCGCTTTAACCCGGAACGGCAGTGGCCGCCGGAACCTATCGATATTCGCGTCTCCGCTTTAACCAAAGCCTCCCGGAACATTCTGGAAATGTTGGGCGCATGGCCGGGCATGGCGCAGCGCGGCGTTTGCGCTTACCGGGACATGCGGGTATGGGATGCCCGCGCCGACGGGGAATTGCATTTCGATTGCGCCGACACCGAATTTAATGAACTGGGCCATTTGGTCGAAAACCGGGTTACCGTTGCCGCCCTTTGGGATGTGCTGGACAGCTTGCCCTCGGCCACTTGCATTACACCCGCAAAGGTCGTCGACATGCAGCTTAACGAAAGCGGCAGGCAGTTGCGACTGGAAGACGGCCGAATCCTTGAGGCCGATCTGGTGATTGCCGCAGACGGACGCGACTCCACATTAAGAGCGATGGCGGGTATCGACGTTACCGGCTGGGACTATCATCAGGACGGACTGGTCGCTACGGTAAGCACCGAAAAGAGTCACCAATTCACCGCTTGGCAACGTTTTCTGGATGAGGGGCCATTGGCTTTTTTGCCGCTGAAAAACGGACAATGCTCCATCGTTTGGACTCTGAACTCGGCAACGTCAAAAAGCCATCTGGCGCTTGCCGATCAAGACTTCCTGCAAGTACTGGAACAAGCTTCGGGCGGTATTCTGGGCAAGATGCTGGACGTCGGCCCGCGCGCCGCATTTCCTTTACGCTTTCAATACGCAAACCGCTATGTCGACCAGCATTTCGCGCTGTGCGGCGATGCCGCCCATGCCATGCATCCACTGGCAGGACAGGGCGTGAATGCCGGGTTGTTGGATGCCGCAGCGATTGCGGAGCTGGTAATCCAGACCCGACAGGAAAAAAGACCGCTATCGAGCTTACGCTTCCTGCGTCGTTACGAACGCTGGCGTAAAGGCGATAACTTGATGATGATGTCGAGCATGGATATGCTGAACAAGACCTACAGCGTAACCGCGCAGCCCTTGGTCGGCCTGCGCTCGGCAGGCATGAACCTGGTTAATAACACGGCATGGGTCAAGGCTTATTTTAACCGCTACGCCATGGGCTTACGTGACGATTTACCTAAACTGGCACAAAAGCGGACATGCTGGTAATCGCCAGAGTTTGGCGCTAAGTATCGGGCAACTTTGTAGTTTTTCGAATTAGAATTTTCCCTGCACACCGGCTTCTGGTATATTCCGGCACCAGCGGTACGGTTTAGCGGCTTGAATTATAGCTAAAGTGTGTGAACGGAAGCTTTACCTGCGATGAAAAAATTAACTTTTAAAGAGGTGGAGAGCTATTATGATTGAAGGGTTGTTTATATTAACTACTATTTTTGTTGCCTATGTTGTTTATGCGATTGTAGACGAACAGAAAACAACGGCTAAATCCAAAGCCCCGGCCGCAAAACCTGAGCCACAGGCAGTAGCAGTGGAACAGCCAAAGCCCCAGGTTGCCGTTACTAAAGAAAAACCGGCAGAGACTAAAACCGTTGCTCCCAAGGCTACTGCAACTAAAGCTGCGCCTCCTGTAGCGGCCAAGCCGGCAGCAACCAAAGCAGCAGCTAAACCTGCGACGACTAAAACAACAAAGTCGGTCACCACCAAGCCCGCAACCGCTAAAAAACCCGCAGTTGTCGCTACGCAGAGCACCGGATTAAAGGATCCGAAAACTGGAGAAATCGCTACAACCTATAGCAATTACCGATTCACCAAACGCTGGATAAAAGACGCCTTGGTTGCAGAAGGTTTATTGGAAAAAGTCTATTCCGCTAATGAACTGAATGCCGAGACCGACGCGAAAATAAAAGAGGCCATAGCGAAGCTGGAAAGCATGGATCAATATAAGGCATAAGACTTAGATTATCGATCGTAAATGAAAGGGAGGCCGAATGGCCTCCCTTTTTTATTGAACTTTAAAGCGCTGTTACTGTTATCTTCGCTGCCGCATAAACAACCTATCGGCTAATCCGCCTTACACGTTGCTGAGATGATCTGCGTTACCAAGCGCAAGACTGGTCCATCAAACATCGCCGTAGCTAATGATGCGGTCTGGAAACCAACCAGCACCGAACAATTACGCTAACACGACCGCGTTAAAGTCGATCCAGGTAAAGTCTTCCTGAATATCCTGTCCCAATTCCAGAATCGTGTCGTCGTCTTCATCATGATGCCAGTTTAATAGGACGCAATTCGGATGGGCTTTGGCGTATTCGTTTAATAATTCAAACATACTAAAAAAAATTTTAGTACTGACGCTGTTGAAGTAAGTGAGCTGAAAATTAAATTCAATAGCATCGCCGTTAAGTGATTTTAAATGACTTTGCAATTGCCGAAGGATAGGACGGAAAAATTCAACGCCGTTTTCAGGGTACGCTTCACCGGACATGCTCAGCGTGTTGCTTGAAAACTTAAAGTTGATTTCAGGTGTATCGGAAGTGGCTGGAATGTAGATGTCGGTCATGATAGTTCCTCAAATAGTAGCTTTAAGATAAAAGCAAGACAGTTCATTTTCATACCCTATTGCATCTCTGATAGCGTATTGAATAGGTTCGATTGAATCTCTTGCCAGTGTTAAAAATCCAAGACCCGCACCTTTGCTGACCGTATCGGCACTGTGCTGGTCGTTTCTCAATTGCGTACGATACGCCTGCCTGATTTCGTCGGCGCTCATTTCCAGAATCGGATCTATTTTTTCGCGGATACGCGGTTCGTGCTGCTTTTGAATAAAATTTGCGCAGATAACAAAATATTTATCTTCTTTTTTGCCGACAATGATGGAGCCTTCCTTGGTCTCGTCGGAATCGAGCCCACCGGGCGAATAATGCAGCGCATTTTGTATCATTTCGATAAAAGTGGAGAACACCTTGCGGGATCTCGCGCCCTTGTCATCCTGAATTTGCAGTTTTTGTTTTAAAGAGTCGCTCATGGTTATGATGACATTCTGCGAAAGAATACCGCTGTAATAAAAAACAATTCCGTTAGCATCAGCCTCTTCGCGGAATACGGTAAACAAATCGATAAGCATAAAATTCCCCGGTTAATTAAAATCTGAATCCCATCAGTGATACATCGTCGCGCCGCTTCTGCTTGCCCTGATAGTCGTAATAGGCTTGCATGATAATAGACTCCTGCTCCGGCATGGGCTTGAGATAATTATCCTGGAGCAGCGCCGAAAAGCGTTTTTTGCCAAAAGCGATCTTTTTTACGCCGCCAATCTGATCGATGATCCCGTCGGTGGTCAGGTAAAGGCACATCCCTTTCGTTAACGGGAGCTGTTGGTTGGTCCATTCATAATCCATCGGCGTATCGATATAGCCGACGCCTTTGCGATCCGGATCCAGCAACAGTACTTCGGATGAGGCGTTGCCTATATAAAACAAGGGAGTTTTGGCCCCGGCGTAAGTGAGCATACCGTTTTGCGTATTGACCCAGCAGAAAGCCGTATCCATGCCGTCATCGGACTGCCCGCTCTGCTTTGTGGAAAACCTGTCGACATCAATGCCGTCAGCGGCCGTCTCACTTACCTGACCAAGCGCCCTCTTGACCTTTTTATTCATTATCGCCAGCGCGCCGGCCGGGTCGTGACGATTATCTTGATGCAGGATATGATCGAGGAAAGACGCCATGATCAGCGTCATAAAGGCGCCGGGAACGCCATGTCCGGTGCAATCGATCAACGCGAGAAAGAAACCGTCATCGAATTTTTTGCAGAAATAATAATCGCCGCCGACTTTGTCGCGCGGCTCCCAATGCATAAAATAGTCTTGCAATACGGCGCTCATGTCTTCTCTTGACGAACGCAGGAAGGATTTTTGGATGATGCTTGCGTAATTAATGCTTTCTGTTACCAACCGGTTTTTTTCCGCCTGTAAAAAAGAAACCACCTTAATTAAATCTTCGCCGGTGCCTAGCCCCAGGTAATCGCCGTTTTCATCGGTGATGATGAAACCGTCGTTGATGGTTTTACGACCGGAACCCAGCACCTTAAAACTGAGCGTTTGAATACTCATGTTTTGATCGACAATGAGCGGCTCTTTGTCCATGAACGCAATACAGCTTTTTCGGTCGAACAAATCATGATGGTAAGGCTTGGCCATGCCTTCCATAAATATATTGCGACTAATTAAACCAATCGGCTTGCCACTTTCTACCACGGCAACAGAAATCAGGTCGCGCTGTTCGTCCAACAGCGCGGTCACTTCGCTATTGGTTTGTTGGGGCGATACCGTAGAACAGTCTTTTAGAAGACTGCCGGCAATATATTCCGCCTCAATTTCGGACAGTCCCGCTCTCGATTGATTTAATAAGGATTGATCAAACATTGATTCGCCTTTGTGTTGAAAATGAGGCGACGATAAATTACTTGTATGACAATATGATGAATCAGAAATTTGCCGCAACTATCCGATCGAAAGTGCTAGGCAGTTCACATTTTTGACCGCCTTTGTGTGTCAGCGGCTTGCAATGAACTATTTACCGGCCTGCTTGACGAGGGACGGGGTTATCGGTGAGGTTTTGAGTTTTTTGCCTTGCTCGGATATTAATAACTGATGTTACGCATTGTCCACGAAAAGCACGAAAGACACGAAAAAATAGAGAACAGTATATTTCTCGGTTAACGATGTAATGCCAAGCATTTAGCCACATTCCTTTTGACAACGTTCATGACAGGTATATGACTTGATACAGGCATGACGGACAGGAGAGGGACGCGCTTTGTTTTTCGTGTTTTTCGTGGACTACGCTTTATTTATTAGATGCGTGCGTAACATCAGTTAATAATCCATATCGAGCTGTTTCAAACGATAGCGTAACGATCTGAAAGACAGCCCCAATTGTTTGGCAGCCTCTGTTTTGTCCCCTTCATTTTCTTCCAATGCCAGCGCAATGACTTTTTTTTCAATGACTTCCAGATGCGCTTCCAATGCCCCCAACGCCGGGCTATATTCCGGCGATTTAACCGCGTTATGCTTGTCTATGGGCAGATTCAAATCATCGCTCTCTATGCTGTTGCCGTCATACAGCGCGAGCGCTCTTTCCATGATATTTTCAAGCTCGCGCACATTGCCGGGAAACTGATACTGTTGCAATGCCGCCAATGCGGAGACCGATAAGACCGGCCTATCCTGTTTGTTGGCGCCGGTCAGTTTGGCGAGTATATGATCGACAAGGACGGGAATATCGCCAGGCCGCTCCCGCAAGGGCGGAACCTGAAGATCGATGACATTGATCCGGTAATATAAATCCTGCCTGAAGCTGCCGTCCCGGACCATGTCGTTAAGATTTTTATGGGTGGCGCTGAGCAATCGAATATCGACCGGGATTTCCTGCTGCTCGCCGACAGGACGAATTTTCTTTTCCTGTATCGCGCGCAATAGTTTGACTTGCAGCGACAGGGGTAAATCGGCAACTTCATCGAGAAATAGAGTGCCGCCTTCCGCGGCCTGGAATAAGCCTTTTTTGTCGCTGACGGCGCCGGTAAAACTGCCTTTTTTATGGCCGAAAAATTCACTTTCCATCAGCTCGTGCGGGATGGCGCCGCAATTAATCGCGACAAAAGCACGATCGCTACGCGAGCTTTGCTGGTGAATCAACTTTGCAACCAGCTCTTTGCCTGAGCCCGACTCGCCGCTGATATAAACCGGCGCCTGGCTGCGGGCGAGCTTATCTATTTTTGTCCTGATCTCCTGCATGATTAGCGATTCGCCCAGCAGCGTGTGCCGGGTTCGCCTTTCTTTGCCAGCGTCGGCATCGGAAAGCTTTAAGGCATTGTTAACCAGCAGTCTCAATGCGGTTAAATCAAACGGCTTGGAAACGAAATCGAAAGCGCCTTTTTTCATCGCCAGAATGGCCGACTCCATATTGCCGTGTGCGGTAATCACCGCGACCGGTATCGGTGCGGCCAGCGTTTGTATAAAGTCAACCAGTTCCAAGCCGTTGCCGTCCGGCAGTTTCATATCGGTCAGGCAAAGATCGAAGGACTTTTGCTTCAATAACGCCTTGGCTTGAGCAATATCTTCAGCGCAGGCTGTGTGGACATCCATCCTGTTAAGAGTGATTTCCAACAGCTCACGGATATCGGGTTCGTCGTCTACAATCAATGCCAGTGGTTTATTCATAGGTCAATTAGGGTCTGCTCCGCATTCAGCAAGCAAAGTCGAAAACAACTCCGCTTATCGTCAGTTAAATAATAGCTCAATTTCGCCTGATTTAATTCAGCTAACTCTTTTGAGATATAAAGCCCCAACCCGGTGCCGCTGGAAGAAGTGGTAAAAAAAGGCTCAAACAGGTGACTCTGGTGCTCGCGGCTAATGCCGGAACCGTTATCGATGATCTCTATGCAAGGCGTCTGTTGCAGGGCAAAAGCGCGCAATATTATGGGTCCGACCTCAGGCTTGCCGTATTTCAGCGCATTCCGGCACAGGTTGTCCGCAATCTGCCTTAAATGCCCCGGATCTATAAACGCGCATAAGGATTCCTCAGGATAAGACAATTTGAATGCGTCCATATTAACGGCATGTTCAAGCGTGAAATTTTTCAGGTAATTGTCCAGCCAGGGCTTTAGGCGAATCTTTTCCCGCCTGGAATCAGTTCTTCTGGATAGCTGTAAGATGTCCTCAATGATATGGTTGACGCGAACCGAGTGGGTCTGAATGATTTCTGTCAGCCGCCGGTCCTGGGCGGATAACTGCGGGTTTTCAAAGAGCAATTGCCCGGCGTGACTGATAGCGCCTAACGGGTTGCGTATTTCGTGGGCGATACTGGCGGTGAGCCGGCCCAGCGATGCAAGCTTGCTTTGTTGCACCTGCTGATTA
>DAINRH010000043.1:0-10595 GCA_036741905.1 Methylobacter sp. | reverse complement strand
TCGGCAGCGGCATGAACCGGATATGAATTTCGGACTGATTCGGCAGTTGCAGCAGCACAAGATTTTGTTCGGGATCGGATAACCAACATTGAAAAGCCTCAGCTAAGTATGCCGAAATATCGCCAAGCCTGACCGGCAGCGCCGATAAATTTGCCAATCGTAATGCCGACTCATTGGCCATCTGAATGACCTGCTGTTTGTTAGCGATAATGATGCCCGATTGCAGATGTTGGATAATATACTTGTTCAGATCTTCCAGTTTCGTGATAGTTTGTTTTTGCTGATCGGCAAGCTGGAATATTTGTTCGCTACGTTGTGCAAGGATATACGACAGCAAGGCAATGGTGAAAAATGCAGCGCCCAGCATCCCGGCATTGGCATAAGAGGTCGAGTTAAAACTGTGCGTGTAATCGGCAACGACTTGTTCGGCCAACACCGCTAAACTGGCCAGCGCCGCAAATAACATCGCACAGCGGCCGCCGATTAATAACCCGCCTGCGGCGATAGATACCGCAAGCAAGGTACCCATGCCGCTGTTAATGCCGCCGGAGGCATGCATGATCAAGGTCAGAATCAATATATCGGTAAAAATCAGCAGCTGCGCCTGGGTGGTGTAACGGGTAAGTCGCCAAGCAATACAAATGCCGGACAGGATCGAAAGTATCAGGTAGCTTTGGCTACTGTAGACGAATAATTGACTGTCGTAAGCGCCGAGCAATGAAGAATCCGTGTAACTGTTAAACAACGCGACAAACAGACCGGCCAGGATAAGTCGATAGCCTAAAAAAACTTTTAGCAATATCCAGGCTTGCTGGGCGGGAATGCCGTAACCCTTAGAAAAAGGACAGGGAAAGATGGTCTCGTTGGTATTTGGCGGCATGTTTATTTTTAAAATGGCGTTTTGCAGGGACTTCGTTAAAATGCTCAATAACGCCTTTAATCGTAGCATTTAGTTGTCATCCCTGTGTGAAAAATCCCCCCCGCCGGACGTTGCCGGTTAATCCAAGGAGTCATTAATGAATATTCATGAATACCAGGCTAAGCAGTTGTTTTTACATTACGCCATACCGGTGCCTGACGGCAAACCGGCGACAACGCCGGAAAGCGCCGAACAGGTTGCCGAAGAACTGGGCGGCGACGGCTGGGTGGTTAAAGCCCAGGTTCATGCCGGCGGTCGGGGCAAAGTCGGCGGCGTAAAGCTGGCCAAAAGCCCGACTGAGGTGGCCGAGTTTAGCCGGGAGATGCTCGGAAAGCGGCTGGTGACCAACCAGACCGGCGCGGAAGGCTTGCCGATTAACTCGGTGCTGGTAGAAAAAACCTATCCGATCAAGCGCGAGCTCTATCTGAGCGTGTTGGTCGACCGTGGCAGCCAGCGTATTATTTTTATCGCCTCGGCAGCCGGCGGCATGGACATAGAAACCGTGGCCCATGAAACGCCTGAGCGGATTATCTCTGTTCCGGTCCATCCGGCCGCCGGTCTTCAAGGTTACCAATGCCGGAAGGTCGCTTACGCGCTGGGACTCAAAGGAGCGCAAATCAAGGCCCTAGGAAAAATCATGCAAGGCTTGTACGACCTGTTTTTAGCCAAGGACGCCAGCCAGATTGAAATTAATCCACTGATAGAAACCGACAGCGGCGAGCTGATCGCTCTGGATGCCAAGATCAATTTCGACGATAACGCGGTGGAAGCGCATCCCGATATAAAAGCGATGAAAGACGCCGACCAGGAAGACGAAAAAGAAAACAAAGCCCAGCAATTCGGGCTGAATTACATCACCTTGGAAGGCAATATCGGCTGCATGGTCAACGGCGCGGGACTGGCGATGGCAACCATGGATCTGGTCAAACTCAAAGGCGGGCTACCGGCCAATTTTCTCGATGTCGGCGGCGGCACCAGCATCGAAAAAGTCTGCGAGGCGTTCAAGCTGATCCTGTCGGATCATAGCGTCAAAGCGGTATTGGTGAATATTTTCGGCGGCATCGTCCAGTGCGACATTATCGCGGCGGGCATTTTAGCCGCCGTCGAACAGGTTCACGTCACCATACCGGTGGTGGTCCGGCTGGAAGGCACCAATGCCGAACAGGGCCGGGCCTTACTGAGCAACACCGGACTCAATCTTTATGCGGCGGATGATTTGGCACACGCCGCAGAACAAGTCGTAGCATTGGCGGAGGCCGCATGAGCATTTTAATCGACAAAGACACTAAAGTAATTTGCCAGGGTTTTACCGGCAAACAAGGCACGTTCCATTCCCAGCAAGCGCTAGATTACGGCACAAAGTTAGTCGGCGGCGTTACCCCGGAACGCGGCGGCGAAACCCATTTGGGCTTGCCGGTTTTCAACACCGTACAAGATGCCGTAGACGGCACAGGAGCAACCGCCAGCGTCATTTACGTGCCGCCATTTTACGCCGCCGATGCCATTTTGGAGGCGGTCGATGCCGGAATTAAACTGATCGTCTGCATCACCGAAGGCATTCCGATATTGCAAATGCTGCGCGTCAAGGCGGCGATGGACGGCACCGGTGCGTTGCTGATCGGACCGAACTGCCCCGGCGTCATCACCCCCGGCGCATGTAAAATCGGCATCATGCCCGGCCATATTCACCTGCCCGGATCGATCGGCATCGTGTCGCGTTCCGGCACCTTGACCTATGAATCGGTGCATCAAACCACCGCGCAAGGCCTGGGACAAAGCACCTGCGTCGGCATCGGCGGCGACCCGATCCACGGCATGAATTTCGTCGATGTGCTGAGCCGTTTTCAGGCTGACGAACAAACCAAAGGCATCGTGATGGTCGGCGAAATCGGCGGCGGCGAGGAAGAAGAGGCCGCAGACTATATCAAAGCGCATGTCACCAAACCTGTGGTTGCGTATATTGCAGGACAAACAGCGCCTCCCGGCAAGCGCATGGGCCATGCCGGGGCTATAGTCACCGGCGGAAAAGGCACGGCGGAAGGCAAAGTCGCCGCGCTTAAAGCGGCGGGGATTGAAGTGGTCAGTTCGCCGACTGATATTGGCGTGGCTATGAAGGGCTGTTTGTAAAATTGATTGTAGAGACGCGATTTATCGCGTCTCAATTCAGCAAACATTCGTAGCTAAATAAATGGAGCAAACATGAAAACCAAAGACCTCATAGCCGAAGCTGTTTCGCTGCCCGTCGAAGAGCGGGCATTGGTGGTAGATTCATTGCTTCGAAGCTTAAATGCACCGGAATCCGAGATCGATACGAAAATAGCAAAACACCGTTTGCAGCAACTACGATCAGGCGAGATAACCTCAGTTTCCGGTGATGATGTGCTAAAAAAAATAGAAACCAGATTTCAGCAGTGAAAGTCATATTTCACCCTACTGCAGAATCAGTTTAATTCCAACAGGAGGACGCCCATGCACATCGAAGTTGAATTAGACGAAATCCATTCCGAACGTCTAATGAGATTACAGCAACGCTTAAATAAACCGCTAAGCGAAGTCGCCGCAGAAATTTTGGCGAAAGCAGTCGATGAAACTATCCAACCCCATGAAACACAAGGTTCGAAGATGCTGAAAATCATGGAAAAGCATGGGCTTCTTGGATGCATGGAAGGTGACGGCACACTGTCTGTGGACTACAAAAAACATTTATGGAGTGCAGATGATTAGCGCCGATACCGGTTTTTGGCTTGCACTGCTTGACCGCCGTGACAATCTGCACCTAAAGGTAAGCGATTACGCTAAAAATCTCGATGAACCCTTGATCACAACCCTGCCCGTTGTCACTGAAGTCTGCTATCTATTGCAAACACGTTGCGGCGCGCAATATTCGGCAGAGTTTTTATTAGCGCAAAGCGATGGGTTGTTTCAACTTTTTGTGATCGGTGAAGCCGAACTCCCAAAAATGGCATTGCTGATGCGCAAATACGCTGATTTGCCGATGGATTTAGCGGATGCCTCAATGATTTTGTTGGCGGAGCATTTGGGGCATGGTCGCATTGTTTCTACGGATAGGAGAGATTTCCAAGCTTACCGCTGGAAAAACCATCATCCATTTGTCAATTTGTTGGAAGATTTGTAGGGCATAAGCCCGAATTCTTCCAAATCACATTATTGAATTTGTACTCTTCATGACCCTAAAAATAGCCCTAGCCCAAACCAACTTCCTGGTCGGCGACATCGCCGCCAATGTCGACAACATCGTCCGCGCCGCCATTCATGCCCGTGATGAATTGGGCGCGGATATGATTGTCTTTCCCGAATTGACTATTACCGGCTACCCTGCTGAAGACTTGTTATTGCGCACCGATTTTATTGCCGCCGCCAATAACGCGCTTTACCAGTTGGCCGACCGTGTTGTCGGCATTGCAATGGTCGTCGGTTTTCCCGAACACGACGGCGATAAGCTTTACAACAGCGCGGCGGTGTTGCATCAGGGAGCGATAGTCGCCTGTTATCGCAAACGGGCGCTGCCCAATTACGGGGTGTTTGACGAGCAACGGTATTTTACCGCGGGCAAGCAGCCTTGCGTATTTGAATTCAACGGCACCTTTATAGGCTTGACCATTTGCGAGGATGTTTGGCGGCCCGGCATTATTGAGGACAGCAAAGAGGCGGGAGCTGAACTGCTGCTGACCATTAACGCCTCGCCGTTCAATTCGGGAAAAATCCATCAGCGTGAAGCCGTTATTTGCAGCCAGGTTAAAGCCGCTAAAATTCCGTTGGTGTATGTCAACCAAGTCGGCGGTCAGGATGAATTGATTTTCGACGGCGCGTCTTTTGTCGCAGACGCAGACGGCGACATCGTGTTCCGTGCTGCGGAGTTTAACGAACAGATTAGTCTGGTCGAATTTGACGGCAATCAGCCGGTAAAAACCGAGTGTGCGCCGCTTTACAATGAAATCTCCAGCGAGTATCAGGCGTTGGTGCTAGGCATTAAAGATTATGTGCGCAAAAACGGCTTTCAAGGGGCCATTTTGGGACTGTCCGGAGGCATCGATTCGGCGCTGGTTCTGGCTTTGGCCGTCGATGCATTGGGCGCGGATAAAGTCGAAGCCGTATTGCTGCCGTCGCGCTATACCCAAGACATGAGTAATGAAGATGCAATACTGGAAGCGGAAGCCTTGGGCGTCAAGCATCATATTATTCCGATAGAACCCGCCGTTAATGCCTTCACCGGCATGCTGGCCGATATTTTCGCCGGTACGGCCAAAGACGCCACCGAGGAAAACATTCAGGCGCGTTGCCGCGGCGTGGTGTTGATGGCGCTGTCGAACAAGCAAGGCAAACTGTTATTAACCACCGGCAACAAGAGCGAAATGAGCGTCGGTTATGCGACCTTGTACGGCGACATGTCCGGCGGTTTTGCGCCGATCAAGGATGTGCCCAAGCTGCTGGTTTATCAATTGGCGCGTTATCGCAATGCGTTATCTCCGGTAATTCCGGAACGGGTCATTATCCGTCCGCCATCCGCTGAACTCGCGCCCGATCAGGTCGATGCGGATTCCTTACCGCCTTACGATGTGCTGGATCCGATCCTGGAGCGTTATATCGAAAAGGACCAGTCGGCCGATCAAATCATCGCCGCCGGATTCAGGCGCGAAGATGTAGCCAGAGCCGTCAGCCTGGTTGACCGGAACGAATATAAACGCAGGCAATCCCCTCCGGGAATCAAGATTACCGGCAGGGCCTTCGGCCGCGACCGGCGTTACCCGATCACTTCCGGCTATAAGGGCATTGAGTAGGGCAAGCGCCTCATTTGAATCAACTTAAGCTTCAATCAATAAAATGCAAGAGATTGATTCACCACGAAGCAACCGCTCCTGCGTCGCCAAAGCGTCTGCTGTTTGCGTATTACCTCTCGTATTCATTCATCGGCTTCGCGTCTTTTCCTTCGTGAACTTCGTGTCTTCGCGGTGAAATGTCTTTAAGGGGTGGATTACATTTTCTCAATTCCAGACTATTTGTAATACAATGGATAGGTTTACAACCGTTTGTTTCGATCACCAAATGTTCCTGCCGGCGGGTTATAAAAACAAGGCTATAGCTATGCCGACTGTCGATATTGCCTAGCGCGGGTCAATATTGAAAAACATCCGCATAGCTAACTAAAACATTACTGCTGACTCAGCTGACAAATGCCTGGGCAGACAGTATTTAATAATTAAAAAAAGGTCAGTTATATGTGTTGGAGTGGTGAAGCGTCAGGCGTTTTAGCCGTCGCAGGTCTTAGTACCGCAGCTTATGTTGCGCTTAAACAAGGGGAATCGAAAGAGCTCTGGATTCCGTTAACTTATTTTGCCTTGATGGAATTATTACAGGCAGTCACTTATGTCTATATCGATTTGTGTGACAATCCGAGCAATCAGATACTCACGCTGTTGGGCTATTTGCACGTCTCGTTTCAGCCGTTTTTTGTCAACATGGTCGCGATGTACTTCATCCCGGAAAGCGTCAAAATCAAAATCCGCACGACTGTTTATACGATCTGCGCCATCGGAACGCTCTCCATGCTGATCAAAATGTATCCTTTTGCCTGGGCCGGTTCCTGCAACATCGGCATAGAAGGCTTTTGCGGGCCGAGCGTCTGCTCCACTTCCGGCTCCTGGCATATCGCCTGGCAAATGCCGTTGAACGGCCTGTTGTCGGACCCTGTCGGCTGGCTGTTCGGATTTAACTGGGGCTTGCATGCGCTGACTTATATCCTGGTCGCTTTTTACATGCCGCTTATGTACGGTTCGTGGCGTTTCGTGGGCTTCCATTATTTGATCGGCCCGTTTATTTCCGATATTACGACCACTGATCCCAACGAATACTCTGCGGTTTGGTGTCTGTTCTCTATCGCCTTGTGCGTATCGGTCATTAAAACCCCTATCAGAAAACATCTGCACGTTAAAACCTGGCCTTTTTACAAAAAGTATATTGGCGATTCGTTGTAGCCTTGTAGATCGGGTTACGACTGTACGGATACAGGGCAGTAGCGGTGCGTTACGCATTTACGAACTGCCCCGCCCGGTAACTCGGCCTGCACAGTTACTTTATTATTATCGTCGTTTTGCCTGGGAGCAAATATGCGAACCTTTAAATACATTCAGACTTGTTTTCTTTTCATCGCAATTTCTTCGGCTTGCGGCACTGTTGTTGCTGAAGCAACGGAGACGGGTACGCATCATGCGCAAAACAGCCTTGATTGGCCCGGTGTTTATCTCGGCTTTCTGCCCTGCGACGATTGCAAGGGCGTTAAAACGACGCTCGCTTTGAACAAAAATAACAGCTATCTCTTGATTACCCAATACGTCGGTAAGTCGGAAAGAGAAATTGTCGAAAAAGGAAGATTTACTGAAGGCAATAACAGCAATACGCTTGTTTTAACGCCGCGCGATAATTCAACGACACGGCAATATCTTGTCGGCGAAAATACGCTCATTCAACTCGATAACACTGGCAATCGTATCTCCGGCAAATTGGCGGAACGCTATATTTTGCGCAGAACCGATGTAACCAAGTCATCATCGTCGCATCCCTCGCATTGAGCCGCGCTCAAGCAAAGCGATTACACTTTTCAACGCAAATCGTTTCGGACGAGGCAACCTGCCTCGTCCGGCTTGAGTCTTTAATTTTGGTTCCGATTTGCCCGCTTGGGTTAATGCTAATCTTCAGCCCATAACCACCGCTTTTCGCTTCGCGCCCCAGTTTCCCGGCTTCGGGTTGAACAGCCCCGCGCAAGGTTCGCCGCAAAAACGGCAATTTCCCGCCCCATCCAGATTCCAATCGGACAATTCGTACCAGTCGCGGCCTATCAGTATCTTTTTGCAAGCGTGGCAATAGGTGCTCTCTGCGGACTTATCATGCACATTGCCCACATAGGCATAGCGCACACCGTTTTTGATGGCGATTTGCCGCGCCTGCAATAAGGATGAAAGCGGCGTAGGCGGCTTGTCGCGCATCTTCCAGTCCGGGTGAAACGCGGTAAAGTGCATCGGCACATCCGGCCCCAAATTCTCGACGACCCATTGGGTCATGCCTTCCAGCTCGCTTTCCGAATCGTTCTCGCCCGGAATAACCAAGGTAGTCAGCTCCAGCCAGACCGATGTTTCATGCTTGATGTACTTAAGCGTTTCCAATACCGGCTCCAGATGCCCGCCGACAATTTTGTGATAAAACCGTTCGGTAAAGGCTTTTAAATCGATATTGGCGGCATCCATCCATTGATAAAACTCGGCTCTGGGCTCCGCGCAGACATATCCCGCGGATACCGCCACTGATTTTAAGCCCAGACGCCGACAGGCCTGGGCGGTATCAATCGCATATTCATGAAAAACGACCGGATCGTTATAGGTATAAGCGACGCTGTCGCAGCCGTAATCAAGCGCCGTCTGCGCAATGGCATCGGGCGACGCCTTGCTCATCAAGGTATCCATTTCCCGCGACTTGCTGATGTCCCAATTCTGGCAAAAGTTGCAGGCCAGATTGCATCCGGCGGTGCCGAAAGAAAACACCGGCGTGCCCGGTAAAAAATGGTTCAGCGGTTTCTTTTCGATCGGATCAATGGCAAAGCCGCTGGAGCGGCCGTAACTGGTCATCACAATCCGGTCGTCCAGATTTTGCCTGACAAAGCACAGGCCGCGCTGGCCTTTGTGCATCTTGCAAAACCGGGGGCAGAGATCGCATTGAATCCGGCCATCATCAAGAGCATGCCAGTAGCGGGTTTTTACGGTGTCTTGGCTAACAAAATCAGTCATGATTATTCTCCTGTTTCCACTAATAAATAGTAAAAGGACGCCGCTTTAAGTACGTGAACCTAAAAACGCCAGTCAGTCCACGAAAAGAAAAAACCAATATGTTCATTTGCGTCGCTTAAAGACGCCTACTTTTGGTTTTCGTCGATCAAATGACTTTTCCAGCATGAAAGCTTACTTCAATAACTCAACCTTTTTGCAGCGATTGTCCAGCATGGCTTATCAGAGAAATAAAATAAACGCTTTTCGTACGCCTAGGTAATGACACCTATAGATGCGGGATGGCTTTAATCCTATTATCGATGCTATCGATAGGCTGTCGATTTGCGTTGTACTGCGCTTTTCAGCGCTGAAGGATTGTTAAAAATCCGTAACAATTAAGTGTTACCATCTTGCGAACTAAGACGCCGCCGGCATTTCCCTCAACAAGTGCAGCCTATCCCCATGCCGTTGTATAGATTAAACACAAGGACACGCTAATGAATAGACAGCCCGCCGTAGCAGGTTCTTTTTATCCTGCAAATCCGGAACAGCTTCATCTGATGCTGGACCGGTTTTTGAATGATGCGGCGACCGCCGCACCAGCTCCCAAAGCCATCATCGCGCCTCACGCCGGCTATATTTATTCCGGCCCGATCACCGCAAGCGCCTATGCCCGGTTAAAAAAAGCCCATGACAAGATAACCCGCGTGGTGCTTATCGGCCCCTCTCATCGTGTCGCTTTCAGGGGCCTGGCCGTAAGCAGGGCCCAGACGTTTACCACGCCGTTGGGATCTGTCCCTGTGGACCTGGCGGCAGTGCAATCCATAGCCCGCCTGCCCTTTGTCGAATATCTTGAGCAGGCCCACACCTACGAGCACAGCCTGGAAGTGCATCTGCCCTTTTTACAGGAAATGTTGGATAGCTTTGAAATCGTGCCCATTGTTGCAGGCGAGGCTTCGCCGGAACAAGTCAGTCAGGTGCTTGATACGTTATGGGGCGGCGATGAAACGCTGATTGTGATCAGTTCCGACCTGAGCCATTATCATGATTATGCCACCGCTCAGCAGATGGATAAATCGACCAGCCGGGCCATAGAACAGCTGCAATATGAGCAACTCGCCTCCGAATCCGCTTGCGGTAAAGTGCCGGTCAGCGGCCTGTTAAATCTGGCAAGGAAAAAATCGCTGTCCGTTACCACCATCGACCTGCGCAACTCCGGCGACACCGCGGGAGATAAAGCCAACGTGGTCGGCTACGGTGCTTATGTCATTGAATAATGCGAATCGGCAACGCCTGTTGGATTTGGCGAAAAGCGCCATTCAGCATGGCTTGCAAACAGGCCGCCCCCTGAACATCGACTTGGACGATTATCCGGAAGAATTAACCGAGCGGCGCGCCACTTTTGTTACCTTGGAGATAAACCGTCAGTTGCGCGGTTGCATCGGCATGCTGGAAGCACTCAGGCCGCTGGCCGAAGATATTGCCGAAAACGCATTTTCCGCCGCCTTCAAAGACCCTCGCTTTCCGCCGCTGCAAGCGAACGAACTCGCCGACCTGGAAATACACCTGTCCTTGCTCACAGCTGCCGAACCCATTGCATTTACCTCTGAACAGGACTTAATATCCCAACTGCAACCCGGTATAGACGGCTTGATATTGGAGGAGCCGGACATTTACAACGTTGCGAACAAGCGCGAACAGCCGCCGAGAATAGACGGTTTAATATTGGAACAAAGCCGCCGACGCGGCACTTTTTTGCCGTCGGTATGGGCGTCATTGCCGGAACCTGAGCAATTTTTGCGGCATTTAAAACTAAAAGCAGGATTAGCGCCCGATTACTGGTCTGAAAATATCCGAATTTACCGCTACCGAACCGAGATCATCGACCAGGCAAGCATTAC
>DAINRH010000042.1:17326-24146 GCA_036741905.1 Methylobacter sp. | reverse complement strand
TTTCATTACTTTTTTCATATTATTTTCCCTTCATAAAGTTATTACAACAAAAAAACGCTTACTGATTTTAATTTTGCACTGTTTTTAAATTATTTTCCAGTTTTATTTTATTTTAACAACTGTTCCCTTGTCCAGCCATTGACTTAAATGATCAATCTGCCCGTTAGTTAATGCAATACATCCATGCGTCCAATTCATCGATTTATGAATTTTTTCATCGGCTCGCCCCAGGCCGTGAATGCCGATTCTCCCCCCTAAAGGCGTGTTTTGCGGCGGCACTTGATGAGACCGATGAGCGCTTATAATACTGTTGTAAGCCACTTGATTAATAACCCCCTCTTCCAGGGCTTTTTGGGCATCCTCTGCGGACGGATAAGTTAAACCGAAAAACTTTCGAAAAGAACTGCTCTCGCCAACCCAGCCTATCCTGTAATCCCCAAAAGGCGTTATGTTATCGCCTCGATGACTTTTAAAGCCGGCACCGCCGCGACCAATGGCAATATCATTTATGGTTTCAAGCGTCTGCTTGCCTTTTTTCACCTCAATGGTGAGCGCTTTGGTATCCACTAAAAGCCAAACATCGTCATCCGCAATGACAGCAAAAGAAAAAAAACTACAGCACAGCAATAAATAAACTCGCAACATAAATGATCTACACTAGATAAGAATTTTGGTGTACTTTAGTCACCAGGTTAATTGTCGAATTAAGGACCCAACATGCAAATAGAAACCGTCACAACGCATCCATACAACGACCAAAACCCAGGCACATCGGGACTCAGAAAAAAAGTTAAAGTCTTTCAGCAACCCGGTTATCTGGAAAATTTTGTCCAGTCAATTTTCGATTCCTTGCATGACTTTACCGGAAAAACGCTGGTACTAGGCGGGGACGGACGGTATTTTAACAGACCGGCCATACAAATCATCATCAAAATGGCCGCAGCCAACGGTTTCGGTGAACTCATTATAGGTCAAGGCGGACTGCTGTCTACCCCGGCGGCATCACATGTCATCAGAAAAAATAACGCATTCGGCGGACTGATACTTTCCGCCAGCCACAATCCCGGCGGCCCTGACGAAGACTTCGGCATTAAATACAATGTCAGCAATGGCGGCCCTGCCCCGGAAAAATACACCAACGCGTTTTATCAGCGCAGCCAGACCATCGACAGCTACAAAATCGCTCATATCGACGATATAGATCTGGATCGCATCGGCACTCAGCAAATAGACGGCCTTAGCATTACTATCGTCGATCCGGTGACCGATTATGCGGAACTGATGCAATCTATTTTCGACTTCAATTTACTCAAACAAAGCATCGGTTCCGGCTATATCACCCTGCTCTTTGACGCAATGCATGCCATCACCGGCCCTTATGCAAAAAGAATACTGGTCGATATGCTGGGCGCAACGCCGGATTCGGTTATTAATGCCGAGCCGCTGGAAGATTTCGGCGGCCATCACCCCGACCCCAACTTAGCCCATGCCCAGGAATTGGCCGAGCGCATGTTCAGCGCGGCGACCCCGGTTTTCGGCGCAGCATCCGACGGCGACGGCGACCGTAATATGATAACCGGCAGCAATATTTTCGTAACGCCCAGCGACAGCTTGGCCATTATGGCCGCCAACGCGCATTTAATTCCGGCTTATGCCCAAGGCTTGCGCGGCGTGGCTCGCTCCATGCCCACCAGCCAGGCGGTTGACCGCGTCGCCGCCTGTTACAACATTCCCTGCTACGAAACGCCGACCGGCTGGAAATTTTTCGGCAATCTTCTAGACGCAGGAAAAATCACCCTGTGCGGCGAAGAAAGCTTCGGCACCGGCTCGGATCATGTCCGGGAAAAAGACGGCTTATGGGCGGTATTGTTCTGGCTGAATTTAATCGCCAGAAGACGCCAATCTGTTGCCGACATCGTGCATGAGCACTGGCAGAAATTCGGCCGCGATATTTATTGCCGGCACGACTATGAAGCCGTGGAAATGGATATTGCCAACGGCATTGTCGATCACCTGCGTAGCCAATTACCCGCCTTGCCGGGACAGACTTTCGGCGAGTACACGGTTAAATATGCCGATGAATTCAGTTATGAGGATTCGATAGACGGCAGCATCAGCCGCAAACAGGGCATACGCATCGGCTTTGACAACGGCTCCCGCATTATTTTCCGTTTATCGGGAACCGGCACAGTCGGCGCAACGTTAAGAATCTATTTGGAGCGCTTTGAAGCGGATGCCTCCAAGCATGATCAGGATGCCCAAGTGGCCTTGGCGGAGTTGATCGGCCTTGCCGAGCAGTTTTGCGAGGTTAAAAAACGTACGGGCAGAACTGAGCCGGATGTGGTGACTTAAAAATTCGTAACGCAGGGTACGCTAAGCGTACCTTTTTTAGAATCATGATAATGAAAAGGTACGCACTGCGTACCCTACAGGACTGATATGTTTGACCTATGAGACCCTCCATTGCGCTTGACTTGAAACGAAATGCAGTGCGCGAGGCGGCGAACCGCTTCCACACGGTAAACCCTCGCGTGTTTGGTTCCGTCCTGCACGGAGACGACCGGGACGGCAGCGACCTTGATTTGCTGGTGGATGCATTACCCGGCACCACCTTATTCGACCTTGGCGGCTTACAAATTGAACTGGAAGAACTGCTTGGCGTTACGGTTGATTTGCGGACGCCCGGCGATCTGCCGCCGAAGTTCCGCGATCAGGTGCTTGCCGAAGCCCGCTTGATATGAGTGAAACCCGTCTTCCCGACTATTTAGAGCATATGCTCGAAGCCGCACAGCAGGCATGCGAGTACACAGAAGGACTGGATAAGAATGACTTCCTTGCCGATAAGCGGACTCAACAAGCGGTGATTTTAAATCTCGTCATCATTGGCGAAGCCGCCACCAAACTGCTCAAAGACTACGAGCAATTTCTCGATCTGCATCCCGACATACCTTGGCGAAGCATGAAGGGCATGCGTAACCGCATCGCGCATGGCTATTTCGAAATTAACCTTGAAGTAGTTTGGGATACGGTGCAGACGGCATTGCCGCAACTGCTGGAAAGATTGCCCGATATTCTTAAAAATGCCGGTGATCAAAGAAATGATGTCCACGGCACTGATAAGCCTGAGTAATGCGGGTGCGTAGCCTACAAGACTTAAAAGCAGACCAAGTAGCGTAGGGTACGCTGTGCGTACCTTTTCATTGCCACGAAACTTCAATAAAGGCACGCACAGCGTACCCTACAGGACTGACAGCCCGTATATTAGTCGCCGCCCAAAAACTGACTTATAAATACGGCATTCAAAAACAAGCAATAGATTCGCTTGATGCCATTCATTTGGCATTAGTGCTTGAGTTGTCGACGAAAAATCAACAACCTATAATACTGATTACTTCCGATGCAGGAATGATAGGGATTTGTGAACAGGAAAGCATTGAAGTTTTCAATCCTGCGCTAATTCAATGAGAACTAGGCCTTCTTGCGATCATATATCTCCACCCTCTAAATCCATAAAGTAGATCCACAGACTGATTGATTTAAACACCCTGCCTGAATTCATTCATATCGGCGTTATCAACGCGGTCATAAATTTCTTCAACCGTCAGCACTAAGCCGATAGACTCAAAAGTAACGCTATCGCCAAGATAAAAATATTCCGGCTGCCAGTGATGGCTTTTACGCAGCACTTGCACGGAAACAAAGTCCTGCTCTATCAATACATACTCTTTTAAAGAGGGTAAGTTTATGTATTGGATAAGCTTTGTCGTGGTATCGCGCATCCGGGTCGATTTAGACAAGACTTCAACAATAATCACCGGAGATGTTGAAAAATAATCATCGCCGGACATTTTGCCGCAATCCACCAGCACATCGGGGTAAACATAATTTTTCCCTAAACGCACCTTGGTGTCCGCCATGAAAGAGGCGCAAGGCGTACCTTTAAGATGATTCCTAAAATTAGAAAACATATTTCCTGAAATAAAATTATGGTTATGCTTAGCACCTGTCATGGCATAAACCTGACCGTCGATATACTCGCGCTTGACCTCAGAGGTTAATTCGCTTTGTAAATATTCCTCTTCGGTCATGAAAATGCTTCCAGACGGATGTTGTTGGGCCATCGCATTATTCTCCGGTTGATTAGTCATGACAAAATTCATGTTGGTTTCCCGCATTTTCATTAAAAATTTCGGGAAAAACAATACCTATAGAATATCGAAGACAGCGAACCGGCTTGATGCCGCATTGATAGCTCGCGTAGCGGTTTTACCTCTGCCCGACATTTCCGCTTAACGCACTTTGCGTCTGTTGCCTAAACCTCCATATTATGCGCAATGCCGTGCAACGAACAGATCAACAACACCCCCATAGCAATCAACGTGATCTGCTGCAATGATGTTTTCATGTCGGTCTTTTTATGCAATGACGGTATCAAATCGGCAACCGCAATATAGATAAAGCTTGAGGCCGCCAGCGCCAGAAAGTACGGCAAGCTGTCATGCAAATCTTCCAAGCCGAAATACGCCAGCACGCCGCCCAACACCGTGGTTAAACTGGCGAGCATGTTGTAAAAAAGCGCCTTGCTTTTGGAATAGCCGCTGTGCAGCAAAATCGCAAAATCCCCCACTTCCTGAGGAATTTCGTGCGCCGCAACAGCCAGACTGGTAACTATCCCCAAATGCACATCGGTCAAAAACGCGGCCGCAATTAAAACCCCGTCGACAAAATTGTGGATGCCGTCGCCGAGAATAATCAACGCACCGGCTGACTTCGCCATGCCATGACTGTGACTATGCCCGTGGTCATGTGCGTGCTCATCTTCATCGCCGTGCGCCTCGCAATCGCCGGAATGGCAATGCCGCCAGATCAGCAACTTTTCCAGCACAAAAAAACCGAGCACGCCCGCTAAAATGGTTCCGGATAACGCTTGAAACTGCTCAGGCTTAATTTGTGCAAAGGCCTCGGGAATCAAGCCCCAAAAGGCGACCGCCAATAACGCGCCTATCGCAAAACTGATGCCGTGCGGCAATACCGCATTCCTGCGATGATCCGGCAACAATAAAAAAACGGCGGCCGCCATGACGCTTAATACGCCGCCGACCGCCGTAAAGATGATAATTAATATCAGTAAACTCACTCTGTTATGCTCTCCAAATCAGCGTAGCCATACGCCCTGTTTGTTTATCCCGGCGGTAGGAATAAAACCGTTCCTGTTCGGTAACGGTGCAAAAACCGCCGCCGTAAATTTTGTCTATGCCCAGCGTAGCCAGATCAATCCGGGCCAGCTGATAAATATCCGCCAACCACTTGCCGTTACTTTGCTGTTTAAAAGCAGTCATGAATGCAGCCGATTTCTGCACAAAGGCATCCCGCACTTCGACGCCTACTTCAAAGCAGTCCGGGCCGATTGCAGGTCCCAACCAAACCAGCAGCTCGTTGTCTTGCATTGCGCTTAGCGTATTAGCGACAACCCCGGCCAGCAAGCCTCGCCAACCGGCATGAATGGCGGCAACTTGGCTGCCGTCAGCCGCGCACACCAGCAGCGGCAAGCAGTCCGCCGTCATCACCGCGCAGACAACTCCTGCTTCTGCCGTATAACTGGCATCGGCTTGCTGCAAAGATTCGGTTTTTACCGCCGGCACCGCCCGATTACTGTGGATTTGCTCCAGCCAAACCGGCTCGCCGGGCAAATCCAGCAATTCTTTTATAAGCTGCCGATTTTTCTTAACCAAGTCGACATCATCGCCCACATGCATGGCCGGATTAAGGCTGGCGTAAGCGCCGTAACTGACCCCGCCGGTACGTAAGGTAGTCGCTGCGCGAATATTGGCCGGCACAGGCCAATCGGGAGTCAGCCAGTGTTTAGTCCCGCTCATTGTCCGCCAACGCGTCCAGCAACCGAATCATATCCTCCGGCAGTGGTTGTTCCCATTCAAGATATTCATCGGTAACCGGGTGCTGCAAACCCAATTTTGCCGCATGCAAGGCCTGCCGTTTGAAACTGCGCAATTCTTTTTCCAACTGTTCACTGCAATCGGGCGGCATTTGAAAGCGTCCGCCATAAACCTGATCGCCCAACAGCGGAAAACGAATATGCGCCATATGCACCCGGATCTGGTGGGTGCGGCCGGTTTCCAGCTTAACCTGAACCAGAGTATGACGGGTAAAGCGCTGACCGACTCGGTAATGGGTCACCGCATGCTTGCCGTTTTCCCTGACCGCATAGCGCTTACGATCGGTAGGATGCCTGCCGATCGGCTCATCCACCGTCCCGCCTGCGGTCATGCGGCCACGGGTAATCGCCAGGTATTCGCGGGTGATGTCCCGGTCCTGTAGCTGCTGCGTCAGACTGTTATGGGCTTGCAACGTTTTCGCAATCATCAACAGCCCGCTGGTTTCCTTATCGATTCGATGCACAATGCCCGCTCTTGGCAAAGTTTCCAGATTGGCATCATGATTCAGCAACGCGTTCAGCAAGGTGCCGTTCCAGTTTCCTACCGCCGGATGCACCACCAGACCTGCCGGTTTGTTCACAATCAGGATGCTGTCATCTTCAAAAACGATTTCCAGCGGAATGGGCTCCGGTTCGGCGGTTATTACTATTTCCGCCTCCGCATCCAGCGCTATCGTTTCGCCGCCCTCAAGTTTGTCCTTGGGCTTTAGCGTTAAGCCGTTGACCCGCACTCGTCCTGATTTAACCCAGCTTTGCAGTTTACTGCGCGAATAATCCGTAAACAGTTCCGCAAGCACCTGATCCAATCGCATGCCGGCCATTTCAAATGGCACTTCTTCCGTTAATCTTGTCATAACAAGTTCTTCT
>DAINRH010000042.1:0-17251 GCA_036741905.1 Methylobacter sp. | reverse complement strand
CTTATATTACAGCGTGTCGTTAGCACTATGCGATTAATTTTAATTAAATTTTTATTTATCTGTTGTTTAGGCCTGTCTCTTCAGGGTTGCGAGACGCTTAAAAGCCTGGGTTCCGGCGACTCCGACACCGAAGACGAATATGCCGACTGGAATGCCGAAAAGTTTCGGGGCCAAGCCAAAACAGCGCTGGATGCCGGCAATTATGACAAAGCCATCAAACTCTACGAAGCGCTTGAATCCCGCTATCCTTTTGGCGATGAATCCGCCCAGACTCAGCTGGATATTGCTTACGCCTATTACAAAAACAGCGACCCTGAGGCCGCCATCGCCGCCGCCGACCGCTTTATCAAAATCAACCCGCGCAGTTCCAGCGTCGATTATGCTTATTATTTAAAAGGCCTGGTTAATTACAATCGCGGCATCGGTTTTATCGATCGTTTCCTGCCTACCGATACCTCGCAACGCGACCCTGGAACCGCCCGCGACGCCTATGACAACTTTGCCGAACTGACTCGCAGATTTCCACAAAGCAAATACGTAGCCGATGCTCAGCTACGCATGATTGCGCTTAAAAACAATCTGGCGATGTATGAAGTCCATGTCGCCCGTTTTTACATGAAACGCAAGGCTTATGTTGCCGCTGTCAACAGGGCCTCTACCGTCGTTGATAAATACCAGCGCACGCCTGCGGTTCCTTATGCATTGCAAATCATGCAGGAAGCCTACGCTAAACTTGAACTGCCGGACCTTGCCAAAGATGCCGCCCGCGTCTACGAGTTAAACTACCCGAACGGTCCGCCGGTGCCCGAACATAAAGAGTCGACCTTTTCGCACAAGGTTTGGGATTTTATCGGTTTGGAAAAATAGGCTTTATTTTTCCTGATTAGTAAGATACTTCAGTTAGCGCCGTCATACTGGCATGGATGCCAGTATCCAGTCACATGGATGTGAATGTATGACTTGGCATACTGCCTAAATCGGATACGGGTGCCAGGGATAGCCACCATCCTTGGCTCTAGATTCCGGCATCCATGCCGGAATGACGGAGTTTTTTTGCGTTAGCTGAAGCATCTTTATAATCAGGTTATTTTTTATACACCACAAAGGCACGAAGGAAAATCGCATTCTTCGTGCCTCGGCAATCGCTCCTGCATCCTTGCAGTCGTTCGTGGCAAAGCTTTTAATCTTCAATACAAATCCACCGGATCGACATCCAGCGACCAGCGTACTTTCTTCGCCAACTTGAGCTTTTCAATAAGCGGCATCAGTACATCCAGCAACGCGTGCAACTCCGGCCGCTTGCCGCTCTGAAACAGTAATTGATAACGGTAAAGCCCTGCACGTCTGGCCATTGGCGCGGCAACCGGGCCTAAAATACCGGTATGTCCTTTGCTGTGCTGGTTCGCCAATTCAACAACCGCCCCCAAAAATAGCTTCGGCATTTCAGCATCTGTAGCCTGTACTCTTAATAGGGCCTGATAACTGAACGGCGGCAATGACGCCTCTTTGCGCTCCGCCAACGCGGTCTTGGCAAAACTGTTATAACCCTGCCCGATCAGCGTTGTTAATAAGGGATGTTCCGGCTGCCGGGTTTGCATAATCACTCGCCCCGGTTTCTCGGCCCGTCCGGCGCGACCTGAGACCTGCACGATCATTTGCGCCAGTTTTTCCGGGGCATGGAAATCAATGCTGAACAGGCCGCTGTCCACATCCAGTATCGCCACCAGCGTCACATTGGGGAAATGATGGCCTTTCGCCAGCATTTGCGTGCCCAGAATAATATCCACCTCGCCCTGATTGATTTGCTGCAAATAATTTTCCAGCGAGCCTTTACGCTGGGTCGAATCGCGGTCCAGACGCACAATCGTTTTATCGGCGAATAACGCCGCCAACACTTTCTCCACCCGCTCGGTACCCAGCCCCAGCGGTGTCAGCTCCCCGGTTTTGCAGTCGGGACACAGCCTGATCAGACGTTGTTCCTGCCCGCAATGATGGCAACGCAACACCCCTTCATCGTAATGAATCACCATATTGGCGTCGCAACGCCGGCATCGCGCCACCCAGCCGCAACCGTGACAGATCAGGGTTGGCGCGAAGCCGCGCCGGTTTAGGAACAACAATACCTGCTCGTTTTTTGCCAGGGTAAGGCGCATCTCCGCAACCAGCGCTTCGGACAGCCCCTCCTGCATTTTTTTGTTCCGGATGTCCAACAGCTGCAAAACCGGCGCAGTTGCATTTCCCGCCCGTTCCGGCAGGTGCAGCAAGCGGTAACGCTTGTTATCGACGTTATGCAGGCTTTCCAGCGCAGGCGTCGCGGACCCCAGCAACACCGGAATATTTAACAACTTGCCGCGCACCACGGCGACATCGCGGGCGGAAAAGCGAAAGCCTTCCTGTTGTTTGAATGAAGCATCGTGCTCTTCATCGAGAATGATCAAACCGGGATTTTTTAACGGCGTAAACAAGGCGGATCGGGTCCCCAATAAAATGGAACATTCGCCTCGCTGCATTTTAAGCCAGGCGCAAGCGCGCTGCCGATCGGTCAATTTGGAATGCGAAATGGCAATATTTACGGTAAACCGTTGCCTGAACCGTTCTTCAAGCTGAGGGGTCAGGGTAATTTCCGGCAGCAGCACCAACACCTGCTGCCCCCGTTCCAGCACGGTCCGGATAATCTGCATATACACTTCGGTTTTACCGCTACCGGTCACGCCCTCCAGTAAAAAGACGCCGAATTGCCCCAGACTATCGCATACCGCCGCTATCGCCGCTTGCTGTTGCGAATTACATTGCAGGGCATTGTTCCTGATTATCGGATCGCTGTTGCTTCCCCCGAATTCCGGGGCGACACGCTGTAACAAAGACTTGTCTACCAGCTGCTTTACCGAGGTACGCCAGTTTTCATTCCATGCGGACAGTTCCGCTTCGGACAAACTGCGTGGGTAGGTTTGAAATTTTTCCAGTACGCTTTTTTGTTTGGGCGTCCGCTTCAACAGTTCGCTATCGATAGCTTTGCCCGCGTCAGTCAAGCCATAGCGTTTTTCTGCTTGAATAACGACTGATTTTCCTTGGCGTAGCGCCACCGGAAAAGCCGCGCTGAAAACCTCGCCTAACGGATGATGGTAATAACGGCTGGCCCAATGCAGCAGCGCCAAGTCTTTTGTGGATAATAGCGGCTTTTCGTCCAGTATCCGTTCGACCCGCTTTAATTTATCGATTGCTACATCGCTCTGTTGAGTACACTCGACCAGAAAGGCGATTTTTTTAGCTTTCCCAAACGGCACTTCCAGGCGAATGCCCGGTTTAATAGGGCCTGAGTCAAACTGTTCCGGAGCGAGATAATCGAATAATCGATAAACGGGAACGGCAATGGCAACCCTGAAAATCAACTCATCCCCATTTTGCAACTTGGCCATAATGTTTGAATTATTTTTGATGTTTTAAGGCTAAGTCTCTATACGATTTAGACTATTTGAGTTACCCACAGAATCTGTGGATAACTCTGTGTAAAAATAGTTTTTAACAACGCTTACTAGCGGTTTTTATTACAGTTTTGTTAATTTGAACACTTTTTACGCACTATTTTGTTTTCATTATTTTTCAATCACTTATTGTTTTTTATGTCGTAAATACCGGCTATTTTGTGGAATGCATTTCGGTTTCGCTGAGCACCCGTCCACGGTGTGGATTTCTTCACCCATTTTAGCGTCACAGCCGGCAAAAACCGGCGGTTACTATTTACTTAGGCTTGATAAATTTAATCGTCATCCGGTCGCTTTCGCCGATAGCCTGGTATTTCTTCCTGTCTTTATCCTTAAGCTTTAAAGCGGGCGGCAAAGTCCAAACGCCTTCGGGATAATCCTTGGTATCTTTACTATTGGCATTGATTTCGGATTTATCCAGAAATTCAAAGCCTGCGTTTCTGGCCAGCGCAATGACATAGTCTTCAGTAACGTAGCCGGATAGCGCCTTAACATCCTGAGGCTTTAACGTTGAATTCCTATGCTCCACGACGCCTAAAATGCCGCCGGGCTTTAATGCCTTGTACATGGCATTAAATACCGCCGCGGCCTGATCGTTTTTCATCCAGTTATGCACATTGCGAAACGTTAAAACCCGGTCAACTGAAGCCTCAGGGGCTATTTGCAAAAATTTCGGCGGTTGCAATACGCTTAACTCGACTTTGCCGTAAACTTTCGGCCGGCTTTTTATTTTGTTAACAAAGTCATGCAGGTTCTTTTTAAAATAAGGCTCGTCGGCATCGGCTGAAAAATGCGCTGCATACAGTTTGCCGCGGTCTTTTAGATAAGGCGCAAGAATTTCCGTATACCAGCCTTCGCCCGGCCAGACTTCGACCACGGTCATAGTGTCCTTCACCTCAAAAAATGCCAACGTTTGCTGCGGATGCCGGTATTTATCCCGCTGCTTATGCTCTGCCGAACGCTGCTTGCCGGCAATTGCCTGCTGTAAAGCGCTTGGCTTTTCGGCGGCGTGCGACACTGAAAAAGCGCTTGTCAGTAACAGCGCCAATAAAATATTTTTCATGCTATTTATTCCAATAAGTATTTTTGTAGAGGGAGTATTCGCGACTAAGCGCGGCGCGAGCAATAACGTCGTTCCCAGCCTGTCTTGCTAAAAACAGAACCAGCAGGTTTGATTACGGCCCCGCTCTTTAGCTTCATACAAAGCCACGTCGGCGCGATGCAACACGCCTTCACCATTAATATCATCCGCCAAAACGCAAGCCGCGCCGATGCTGACGGTAATCTGCACCGGGCCCGCTTCATGGGCGATAACAATCTCCGCAACTTGCTCGCGCAAGCGTTCCGCCATGATCAAGGCGTCGTTCTTGTCTGCCCCGGACAGCAAAATAGCAAACTCCTCGCCGCCCAGACGAGCCGGTATATCGATGGAGCGCGAGTTATTACGCGCTATTTCGGCAAAGGTCTTTAACACTATATCGCCGGTGGCATGGCCGTAAGCGTCATTGACGCGCTTAAAAAAGTCCAAATCCAGCATTAACAGCACTGCCGAATAATGAGGCAATCGCGCCACTTTCGCTCTTTCCAGCTCCAGTTGCTCCAAAAACACGCGGCGATTAAATAATCCGGTCAAGGGGTCGGTGCTGGCCAATTTCTGCAATTGCGCTTCCATCTCCTTGCGCTCGGTAATGTCTTCTTTAATGCCGACAAAATGGGTAATTTCGCCTGCCCCGCTTTTTACCGGGGCAATACTGAGTTCTTCGTGATAAAGACTGCCGTTTTTGCGCTTATTAACAAGCTCGCCGCGCCAATTTTGACCGGCCAGAAGAACTTCCCACATATCCTTGTAAAAGTCTGCATTCTGTAAGCCGGATTTGGTCAATTGATTCGGATTTTTCCCCACCGCTTCTTCCGGACCGTAACCGGTTAATCGCCCGAAAGCCGAATTAGCCCATATGATAATCGCATCTTTATCGGTGATAACCACGCCATTTGCCGCCGCCTCCAGCGCCGCGATCAACAAATTGTTGCGCGCCTCCATTTCGGCTCGCAACAGTGCGTAACGAATCACCCGCGCCAAGCCATCGTACCCGTAATCACCCTTGACCATGTAATCTACCGCGCCCGCTTCCAGAGTGGTCAAGGCAAAATCGGTATCGCCGCGTCCGCTGAGCACCACAATAGGCATATCGATCGCCATGACTCGCGCACTGTGAACGGTCGCCAAGCCTTCCGAATCGGGTAATGACAAGTCCAGCAGCAACACATCAAAAGGAGACGCCGCCAAACAGCGTTGCGCTTCAGCAAGCGATTGCGTCCAGGTTACGTCAAAATGCCCGCTCTGCGTTTGCCCCAATTTCATTTTTACCAGATAGGCATCGCCGTCTTCGTCTTCTACCAGCAATACCCGAATCGCTTTGGCTCGGCTCATAGCTTATAGCTTATAGCCTTGCGGCAAACGCACCAGACTAAACCAATATTCGCCGATCTGCTGAATGGCCGTAATGAACTGCGACATATCCATAGGCTTGGTGATATAGCTGGTAGCGCCGAGCTGATAAGAACAGATCACGTCTTTTTCAACATCGGAAGTCGTCAACACCACCACCGGAATGCCTTTAAAACGCTCATCCGCCTTGATAACGGCTAGAAACTCGCTGCCGTTCATACGCGGCATATTAAGATCCAGAAAAATCAAATCGGGACGCGGCGCATCGGCATATTTTTCCGTCCTGTTTAAAAAATCCAATCCCTCTCGCCCATCAACCACATGATGCAGATGCGCCAGTACTTTGCCTTCTTTTAACGCCATTTTGACTAAATAGGCATCAGAGGGTTCATCTTCCAACAGTAAAATTTCAACGAAGTGAGGATTCCCGGTTTCGCTTATCATAAAATCTCTTGTCTAGGTTGGGTTAGCATAAGCCGACATTTACGCAGGTAAATCAAATAACACGGTCGTGCCGCCGCCCGGTGTTTCCTCTAGCGTTACCGAGCCGCCGCAGCTTTCAATAATGCGCCGGACAATAGCCAAGCCGATGCCGGTGGAATTTTGATCGTCATTCACCTGCAAACGCTCGAATACGCCGAAAACGCGCTCCCGATACTCCATCGGAATGCCGACGCCATTATCGGCAACGCGATAAACGGCCCGGCCCGCTTTCACTTCGCCACTAATCCGTATCTGCGGCGTAAGCTTAGGATGACGATAGCACAGGGCATTGTCCAGCAAAATACTGAAAATATCTTTCAGGCGGGGCTGGTCAATATAAACGGAAGGCAGGTCATTGTAATCGACCTGCGCAGCCGTTTCACGCCCCAGCATCGCCTTATGCTCCAGCAGGCCGGCAATAACGGCGGTAACGTTAACCGTTTCCATCCTGCTGCGCGGCTGATCGGCGGCAAGATACAATTGAATATCGCGCACCAGCGCGCTTTGCCGTGCCGCGCCTTGTTCAATAAAATGCAGCGAGGCGATAGCGTCCGCGCTTAGCTGTTCTGCGGGTAAGTGTGCATGCAGGCGTTGTGCAAAACTCACCAGCCGCCGCGCCGGTTCCTGTAAATGATGCGCGGCAATACGCGTGAATTGTTCCAATTCGCCATGGGCACGCGCCAGCTTGTCGTCAACCTGCCTGCGTTCGGTGATTTCCGCCTCAAGCCGGTTGGAGGAAGCTTGCAGGCTTTCCGTCATATAATTGATGGACAAGGCGAGTTCGGCAAACTCATCAGTGCCTTTGCACCGGATCCTGTAATCCAGGTCGCCGTCGGCAACAATTTTTGCACCGTCATGCAACGGCTCCAAACGTCTGCGTATCAATCTGTCGAGTTGTATTGAGGTCAGAATGGTCGTTAGCGCCAGCGTGAATGCAAACACGCCGACAATGAGGGTCATATATTCATAACTCAACTGAATACGCCGCGCACTTGCATCCTGCAAAGCGGTCGCCATATCTCTGACCGCGCCGGCCTTCATCAGCAGTTGACTGTAGAGCCTTTTGTCGAGTTCTTGATAAACCTGGCGATTGCCGGCGGCTATTTTCAATAGCTCGGTGTTATTGACGATGCGGCGGAAAATAACGGCGGTATCTTCAATGCTTTTGCACAAGCGTTCTAAATTAAGCCGGTCTTGTTCACGATGAAATTGGCTGTTGGCCTGATGCAATAGCTGATCTGCCGTTGCTTTGTTTTTTTCCCACAGCAGCCGCGCCCGTTCTTCCCGGTATAGGAAATACTGATCCCTGAATGAGGCCCGTTCAAAAAAATTAACCTTGATCGTGTCGGCAAGAAGGTAGTCGTTTTTTGCGTTTTTAAATTCGACGAACGACCAAATAAGTATCGGCGCCAGTATCACGAGAGCAACTACCGTAACCGTTGAGGTGATCCTTAATCGGGTAGTAATGCGCATTGTTTACCGGCTCATCCTGACGGCTTCGGGTTTTACGGCCTTGAGGCTATCAAGATGAATGTAGCTCAGGTAGTCGGGCATGTCGGTCTGGTCGGTCAGCTTATTCTTAATCGCCCACCTTGTTTCATCCTCCAGCGTGAGCAGCAGCGTTTGATCGAGCACGACGTGATAATTAAAATCATTCCAGACATCGCGGATGAGATCCTTGTCTATGTTTGTCGCTACAGACATGATGCCTTGCGCTTCATCCGGGCTCTTGGCGACGAAATCCTCCGCCTTAATCAGGGCGCGGAGAAAGCGTTCGACTGTCTCGGGATTGTTTTGAACGAATTCCTGCCGCGCGGCAATGTTGAAAGTTTCGGTATAGATTTCCCGGTCATAAAAGATCGTTCCGTCATCCCCCAGTTGCCGACTGATTTGCGTCAGCGGATAGTTCCAGGTGGACACTGCATCGACCTTCTTCGCCATCATGGCATCCTGCATTTCATCCGGTTTCATGGCGACCGGTTGGACTTCGCTCCGGGTCAAGCCGTTTGCCGTCAGTAGCGAATCCAGAAAAAAATCCCCCGAGGTGCCGGGCGTGAAGCCTATGCGTTTGCCTTTCAAGTCGCCGGGCGCAGAAATACCGGCGCCCTTTCTTGCGACAACGGCATTATTCATTGAGTTGGCTTCTATGTTGGCCAGCACGAAAATTTTTTCGCCTTTGAGTACATTGAACATAATCGGCGTTTCCGCGACCGTAGCAAAATCGGCCTGGTTCCCGACAACCGTTTCCAGCGCTGCTTTGCCAAAGCTGCGCATCAGCGGCTGAACATCGAGCCCCTCCGTTACGAAATAGCCTTTAGCCGCAGCAACATGAACCAGGATGCTTTGCGGCTGATAGGTATAAGCAACCGTAATCTTCTGTAACGGCTTTGCACCCCGCTGCTCTTGGTTTTCGGGCGATGAGTCCTGGCAACCCATCAATGCCGCGTTGAACATTAAGATAATGGGGATTGTCCAAATGACGCATTTTTGTTGTTTGAGCCGTGCTCGAAAACTCCAAACGAAAAAAATCATTGGTATCTTCCTATTCTAAAAATTTGACCGCCCATTAGAGCGTAGAGGCATGATGGGCGCATTGCTATGCCGAATTTACAGTATTCACAATGGGCAACTCAAACCAGAACATACAACCTTGCCCTTCGCCTTCTGACTCTACGCCGATGGTACCGCCGTGATGTTCGACGATTTTGCGGCACAAGGCCAAGCCGACGCCGCTACCGTCAAAGCGGCTGCGCGCCTGTAGACGGGAAAACACCTTAAACAACCGATCCCTTTGACCCGGATCGATACCGATGCCCCGGTCGCGCACTTCCACCCGTAACGACCCTGCGCAAATCGCGCCATGAACATCAACCTGCGGCGCTTGATTTTCTTCGTGATATTTAAGCGCATTGCCGATCAGGTTTTGCAGCAGCCGCGTTAATTCATCGCGACTGGCAACCAGTTCCGGCCAATCGCCGGTCACCTTGATTTTGCCGCCGCAAGCGCTGAGTTCGGGATTAAGAAAAGCCAGCGCTTCATTTAAAGAGGCTTTGCTGCTAAGACTTGTTTTCGCTACAAATACCCGGCCTATCCGCGAATAATCCAGCAACGACAAAATCATCGCATCCATGCGTTTTGCGCCGTTCACCGCAAAATCGATACATTGTTGCGTTTCTTCATTCAGCTGACCGGCCAATGCCTTTTCAATCAGGGATAAATAGCTGCTCACCATGCGTAACGGCTGGCGCATATCGTGGGATACCGCATAGGCGAATTGCTCCAACTCGGCATTGGAGCGGGTCAGCTCGGCTTCGATTTGTTTGCGCTCGGTGATGTCGCGCGCTGCGGCGAATACGCCCAGCACCTTACCGTTGCCGTCATGGTACAGGCCGGCGTTATAAAGCACGTCGGTCACCTTGCCGGACAGATGACGGATAGCCAGCGGATAATCGGTCACAAAGCCCTGGGAAAAGACCCGCTGATAGCCCTCGCGCGCTTTATCGGGATCGGTAAAATAGTCCGCGAAGTCGCTGCCGATCAGCGTGTCCCGATACACGCCGGTCACCTGTTCCGTGGCGGTATTGACATCGGTGACCTTACCCTCCGCACTGATCGTTACCAACGGGTCCAAACTCGCTTCAATCAGACTGCGGGCGTATTGAGAAGCGGCTTGGGCAATTTCTTCCGCTTTTTTGCGTTCGGTGATGTCGCGCGCTGCGGCGAATACGCCCAATACCTTACCATCGCCGTCATGGTACAGGCTGGCGTTATAAAGCACGTCGGTCACCTTGCCGGACAGATGCCGGATCGCCAGCGGATAATCGGTCACAAAGCTCTGGGAAAAGACCTGCTGATAGCCCGCGCGCGCTTTATCGGGATCGGTAAAGTAGTCCGCGAAGTCGCTGCCGATCAGCGTGTCTCGATACACGCCGGTCACCTGTTCCGTGGCGGTATTGACATCGGTGACCTTGCCCTCCGCGCTGATCGTTACCAACGGGTCCAAACTCGCTTCAATCAGACTGCGGGCGTATTGAGAAGCGGCTTGGGCAATTTCCTCCGCTTTTTTGCGCTCGGTGATGTTTTTATGACTGACGACGACCCCGCGACGCGAGCCGTGCAATGGCAGCACATTCATATAAAACCAGTGTTGCTGATTGGCCGAATGACAGAGGTACTCCAAGTGAAACATTTCCCGCTCGCCATCCAACACCGCAGTAATGCCGTCCTGAACAGCGCTTGCCTCATCGCCATACGGTTGATTAAAAGCATTATTACACGCCTCCAAATAGTTAAATCCCAGCATATCCTGACTGGACTTCAATAAACCGTTTTCTTGCGCAAATTGCCGCCATGCGTTGTTGGCGGCAACAATAACCCCCTGTGCATCCAGTACGGCGATGTGGGAGGTCAACGAATTAAGCACGCTGACATTAAAAGCATCGCTGTCGCGTAGCTTCTCCTCCATTTGCTTATACTCGTTGATGTCGGTATGCGTGCCAATCATGCGTAAGGGTTTGCCGTCGGCATCGCGACTGACGACTATGCCGCGGTCGAGTATCCATTTGTAGCTGCCGTCCTTGCAACTAACGCGGTGCTCCGTGGTGTAAACCGGAATCTTGCCGTCAAAATACGCCTGCACTACAGCCAAAGCATCTGCTTTATCGTCAGGGTGAATGCGGTTCGACCACTCATCCAAGCTATTGCCAATCTCGTTTTCAGCAAAGCCCAGCATTTCTTTCCAGCGTTTGGTAAAAAATACCGTGCCATTGGCTACGTCCCAATCCCAAAGGCCATCGCCTGAGCCCTCGATAGCGAATTTCCAGCGAAATTCGCTATCACGAAGCGCATTCTCTATCTGCTTACGCTCAGTGATGTCGGTAGAGATGCCGCATAAACCGTAAATACGGCCGTCTTCCCGGCGCAACGGCTGCTTAACGGTAAGATAGGTGCTGGCAATCGCGCTGCCTTTTTGAATATAAGTATCTTCAGCCGCGATCCTCTCACCCAGCTCAAGGACGCTACGATCATTTTTGCGCAATTTGGCCGCTGTCGTTTCATCAAAAAAGGCATCGTCCCACTTGCCGATGATGTCTTCCAGAGATCTGCCGAGCACTTGCCGCACCGCCTTATTAGCGTACTGGTATTGATAGTTGCAATCCTTGATATATATAAAGGCGTCGACATTGTCGAGAATGGTGGCGAGTTTATTTTCGCTTTCCCGTAACGCCCCTTCCATCATTTTGCGCTCTGTGATGTCGGTAATGAACCCGTGCCAGAGCGTCGAGCCATCCGCTTCCCGCTCCGGCAGCGCGTTACCGAGCAGCCAGCGCACCGTGCCATCGCCGAACTTCACCCGATACTCATAGCACCACGGAGTCAAGTCCCGCGCCGATTGCCGGATGGCGATATCAATGCCGCCGCAGTCCTCCGGGTGAAGAATGGCAAGTACTTTGGACGCATCCTCGCGGACCTCCTCCGGACTGACCCGGTATATATCATGGATAGCTTCACTGGCGAAAGGAAAACAAGATCTGCCATCAGGGTGCAAACGATATTGATAGACAACGCCCGGCACCCGGCTAGCGATTTTCTGAAGGCGGCTCAATGCCTCTGTCCGCGCTTCTTCCATCCGCTTGCGCTCAGTAATGTCATGCCCGCTACATAACACCACCGGCTTACCATTCAGCATAATCCTGGCCAGACTAATAATACAGATGATTTTGCCGCCGTCCGTCCTGAGATGCACCCATTCGAAACTCTGTGTTGCGCCGTTTTCCGCCGCCTGTATTAGCCGATCTGCCTTAGCCTGCGAATATTCCCCGTCTGCTTGACGCCTAGGTGAAATATCGGCAGGATGAAGACCCAGAGCCGACGACTTATCGGAAAAGCCCAGCATCCTTATCGCGGCGAGGTTGCAATCTATAAAACGCCTATCCGCTATGATCCACATCGGTTCCGGCGAGAGCGCGAACAAGGTGGCAAAACGTTGTTCGCTTTGCCTCACCTTTCGGTTCTGGAGCACCAGGTTCACTCCCCCGCCAATCAGCAACAGTGCCAGCGCGGATATCGCCACGATCCAGCCTTGGTACTGCCGCCACAGATCGGCCAAACTAAATTCGGGCTCAGCATCGAAAGGCGGCAAACGCAGTTCCTTAAGCAAGTCGGCTACCGGCGTGTAGTCGGCGGGTACCGCAAAGCCGTAGATATTCATCGCCCGCGTAACGGCAGTATTGTGTTCTAGCAGGAAAAGGGCCCCGGTAACATGTCTGGCGAGATCTCCGTCGACGTGAGGAAGAGAGGCAAACGGCCACTCCGGATAAAGCCGGGTGGAAATTTGCGCCGGAAAACCGGGCCGATTCTGATGATTTAAAATTTTTAGCTGCGCCATATCCAGCCTGCCTTCGCGCGCCATGCCTTCCAGTACGCCGCTACGCACAAAACCGCCATCGGCACGGCCGGCCAGCACCGCCTCGACCACGTTGTCATGGGGCATGCCGGTGACGACCAGCTTGGCGTCTTGAGGCAGGCGAACGCCCGCTTGCTTCAATTCATACGCCTCCATTTGATAACCGCCAAAAGAATCGGTGCTGGTGGCTGCGATAGTTTTTCCCTTGATGTCGCTCAGCGTGTTGATATTGGCTTGTCCGGCGCGACTGAAAATAACGCCGCCGAATACCGCGGTTGGCCGACCATTATCATTAACCGCCACGGTAGCGAGAGGCGCCGACAATCCGCTACGCTTGCTCAGCAGCACATAATGTCCGGGATTGGTCAGCACGAAATCCAATTGCTGGCCGGCGACAGCCGTATCCAGCTCGGGAAAGGTAAACGCTTCCACCACGAAATCGCGCTCCGGCATGGCTTGTTTCAATGCAGCGGCCAACGGTTGCCATTGCGCAAGCGTTTGCAGCTTGGGCCGATAAGCGAGCACGCCAATCCTGACCGGCTCGCCGCCGTAGGCCGGGGTAAGCGGTAATGCGATGCCGAACAGACAAGCCAACAACGGTAACATGCGGATGAACACAATGATATGCGGCAATTTTTCCATCAATTTATCAAAAAGTGAGAGTGCAAATGATGTCGCCGATAAGGTCCTTAAACCACAAAAGCCGGCCATCGCCTCATTGGCTTCAACGTCGACTAAGGAATACGCATGAAATAACGTTGGCACATAGCATCGCCACTATCCCCAGGCCTGCCAGGTCTAACTTGTGACGTTATTTTATGCGCATTCCTAAGCGCGAACTCAGGTTATTAAATATCCGCCGCTACCGATCGATCCGCCTGTTTATAATTCCAGATCTGCAAAAGACTCAAGGTCGCCAACATCAAAAAGGCCAGCAATGTCCAGGCGGGCATGCTGAAACCCAGCAGCGTCCAATCCACCTTGGCGCAATCCCCGGTGCCGCTAAGCATTAACTTGACCGTTTCGAATAAAGGGAAGTTTTGCATTACGTATTCAAGACCGGGGCCGCATTCCGGCACCTTATCGGCAGGCAAGTGCTGTATCCAGACATGCCGGGTTGAGATCGCCGCGCCGCACAACGCGGTTACCGCGCCTGATATGCCATAAGCGGTGACGCCGGCTTGTCCCGGATTATGGAGTGCGGCGCTTAAAAAAACCAGGCCGGTCAGCAAAATGGCAATGCGTTGGGAAATGCATAAAGGGCAAGGGTCCAGGCCTTGGACAAATTGGAAATAAGCGCCCATCGACAGCAAAAAAACACAGCCGAGAAAACCCAGAAAAAACCAAATTCTGGAATTAAACCTTATCAATTTCAACATGATCATCTGCCTTTTTTAAAGGGTTTATTTATCGCTCCCCGCATCGACGCGAGGGCGCATTGTATCACCGGTTTATTTAGGATTTGGTTAAAAATAACTTCCCGAAACATCATCGTTCCCACGCTCTGCTGTGGCTGGACGGGGTTTGCAACCCCGTCCAGCTTGGAGGCATTAAGTTAAACCTTGTAGGAGCGGGCCGTGCCCGCGATGATGGCGCTATATACTCGACACGGGCACGGATTGCGGCTTGTGTCCCCCTCTCCCTTCGGGAGAGGGCTGGGGTGAGGGAATTCAAAAATGCGCAATTCATGACCGTTTTCAGCATAACTCTGCAATCGATGTGCAAATATCGCGGGCGCGGCCCGCTCCTACGGAGTAGTGACGCAGAGCGTGGGAGCCCTAAGCGGAAGTTATTATTGATGGAGTCCTTACAATAAATTGTACATCCCGTCCAGTACCAGTGAGTTTGGGCTGACTACGCCGATAATCTGATTATTTTCAATAACCGGCGCCCTGACCAGGTCATAGTTAGCGAATAAACGCGAACAATAGCGGATGTCCATATCGGGATGCACCGAAATCACCGGCTTACTCATGATCTCGTAGACGTTAACCCGACCCGGCGCACGGTCTTTGGCCAACACATGGCGGGCAATGTCGCCGGAATTAATCATGCCGTATTCGTCATCGTCATGGCGTTTATTAACGACCAGCACCGAGGTTTTAAGCGCTTTCATCTTTTTCAGCGCGTCTTCTATAGTGGCAATGCCGTCGATGGTGGCGAAGTCGGTTTTCATTACATCTTTGACGCGAATTACAATGCGTGGCGCAATCATATTTTGTCCTCAAGTTCATGGGTTAATTGTTCAACCTGTTGCATGACGCCAACGGCATCTTCGACATCAATCTGGATGGCGATGCCGGTACCGGGTTTGCTGTCGAATTCCGCAACCTTGGCGATGGTTTCCAGAATGTGCCGACTGAGATGCTCTTCGACCAGAAATAACAGTACATCGCGCTGAGTTTCCAGGGTCAGGCCGAAAAAGGTTTTCGACTGCTTCATGCCTTCGCCCCGCGCATTATTGACAACGGTTGCGCCTTTGGCGCCGTTTTCACGCGCGGTATCAAGCACCAGGTCAGTCTTGTCGTCTTCGACAAATACGATTATTAATTTGAAATGCATGGCGTTCCTCAGGGTTTGGGTGGAAGACTGTCTTTGTTGCGCCATTGGGCGATTTGCGCGTAAGCCAAAACAGCAATGACGGGGAATAAACTGGCGAAGGCGATCAAGCCGAAGCCGTCCAGCAACGGGTTGCGGCCGGGCACGGCGGAGGCCAGCCCCAAACCCAATGCGGTAACCAGCGGCACGGTAACCATTGACGTCGTTACCCCGCCCGAATCGTAGGCCAGGCCGATAATCAGTTTGGGGGCAAACCGGGTTTGTATCATGACGATGATATAGCCCGCGATAATATATAAATACAGTTCCGAACCGCTCACTATCCGAAAAGTACCGAGGGCGAGACCGAAACCCACGCCGATAGCGACGGAAATTCTTAAACCCCAGGCTCGGATCGTGCCGCCTGAAATTTGTTCGGCTTTAAGGGCGACGGCGAGCAGGGAGGGTTCGGCCAACGCGGTACTAAAGCCGATGCTTGCGGCAAAAATATAGACCCAAAAATACGCTTGCCAGGAAACCGTCTGATCGGCAGGGTTAAGGCCCAGAAATGCGGGAGTGGTCAATTGCGACGCCATCAAACTCCCCAGCGGAAACAACGCCAACTCCAGCCCTTCCAGAAAGAAAACAATACCCAGCAAAACATAAAAGAAGCCGATGACGGTTTTCCTGGGATGAGGCAGGGGTTTGCGAATAACCAGCAGCTGAAATCCGATGATGATGCCGACAATCGGTAAAATATCGCGGCAGGTTTCCAACAGCTTCAGCGCAAAATGCATTAGCCAATCGACCAGCATGACGACAACCGGAAAAACATCGCCGCAGATTTCCAATAGCTTCGGCCAGTCGGTCATATAGCCATCCCGTAAGCCATCACAAAAATTGTCGGCGTCAATGAAGCAAAAACCACCAGACCGAACCCATCGGTCATCGGGTTACGGCCTTTGATTGAGGTCGCCAAGCCGACGCCCAGCGCAGTCACCAGCGGAACGGTAATGCTGGACGTGGCAATGCCGCCGGAATCGTAAGCGATGCCGATGATCTCGACCGGCGCGAAAGGCGTCATGACGGCAATACAAACATAAGCGAACAAAACCGGATAATACACCGGCCAGCCGCGGAGAATTCTCAATACGCCGACCAGAATGGCAAGACCGATAGACAACGCGACGGTAATGCGCAAGCCCAGCGCATAGTCGGCCTTTGCCGCATCGCTCGGCTCTATCAGCTTGCCGTTAGCGGCAATGTTTGCGGCTTTTTCGGCAACCGCGATCAGCGCCGGTTCGGCGACCGCCGCGCCAAAGCCCAGACAAAAGGCAAAGGTCAACAGCCAGAACAAACTGCCTTTGCGGGCGAACGCATAAGCCATCGACTCGCCAATCGGAAACAAACTTTGCTCAAGTCCCTGAATAAACAGGGTAAGGCCGAGAATAACAAACAGCGTACCGGCGATTAAACTGCCGATATCGGGAACAGGTTGGCGAATAATCAACACCTGGAATACCAAAACAACCGCGAGAATAGGCGCCAAATCCAGAAAGCTACTGAACAGTTGTTTGATAAAAGGGTTGTTAAACATTCAGGGGCTTTCTCCGGATTGATGAGTTGATGACTGCAATTATCGCTGTAAATCCGGCCGTGCAACAAATACTTAATGACTGATGTTACGCATTGTCCACGAAAAGCACGAAAAAAACATCCGCTGTAGGTTTCTCGCTGACGGCGTCATACCCGGCATTCGTTCACAGACGCCCAAGACAAGCGCCTTACGTCATACACCCAGGTCTGTGGGATGCCGTCGTTCCGGCAGGGACAGATATTTACGCTGGTTCCCAAGCTCCCGCTTGGGAACCCAGTGAGCAAAGCTCCAGCTTT
>DAINRH010000041.1:0-24355 GCA_036741905.1 Methylobacter sp. | reverse complement strand
GAAGACACGAAGAACACGAAGTTTTTACCTTGGTTTTTCTTCGTGTCTTCGTGGTGAATTAATCAATCTGCTTAAGTTGATGCATATGAGGTTTAGCGCAACGTAATCCGATGAAACTCTAAGCGCTTTTTGCTCTAGGCTTGTTTCTGGGCTGATTAGCGCTGGGCTTGCGGGCCTGATTTGGGTTTCTGGCAGGGCGCGGGCCTCGGGGTGGTTCCGGCGGCATTGGCGGAGCAACTGCGGAGGCCTCAAAGCCGACAATTTGTTCGCGTTTAATTTCTTTACCGATCAGTTTTTCAACCAAACGCAAAAAACTGTATTCATCATGGGAGACCAGCGATATGGCTTGGCCTTCCTCGCCTGCACGTCCGGTGCGGCCGATTCTATGAACGTAATCTTCCGGTGCTCTCGGTAATTCAAAATTGACTACATGAGGTAACAGGTTAATATCAATGCCGCGCGCTGCCACATCGGTTGCTACCAGCACTCTGATTTCACCGGCTTTAAAACCTGACAATGCACTGGTTCTGGCACCCTGGCTTTTGTTGCCATGTATCGCGGCGGCCTTGATGTCAACCTTGTTGAGTTTTTCGGTGAGTCGGTTAGCGCCGTGTTTTGTGGTTGTGAATACCAACACCTGCTGCCAATTATGTTCTTTTATCAAGTGGCAAAGCAGTTCGGTTTTGTTGGCTTTGTTAACCAGATAAGCGATTTGCTCAACCAGTTCTGCAGCGGTGTTGCGCGGAGCGACTTCGATTTTTACCGGATTAACCAGAAGTCCGGTGGTGAGCTTACGAATGTCTTCGGAAAAGGTTGCTGAAAACAGTAAGTTTTGGCGTTTTTTCGGCAGGAAGGCGATAATTTTACGAATATCCCGGATAAAGCCCATGTCCAGCATGCGGTCGGCTTCATCAAGTATCAATGTTTCGACTTGATCGAGTTTTACTGCATTTTGACCGACCAGATCCAGCAAGCGTCCGGGCGTGGCGACTAATATATCTACGCCGCCTCTTAAACGCATCATCTGCGGGTTGATTTTTACACCGCCAAATACGACTTCGGACTTTAAACGGGGGTGCAAATGCGCCCCATACTTGCTGACCGATTCGCCAATTTGCGCGGCTAACTCTCGAGTTGGCGTTAGTATCAATACTCTCACCGGCCGGTTATTGGTATAAGCTTTTTGCGATAGACGGTGCAGGATGGGCAGGGTGAATCCGGCGGTTTTGCCTGTTCCGGTTTGGGCGGCAGCCAGCACATCATGGCCGCCTAAAACGGCAGGAATGGCTTGCGACTGGATCGGGGAGGGCGTGGTATAACCTGCGTCGGCGATGGCGCGCAGCAGTGGATCAGATAAACCGAGGGTGGTAAATGGCATATTAATTAGTGTCTCAATAAAAGGTTGCTGTCGACTAAGGTCTTACAGCTTTGTGAAAAGGGCGTAGCGGGAGTTAAATAAAAAACGCGTCAAGAACAGTGGCCAAGTTGATTGCAGCAATGTTGGCGTTTTGATGGAATAGCTGAAGTCTATTTTCGCGGATAGTGTGTAAGAGTTAAGTGGTGCCCCGAGGCGGATTTGAACCACCGGCCTGTCCCTTAGGAGGGGACCGCTCTATCCTGCTGAGCTATCGGGGCAAAAAGAAAACTAATTCTACCATAGATGGGTATTTAATTCATTTGTTCTCTGGGGACTTAACACCTATCAGTTTAACGAGAATGTCCTGTCGGGGATTGCCGGAATGCGACTGCAAGCGTTCAGGTGATAGAGCAGCGCAGGAACCGTTGCCGAGAAGTCATGGATACCGGCAGTTCATGTCGGTTAACGTGTTATTTAAACAAAGTGATAGTTGGTAAGGCTGAGTATTAAATGCGGTTATCAATTATCGGAATGTTGTACAATTAAACAGACCCCCTCCGTAGATTTTTAGTATTTTAATAAGAGTATAATTATGCGTAAACACTATATTTTTCTTTATATTTCAGCTGTACTATTATCAGGGTGCCAATCACAATTTGGCCCTAATGGGCTAGCCAATACGCATCCCGCATATAATCAATCTATTGTTAATACGCTAAGTCAAGAAATGCTACTTAATTTGGTTCGTTTGAAATATAACGATGAGCCTTATTTTTTAACAATAAATAGTATAACGGCATCGCTAAGTTTAATTGGAACTGCTGGTATTAATTCAGCAGTTGATTTGGGGCCTGCTACGGGTAGTTTAAGTCCTTCACTAGGGGTTACTTATAGTGACATTCCTATTATTGCTTATCAGCCCTTGCAGGGAGTAGATTATTTAAAAAGTGTTTTATCGCCAATCCCATTGGAATCATTATTGGTTCTATCGCAATCAGGATGGGATATTGACCGACTTTTTGGTTTATGTATAGAACGTATAAATAATATTTCGAATGCGCCAAACGCCTCAGGACCGACTCCTAAAATAGAGCCTGAATTAGGAAAATTTGAATATTTATTAAGTTTGCTGAAGGAATTTCAATTAAAAGGCGAGATTAATATTGGGCCAAGTGTTTTTGATGAAAAAAAACTGGTTATGTTCTTTGAGATATCTAAAGAAAGCCAAGATCTTAAGAATAAAATCACTAGTTTATTGAATTTGAAGTCAACAAATGAGGACAGGTTTTATGTTGAAATCGGTACTAATTTTATTAATACAGATGTCAATAAGATAACAATGCGTACTCGATCTGTTTCTAGTCTTATGTATTATTTGTCTCAAGTAATTGAAACTCCTAAAGAACATATTGATGAAGGCATAGTTAACATTACTAAGGCAAAAAATGGTTCAATGTTTAATTGGGCGAATTCGCCGGCCGGAGAATATTTCAATGTAAAGGTCAGTGAATATTATCCCAATAATGCTTTTCTTGCGGTCAATTATCGTGGTTACTGGTTTTATATTGCCGATAACGACTTAATATCTAAATCAACTTTCATGCTATTAACACTGTTATTTAATTTGCAGGCAGGACAAACCAGCTTTTCCTCCCCAACATTAACTATACCGGTGCGCTAGTTTTAAAATATGGAGTGAAAAATATTTTTTCACTCCATAGCTCAGATTTTTACAATAACTTTGCCTCTTGTTTTTTCAGTTCCTTTATATAAAGTTGAATAGGCCTTAAGGATATTATCAAAGCCCTCATAATGGACTTCGTGATATTTTATTTTGCCTTCTTTGATATAGCCGCCAACAACGCTGGCTAATTGATTCCAATTGTCTTCAGTAAACCATTCCAGTGCAAAAATTCCTCTGATAGTGGCTCTTGGAAACATGATTAAAGGAAATAATCGAGGCCCTGTTTTAGGTTCTATTTCGAGTTGTGTTGCAAGCTGCCAGCAAATAGCCACAATTGCGTAGACATTTAATAAAGGAAATACCGAATCGGTAATATAACCGCCAATATTATCAAAATAGCGGTCGATTCCATTAGGAGCCGCTTCTTGTAAAGCTTGGGTCATCTTGTCAACGTCATTGGCTTTTTTATAATTAATGCCCTCATCAAAGCCTAAGCTTTTAATATGCTCAATTTTTTCATCACTGCCGACAATCCCAATTACTCTAGCCCCTTGAAGTTTGGCAAGCTGGCCTGCAATTTCACCGACAGCACCCGATGCGCCGCTGATTACTAAAGTTTGGCCTTTTTCTATATTTAGCACTTTAGAGACTGTTCCCCACGCTGCCATTCCTGGGCCGCCTAACGCACCTAAAGCGATTGAAAAAGGAAAGAGCTTGGGATATATCTCAGGGTTTAACTTTCGGTAGGGTGGAAACATCATTGGAAATGTTCCTGTTTGCCATAGTACTTCATTGCCATTATGAATAACGTATTTTTGCCAGCCGCCAAAGCCTTGAACAATGTCGCCGACTTTAAGCTTGGCTTGAGGTCCCGCTTCAATTACTTCCATAATTGAATCGGCTCCCATGCAATTATTTAATGGTGTGTCTAAGGCAATGCCGTTTTGATATAGGTCAACGGTAACATATAAGGTTTTAAACAACATCTCATCATCTTTAAGCGGGCGAATTTCCTCCTCTACCTTTTTATAAACTTTATCGACATCAGGGATACCCGGACAGTGCTCGACAACGACCCATTTTTCATTAAGCATTAAGTATTCCCTATGTATTTTTCGATGTCTTGGGCAATTTTACTCGGTGGAGTCATGGGTGCGTAACGTTTGATAACCGTACCATTTTTATCTACTAAAAATTTAGTGAAATTCCATTTTATTGCACCTATCCCTAAAACACCCGGACATTGGGATTTTAAATAAGCGAATAAAGGTGCGGCGTTTTTTCCATTAACATCAATTTTTGAAAAAACAGGAAATGTAACTTTATAATTTAACTGACAAAAACTAGCGATTTCTTCGTTGTTCCCCGGCTCTTGCCCTGCAAATTGATTGCAAGGAAAAGCTAAGATTTCAAATCGATCGTGGCCATATTTTTCATAAAGGCTTTGCAATTCTTCATACTGCGCTGTAAAGCCGCATTTGCTTGCCGTATTGACTATTAACAGCACTTTATTTTTATAGTCGGCAAGACTTTTATCTTGCAAATCACATGTCTTGACTGAAAATGAATAGATTATTGAGCTCACAAATATTTACCTGAAGTGTTAAGAATTAAAAAGGGAGTTATAGTTTTGTATCCATAGGTAAATGGACAATAATACAACGACCGCTGTTTTCTTCCCCTATTATATTTTCTGAAATAAGATGGGCATTAGAGGGCAAGTAGTCTAAAAGTTTGTTAAAAACAGTACTCATGACGGTTAATGCTAAGTGTGTTCCAAGACAATAATGCCGCCCATAACCAAAAGAAAGCGTTTCTTGCGTATCCCGAGTAATATCAAGCAGCTCAGGGTTTGTAAAAACGCGTTCGTCTTTATTGGCGCTAGCGATTGAAATAAAAACGGCTTCGCCTTTTTTAATGGTTTGATCGTGGTAAAGAGCGTCTTGTTGAGCATATTTTGGAAAAAAACTACCTGCTGAATGAAAGCGTAATAACTCTTTAATCGCATTTGTCATTAAACGTCTATCCTCCCTTAATAGCATCAATTGTTCCGGATGTTCAAAGAGATCTTTAGTCGCATATATCGTCGAATAAACGGTGGTATCTGTTGCTGCAAATAGCAATATTAACACCAATTTGACAACATCTATTTCGCTACAACCTGGAGTATTCTCTATCGCATGAATAAAATCGGTTAACATATCCTGTTGCGGGTCTTTATGCCGTTTTGCGATTTCTGCCAGCAAAAGATCTTTTAAGTAGAGCGACGAATTAATTGCTTTAAGGCGTAGTTCTGGTTGTGCATGAGGGTTAAATAAACCGGAAACAATCGATATTGCCGAGAGGCGAAATTTTTCTTCTTCCTCTTCGCTACTAAGCTGTATGCCAAGGATTTCTCTAATTAATGCGCAGGGAATAGGAGCAATAACATGTTTAGCCAAATCAACTACGCCGCCTTTAGTCACTCGTTGAAAATAATGCTCGACTACATCATCTATCGTCTTAGTCATTAAATCAATTTTCTTAGGCTTAAATGCATTGTTAATTAATTGACGATTACGAAGATGAGCGTTTTCATTAGTCAATATATCGATAAAAAAACCAATTCCAGCATCATTCCACTGCTGCGCTATTTCTTTAAAATTTATATTGTTAGAGTAATTAATATTACGGGTAAATGCGGGATCATTTAATGCCTTTTTAACATCAGCATGTCGACTAATTAACCAACAGCTGTATTTTTCCATATAAAACACAGGCGCATATTCCCGGTAATATTTAAAGAAGCTATCAGGATCAAGAACGTATTTTTTCGATGAGAGGTCTATTTCGGGTAACTTGCTAATATTCATTTAAAATGCACATAGTTGTTTTTGTTGATATAAAATTTATTGCTTCATATTTAGACTAAGGCGAAATATGGGGAAAAACATACTTTTGCGCTTTTGCGGCGCATTTTAAAAGGAGATATTTGCCAAGTTAACAATGCTGGCCGACTAGTAAAACACCTTCACGGGCAGATAAACTCAATTCGATTTCTTGATGATTAATCTTGATTTTATCGCCATTTAAATTGGTAAAAGAGTTAAAGACAGCGTGTTCTAATTTTTTCAAAGGTATCAGTAAGGTATTAGCAGAATCGGCGTTATTTAAGACAGTAATCACGGTTTCCCCTTCATACTGGCGGGCATAAACCAATAATCCTCCAGGGGCAACTAACAAGGTAATTCGAGTGCCCTTATAACTTGCAGGATGCTTGCGGCGAAAATGAGCTAGAGTACGGTAAAATTCCAGCAAGTCTTTATTTTGCCCATCACCCCAGATCATTGGAACACGCGATGCCTCATGAACATCGACATCACCTTGATGCACATCCCATTCTTGAAGCATTCCAACTTCAGTACCGTAATAAATAATGGGTGGTGCTGTTTGGGTAAATTGACACAAAGCCGCCAATTTTAGCCGCCGAATATCACCCTTAGCCGTCCACAAAAAGCGATTCATGTCATGATTATCAAGAAATGTCGGTAATAAAAAGTCTTTATCCGGAAAAAATAAATCGTGCGCCTTTAAAAAATGTTCAAAACTTGGTGCGTCTATCGAGTCGAATATAAAAAAATTGCGGACTTCATGTACCCAAATAAAATCTAAAACGCCGTCTAAGCGTCCTTGATATTGTGATAAAAAAGGCGAAGTTTCGGTAATTTCACCAATTGTTAACGCATTGGGCGAAGTGGCTTTGATAATTGCCCGATAATCACTCCAAAAGGTCGATGAAACTCCTTGGGCGTGATCCATTCGAAAACCGTCTATATTGACTTCCTCCAGCCAAAAACGCGCACTTTCAATTAGATATTCGCGTGCCGCTGGGCAATTAGTATTGATTTTGGGTAAAGTCTGGACTGCAAAAAATGCCTCGTAATGGTCTGGCCAGTTAATAAAATAAAACCAGTCGCGATAGGTGCTGTTTTCGTCGCTGATAGCCTGTTGAAAAAAGGCTTGATTACTGGAGGTATGGTTAGGTACAAAGTCAATAATGATGTGCATTCCTAGCGCGTGAATTTCGGAAACAATAGCCTTCATTTCCTCCATTGTCCCCAAGCGAGGATTAACTGCACGATAATCACTGACGTCGTAACCATGATGACTGTCACTTGGGTAACAGGGTGATAACCATAGTGCGGTTACTCCAAGCTCGTGCAGATAGGCTAATTTATGGCGTAGGCCTGCTAAGGTTCCACCTAGTACATCGGTAAAGGCTAATTCTTTATCGACTCCATATTCTGGAAAAGATTCGCCAGGGTTTGGGTGAAAACGATCTAAAAATACTTGATAGAAAATTGCATCATGTGCCCATGCGGGGGTGGTGGCCTTATCAACATGATAAACAAAACGCGTTGCAGCACCGGTCTCAATGACTGTTTCCCTTTCATAGCTTTCTAAGTTTTCCAAGTCGGCTGAATAATTAGAAAAACTTTCAATTTCATCATGTTTGCTAGCCGCAGAGCTATCCGCAAAATAAGCGCGTTGTTCAGTTTCTGACCAAGCGAAAATAAAATAAGAAACACGGGTTCCTTCGGGAAACGCGGGTAGGGTTGCGCAAAAATGATGTAAATAACCCCAAGCTTCAGCATTCCAACTAACATCTGATAATGTTGCTTCAACTAAAGTCCCTTTAATGCAACTATAATAGTTTTTATTACCTTTCATAGTATAAATAATAGGATCACCATTTATTGAATAGATAACAAAAAGATTATCTGCCAATATTTGCGGGCCTACACTGATATGTAAGGTAACAGGTTCTCCGGGACGCGGATTTTGAGGTACGATTTTGTTAGAATGTTCTACCCCAAATTTGGCTTCAAGTATAAATTCTGCTGATTGATTATCAATATTTTTGTAACTGGACATATATTATATATTTTAGTAATTAAATACTAAATTTTCGGAGTTCATTATTTTTATAAAAAAATGTAAATAAATGATTAAATCGATTGTGCAGAAAGAAGATAATTGTATTGAAACGGCAATTATAAATCATTTATTTATTATATGGCATATAAGTAAAATGGAACGGTCTAGCCAGACGATTGCCATGTTAAATGAAAAAGAAAAATAAGCAGTATTTATATGGATTTAGTGTTTTTAATAAATATCATATTTAATGGTCAGCTTAAAATGAACGCAGAATATTTAATTAAATAGAGTTTCCGTGTAAAGACAAGCTGATAAACCTTTTAGGCTTATTGGTTAATTTTATTGTCAGCGATAGCGCAAGTCGGTGACATTTAATAACCCATATTAAATGCGTTTATCTGCCAATTGTTGTAATATTAAAGCGTGTCTTTCACTGCTTAAATCATAGTGGCTACAAAACCATAAGGCGACTGCGGCAAAAATAATGATGAAAGGACCATAAAATAAACCCAGTTGAAAAAGCACATCTGCTTTAATATCGGTAGCTTGAATATTGGCGCCCGTTGGAAAATGAATTAAATCAAGAACCACACCGGCGGCTAATGTACCTAGACCATCAGAGCATTTACTGGCGAAAGAGCTGGCTCCAAAAAAGATACCTTCCTCGCGCTTTCCTGTCGCTAAAGCATGTTCATCTGTAATATCAGCTAGCATGGAACCGAAGCTAACCGCCGCTTGCACAAGAAATAAGCCTTCTAAAATTCTAAATAGGATTAGAATCCAAAATATTTCACTGCTACCATTTTCCGGAAACCAGCCTAATAAGCGTAAACTTGTTGGTAATATTAAAGAACCTATCCAGCCAATAACCCCATAAAATACTGCATGTTTTTTATCAAAATGGCTATGTAATAACGGTGTAAAAAAAACGCCTGCCAGTATTCCTAAAAAAATAGCACTGGAAACTATCGCAATTTCATCGGTGTTTAATTCCCAAAAGAAAGTGACTATAAAAAAATTAAGATTATTAATAATCCCAACCATTATATAAGAAACAATTAAACTAAATAAAAGCCAACGAAATGAGTTGTTTTTTAAGGCAATGGTTATTTTACCGGCATTATGCTTAAAAGCTTGTGAAATTGAATGATTATTCTTTTGTGCGGGCGTTGTTTTTATTAAATAGGGGATTTCTTTATGCGTACCAAACACCGAAATAAGAATGCTAACAGTCATTAATAGACTAAGGCAAAGCGCAAAAGGCGAATAAACGGCTGGATTCATTTGCCCGTTGGTAAATTCTTCTGTCGGGATAAAAAAAAGTTGAAAGCCTATTACCAGGGCAATAATGACACCAATATTTGAAAAAGCATAGCGATAGCCGACAATCTTAGTTCGCTCTTTAGTATTCTTGCTTAACTCTGCTCCGAAAGAAAGATAAGGGACTTGAAAAAAAGTCATCCACAAACGTGTCAGCATCGCTAGAATGGTGAGCCATAGCGCTAACATTATGTCGGAGCCCCTTAAAAAATCAGGCGGCGAAAATAGCAAGTAAAAACAGACAGCTAAAGGAATGGCTGAAAATAACATAAAGGGATGCCGTCGTCCCCATTTAGAATGCCATTGGTCTGACATAATACCCACCCAAAGATCGGAGAAAGCATCAAAAATTAATGCAATGAATAAAGAAATACCCGTGTAATAGCCAGGAATCCCTAATAATTGAGTGTAAAAAAATAATATAAACAGATTAAAGGAAATGGTGGTCATTCCTTCTGAAATTTGTCCGATACCATAAAAAATTTTGCTACTCAGTGGGATAATACGAAGAGAGTACATTAGATAACCTATTTTGTAATACTTCTGCGATAAGAAGGGCGAAAGGGGTGAATAGCATTTTCAAGCACAGATTCTGTTGGCGGAAAAGAGAGACTATCTTCAACGCCAACGACTTTAGGCGCTTTTTTATCTTGCCAAGTAAATGACTTGAAAATTAAATCCCATAACACAATGTCAGCACCATAATGACCGGCTTCTTCATAAACAACGCTGTGATGAAGACGATGAGATTCGGGGCAGGCAATAATATAGCTTAGCCACCCTAAGCTGACATTAATGTTTGCATGAATAAAATAGCCTTGTATTGCCGTAAACATTCCAGCAATGAACATGGCTTCTTCTGAAAATCCAATTAATAATAAGGGTAATTGAGAGCAAAAGGTTGAGCCGATTACATCAAATGAATGCACAACGCTATTATTAGCTAGATTAACTTTATTGGGAACATGGTGTATTCCATGAATCCTCCAAAAAAAAGGCACACTATGTCCAAGTCTGTGGAAGCAATAGCCGCCAAAAGTTGCAATCAATAATGCTAAAAATATCTCGGACCACAATGGCATAGCGCCTAAAGGCTTGGCAAAATAAAATGCAATTTCATAAACCAAACCTTGTCCTATAGCCCCCGCAAGTATAACCAAAATAAAATACAGTCCATCTCTTTTCCATTCAGGAATGGTTGGGTGCCAATCTTTTTTGTACGGCATTAAACGTTCTAACAAAATAAAAATTGCTATAAATAGCAAAATTGTACTAAATGTCACCGCGCCGTAATCTAACGAGTTTTTAATTGCCCAATTACAAAGGGTAAAGTTAATTGAAAACATTAATAAAACAACAAGATAACTTAACAGTCGTTGGTGCATTTTTAAATCCAATTATATAACTAAAAAAATAATCAGCTGCTTAGTGGTTGCGAGTAGAGGGCGCTTATGCTTCGATTAGCTCAATACAAACGGCTTCTACTCGGTTCAACTGTGTTTATTAGGTTCATGTATTCAATTTTTTTGTAGCCAGAGTACAATTTTGCAATCAAGGCTCAAAAGCAACAAATTTACGTCCATCATTGTTACAAACATATTGTGCTGCATGGCGACCTGATGATGCCGTGGTAATTAATCCGCCACCTTGTACCCATTGCCCCGCCATATAAAAGTTTTTAAGCTCGGGTAAAACCGGACCATATTTTTTAAGATCTTCTTCAAATGGCTCCACTTGTTTTGCAAAAGGAACCCAACCTAATAATGCGCCTCCCATTGAGCCGGTATAACGCACCACTGTTAATGGGGTAGAAACATCGGTAACCTCAATTTTATCGGCAGCATCGGGATAGATTTGCTTGAAACGGTTGGTGAAAATAGCTGCGACTACTTTTTTTGCCTCTTGATAAGCTTTGGAGCGTTTACGGGCCGTGTGTTTTTTCGGCAGCGTTTTATTGCCATTCTCCAGAGCATCCAGTTTTTCCCACGCTCGGTGGTCGCATAAACACGTTACCAATACCACCGACTTTCCAGCTGGAGCGATACTTGGGAATAAATTACTACGGATTTGGATTGAAAAACTACTGTCTCCAACGCCGGGTAAAGCTTCTATTTCTTCGCTGGTGAAAAAATAGGTGGTGTTGTGTATTTCATCTTTTAAATCTAAATTCACCCCTAGAAATACCGATAGAACACCTTGAAACATTAAACCTTCAGGTGTTTCTATTGCCGCTTTGTAAAGATCTTTTAAATTGGGAGTTGTGTATTTGTCTTCTAACAAACTCATTAGCGTTTGATAACCATCCATTGCCGAAACAACATAGTCGGCAAGGTATTCAACGCCTTCTGAATTATGCACGCCGATGGCTTGCTTATCCTCCACTAAAACTTTACTAACTTTTTGATTATAAATAATTTCACCGCCCAAATCTTGATAACGTTTTGCAATAGAGGCGGATAACGCTAAAGACCCGCCTTCTGGAGCCCCCGATAATCGGCGTGAAGAAAAAGCGAGATTATTTAAAAATGGCAATAACGATAAACCGTCATAGCGGGTATAAAAAATACAGTTCATTGCTTGTGCTATCGCTTTAGACTGAAACTTATCAGCAAAGTCGACCATTTGAATGCCGCCCGTTTTCATAAATAAACGCATGAAAGGTAACAGACGTATAGACTGCATGATTTTTTCCGGAAGCGTTAATAAACCCTCCGGTTTCAAAATCATTTTGGCAGAAACATCTACAAATTTAATAAACTGCCTTAATCCGGAACAAAATTCCTCGATTACTCGTTTGTCGACTGGCGAAATTTCAAGTAAATGCTGCTGTAGTCTGTCGGGATCAACATAAAAATTAACCCGCGTACCATCGTCACAAACCACACTGTTAAAAATATCGTTATGAATAATAGAACGGTTTTGCAGCGCTCCTAGTTCGCGCCAAATTTGACTTAAATCTTCGCTTAAATCGCCACAGCCCGGCATCCAGCCGATGCAGTAGTCACAGCGATAACCTTTAATATCCCAAGCAGTACAGCATCCTCCAGGCATGGTATACATTTCTAAAATTTTTGTCTCATAGCCGTTCATTTGCAGGTAACAGCCGGTTGATAAACCTGAGATACCAGCCCCTATAATAATGGCTGTTTTTTTAGTGTCGGTCATAAAAAATATAATTTTGTTTAAATTTAGGGGGCAAATTTATATACCCTAGTAGGGTTTAACCCGAGCTACAAGCTTTCCGTGCATTTTGTGTTTTGCCGTGGACAAAGAAATTAATTCTCTTCTGGTATAGAGGCGACAAATTCTTTACCGTCATCAGCGCAAATAAATTGAGCGACATGCCGACCTGCGGCGGCGGCGCGAATCAAACCACCGGTTGTTGCCCATACTCCCGAAAGATAGAAGTTTTTTAAACCCGGCAAGCCTGGGCCATGAGTGTTTATTTCTTCTTCTAAGGTTTCCCCGCCTTCTACAAACGGTTGCCAGCCTAATACGGTTCCATTGTAATTTCCGGTATATCTGACTTGGGTCAGGGGCGTTGAGGTGTCGATACAGTCAATCGACTGTTTTAGTCCCGGATGCTTTTTGTCCAGATAATCAATTAAAAATCTCGACACTGTTTTTTTAGCCGCGCGGTATTCCTGTGTTTTTTTCACCGGTTTGGTATAGCAAATATTGTCCCCTTGTTTTACCGCACTGGTTTCTGGAAGTCCCTGATTTAGTTTTCGCCACGGGCTTATATCGCAAAAATAAGTAATATAAAGAATTGATGTTTCTTCTGGGGAAAGCTCGGGGTAAATATCGCTACGCAGTTGAACATTAATACTTGGATGAGTTATGCCAATTAAGTGTGCGGCTTCATCTTCCAGAAGTAAATGTGAACTGCAACGATCAAAGTCAGGAAACTTTTTATTTAACGCCAAAAACAAAATAAAATAGCCCGGAAAAATCATTTCTTTTTGATTAATGGTTTCCGTGTAAAGACGCCTATAAGTCTCGGTTAAATACTGCCCCTTTAACATTTTTTGAAAACTGGTATAACCATCGCAGGCAGAAACAACAATATCGGCAAAATGCTGTGTGCCATCAGTGAGTTCAATGCCTACTGCGGTATCGTTTTCGATTAAGATCGTTTCAACTTTTTTGTTGTAATATATTTTGCCATTTAATTGTTGGTAACGGTCTTCTATTGATTTCGCCAACCCTAATGAGCCGTGTTCAGGGACACCTGCGGACTGATTGGCGTGACTTGCAAGGTTAAAATAAAAAGGTAACACTGGAAAATTAGGCATTCTCTCAAAGAAAATATAATTAAACGCTTCTTTTAAAAATGGGTCTTTACATTGGGCGGAAAAATCGCTCATTAAAATCGAAATGGATTTGCGAATTACATTGTAATAGGGAATGAATCTGGCCATCATCAATGTACGCTGCCAAAAGCTCATTAATCCCACCGGTTTTAAAAATGGATACACGGTTATACACTTTTGAAATTCACGTATCCCATGACAAAATTCTTTAATAACTTTTATGTCATCTGGGAAATTTTCCAGTAAATGGCGTTGCAGTGTGTCGGGATTAGAATAAAAATGAATTTTGCGTCCATCTGGATGCTCAACTGTGTTAAAAATTTCGAAATTCCTGATTTCTTTTCCTTGAATCGCGCCTAGCTCCAACCAGATTTGGTGCATTTCATTTCCAGGGCCGCTGCCTAACAACCAGCTAATACAACAATCGAAAGTATATTTTTTACGTCTTACCCAAGCGGTACAGCAACCTCCGGGAATTTCGTGCATTTCAAAAATTTCGCTATCATAGCCATTCATTTGTGCATAACAACCGGTCGACAGTCCACCTAAGCCGCCGCCAATGATAATGATGCTTTTTCTTGCTGTTTTCATATTGAGTAATATCCCGATATTCCCTCGTTTATTATTGTGGCTTAGCCGTTTAAAATATTGTTAATAATATCGGCATGCGCTTTAGCATAGTCGCCTAATAACATGTCTTCGTGTCGGCCTTTGCCTATATATCGGTGCGCTTGGGTTTTTGAGCTACCCTCCCAACTTTTAAGTTTATTAATTCTGTAAGGATCGTCATTATTGTCTTCAACAATATAATGCACCTCGGCATTGACGGGATGCAGGTTTTTTTGTTGATAACTAAAATCAATATAATTATTCGCCTGCACCATGGTATGTTCTTCTACTGTGTCGGAACCTGTATGTTTTTTGAAATGTTCGCGCAGTTCTTCTCTAAAATCGTTGATGATTTGCTCTGAAATAGTCAAATCATCGGTGATTCGGTAAGAATCCATAATAATGACATGATTAACGCTATGTCCTCGTCTTTCAAGCTCTGCGGCGACTTCGAAAGCAAGATTGCCGCCTAAGGAATAACCGAATAAATTAATTTTACCGTGCGGCTGTAGTTTTAAGATTAACTCGACATACAGGTAGATTTTATTTTCAGCGGTCAAATAATTAAATGAAGTCAGTTGCTTGTTAGGTAAGTATTGGGCCAATGTTCGATAAACAATGCTATAGCCGCCTGCGGGTGGAAAGCTGAACAAGTGATTATCAGACTGATTGTTGTTATAGCAAATATAAGGCAATGCACCTTCTATTTTGCCTGTTACAACGTCTTCAACGGTTTTCGCCATTCCTGCTAAAGTCGTAAGCTTAAATAGCTGGTTAACGGTAATTTTTATATTAAAAACTTCTTGAATTTGTACCATCAACTCAATCAGGTACAAGGAGTTTCCGCCTAAATCAAAAAAATCGTCATAAAGTCCAATCGATTGTGTTCCGAGCATTTTTGCCCAGATTTCCGCCATCTTGATTTCATAGAGGGTTTCCGGGGCATGAAAACTGCTTTGAGTTTGCGACCACTGCGGTTTTGGCAGTGCATTCATGTCGATTTTGCCATTTTCAAGTTCCGGCAGTTTGTCAATTTGTTGAAAAAACGACGGTATCATGTAACTAGGTAAACGTTCTGCAAGCGTGTGCTGAAGCTGTTTATCATCAACACTCGCTCCTGCTAAGACTTTATAATAAGCCGATAAACACGGCTCCTGATTCGGGTTGTTCTGAATCAGGACGATAGCCTCTTCAATGCCGTCACAGGACGATAATACATTTTCAATTTCGCTTAATTCGATGCGATTACCACGAATTTTAATTTGGCTGTCCCTACGACCTTGAAAATGCAACACGCCATGTTCGTCCCATTTCACTAAATCTCCGGTTTTATAAAGACGCTGGCTAGGCTGTCCCTCAAATGTATGTTCAATAAACACAGTTTGTGTTTGCTGACTATCGTTGACATAGCCTAAAGATACCCCATCGCCACCGATATATAACTCGCCAATAACTCCGACAGGGACAGGATTTAAGACATCATCTAACACATAAAGACAATTATTGTTAAATGGTCTCCCAATCGGAATACAATCGCTTAAGTCGGTTAGCTTTGCAATGGACGCCGGGGTGACTTCAAAATAACTGCTATCTATAGTGGTTTCAGAAATACCGTAAGAATTTATGATTTTAGCGGAAGTAACGGCGCGCAAACATTGATAGTCTTCGACTGTCCAACGTTCAGAGGCCACGACAATGGTTTGCATCGCTAAGGTTTTGCCTTTTTGCTGTACATAATTGACTAATTTGCGGATTACCGTGGGCACAAACTCAGCAAAATCAACTTGATTATTTTCGATGGTTTGTAACAACAGCGGCATATTTAACAGGGTGTTACGCGGACACAGTTGCAAGGTTTTACCATTGCTTAAAGCGCGAATCCAGTCACCGCAAAACACATCAAAACCAATATTTGCCATTTGTAAATGCACTTGGGTTTTCTCAAGTTGGTATTGAGTTTGCCAGGCATCGGCCATAGACGCGATGTTGTGATGGGTAACTAACACCCCTTTAGGCAAGCCAGTCGAACCTGAGGTGAATACAATATAAACGCCTTGATGGCGGTCAATCGTAATATTTGGATTATCGCTGTCCGCATTTTCGCTATCGATTCCGGCTAGAGCGTGGGTTTGAATTTCAAAGCTGCTGCTATCGGTTTCGGCACTCGCTTTTAACATACAGCGCGCACTTGATGTTTCAAGCATTTGTTTTAAACGCTCTTTAGGTAATTCAGGATCTAATATCAAATAGCTGGCGCCGATTTTTAAACAGGCTAGTAATGACGAGATTAATTGAGGTGATTTAGATAGATATAAAGCGATTACATTGCCTTGAGTTATCCCTTGTGCTAACAAATAATGACTGATTTGATTTGCGCTGGTATTTAGTTGTTCATAACTTAAGGTTTCGCTGTACCCCTCTTCAAAATCCATACGCACAGCGGGATGGTTGCCAATCTGCTCAGCAAGACTTTGAATGCGTTGATGAAGTAGCGGCGATTCTTGATGGTTTTGTTGTTCAAGCCCTGAATAGTGTTTCAATAACTGTACCCGCTCTTGAGCGGTTAGCAAATGATAGGTTGATACCGCGCTGGCAGGCTCTGCAATCGCTTGCTTGGCTAACTCTAGGAAATGCCCAGCCATTCGGGCAATCGTAGCTTCAATGAACAAATCGGTGTTGTATTTAAAGGTTGCATAATAAACACCTTTTTCTTCATAAACCGATAAAGTAATATCGAACTGGCCTTCTTCCTCCGGCATTTGTAATAAACGCATAGGAAAGCCTTCATAATGCGCCACATTGTTTTCATCAATATGGCTGCTATCAACTTGGTGGTTTAATAATACAAACATGACTTGGAATATCGCCGAGCGACTAGGATCGTGCTTCATTTCCAGTCTGTCGACTAATAACGAAAATGGGAATTCCTGATTTTCCAGGCCCATTAGCGTTGTTTCTCGGACTTGTTTTAGTAATTCAACAAAATTTGGCTGTCTGTCAAAGTTGACCCACAACGGTAAAGGATTAACAAAATAACCGTAAATGTCGGCAAAATTAGCTTGAGTGCGCCCGGCAACCGGACTGCCTATAATAATATCGTTTTGCTGACTGTATTTATGCATCAATATAAAATAAAGGTTTAACAATGTCATAAACATGGTCGCGCCTTCACTTTTTGCCAAGGTTTGCAATTGTTTAGTCAATTCGGCATTAATCACAAAATTATATGACGCTCCGTTATTGGTCATTACCATCGGGCGTTTTTTATCGGTCGGCAAAGCAAGTTGTGGAATATTGGCAGGCAAGCGATTACGCCAGAATTTATATAAGCCTGAACCGCGAATGCTATTAATCATCCGTGATTCCCATTCAACAAAATCACGGTAACTGGTTTCCGGTGGCTTAATGCTGACATCGTCCTCATTGAGATAACGCGCATACAAAGCCTGCATTTCATTTAAAAACATATAGTTAGACCAGGCATCGGAGACTATATGATAAATCGTGATAGCAAAATAATAGCTATTTTCAGCTTGGCGATATAAGCGAATCCGTAGTAACGAGTCGGCTTCCAAATCAAATGGTTGTTTATTGTCGTTAATAACTTGTTGGCGAATGTCTTCCCAGTCTTTGCCTTCAACATTAACCAGCATAAGTTTATAGGGCCGGTTGGCATAAATACGCTGTACCGGCTCACCATCAACAACATGAAAATTAGCCCGCAAACCTTGGTGTCTTTGAATTACGCCATTAATGGCCTTTTCTAAAACTTCCAAATTTAAACTGGCAGGAATGTGCATTACGCCGCCGATATTATAGGCGGCGCTTTGTGGATTTAATTGATGGGTGAACCAAATGGCTTTTTGTCCGAATGACAGTGGATATTCATCCTCAATCTCTAAATTGCCGCAGGCACTATTAGAGCAAGCACAGTGCTTATCCGCTTTAGCTGTTTCAGCATGAGGTTGATCATTCGCTTTGGCTTCCGCCAATACTGCGATTTTTTCGTTTAGTTCAGCGGCCAATTGGGCAATATTAAGACTTCCAAGCAATTTAACCACGCTCAGGCGTTCGCCAAAATGCCCTAATAGGCGGATATTTAATTCCGCGGACATAATCGAATCGATACCTAATGAGACCAATGTATCGCTAACAGCAAAATTGTCAGCGCTGGTACGTAAAATATTGGAGACTAAAGTTTTAAACTCTACTTCAATCAATTCGGCTCTTTTATTGGTTTCACATTGTAAATACGTCGATAAAAAGTCGTCTGAGCGCTCATCAATGTCATCATCATTGACTAAATTTTTAAACAAATTAGGTTTTATAGGATACCAATCGAGCACTTTACCCCAATTAGCATCGCAGACTGAGATTTGAGGATTGGGTAATTCTAGAATACGCTCTAAAACTTTAATGCCGGCTTCAGGCAAAATTGGCGGCATTCCGCGTTGATTTTTATAATGTTCGCCCAAGCCTAGCTCTTTAATCATGCCAATTGCCCAAGGTCCCCAGTTAATGCTCAGTGCTTGCAAACCCTGGCTACAGCGATAATGCGCCAAAGCATCTAAAAAGCTATTAGCGGACGCATAATTGACTTGCCCGGCTGTGGTAACTTGAGCGGCAATTGATGAAAACAGCACAAAATAATCTAAAGGTGCATTTTTTAAACATTGATGTAAGGTTAACGCTCCAATGGCTTTTGTATCGTAAACCTCATCAAAATCTTTAGTTTCGATGCCGGAAATTAAAGTGTCCTTGACAATACCGCTACAAAAGAAAACCCCACGAATAGGCGGGTAGCCTTGTTGTTCAAAGCTATCAAAATAATAACGTAACTCACGCTCGCGGCTGACATCAATATCGGCCAATATAACTTCAGCTCCCATCGCTTCCAGCTCGCTAATAAACTTTATGCGATCATAAAGCCTGTGTTGCTTGTCTATTAATTTCCAACTTTCGCGTTTTGGGAGGGTGCTGCGGGTAATCAATAATAAACGTCTTGCGCCTTTATTGATTAACCATCGGCACACTAATCGCCCGATCGCTCCAAAACCACCTGTGACTAAATAACAGCCATTCGCTTGTAGCCTAACAGGGAAGGGTGGTTTTAATTGAGTAGGCGATGATAAGCGGCTGACATAGCGTTGTTGTTGGCGATAACTGATTTCTTCTTCGCTGTTTAAGGCTAATTCGGCGAGCAGGGCATCAATATCAATATCGGCTAAATCAATATGTCCCCCCCAATTATCACACAACTCATGTTGTGCCAATACACGGCAAATGCCAACGATTGAAGCCGAGAGTAAGTTTAATTTTTTGCTGTCATCTTCTGTTACCGCATGTCCATGACAGGTTAACACCCACAGCTTGGTTTTAATTTCTGTTTCGGCGACGACCTTGGCAATGAATAGCAAGGAGTGCAGGCGCATTGTTTTAAGATGCTCAAACTCTCGGATGTCAATTTCATCAAATGACGGTGTAGCATCTAAGCCAAGACAATGAACTAAACCGCTATTTTCGCCATATTGCTGGTAAAAGCTCTGTAAACAGAGGCGTAGATGGGAAATATTATTAAACTCAAGCGTCGCCTGAGTAAAATCATCGCTGATTGTATAAGTATTACCCATGCTTACCAGGCAAGCTTTACAACCTTGGGCTCGTAATTTTTCAGCTAACAATTGAGCCGTGCCACCTTGGTCTGCAAAGATCAAATAGGCTTGTTTAAGATCTAGCGCCTTAAGTTCGTTGCTTGTTTGTAGCAACCATTCAGGTTGATATAGCCAGCTGTCAATGGTGCTGACATTCATGCCTCCGGCAACCGTATCAACCGCTTGAGCATTGAAGCCGGTTAAATGGCCGATAACTTCACCTTGTTGATTGCACAGGGTTAAATCACCAACAATTTTTTCTTCATCACGTTCTACAATTTTAGTTAAGCACCAAAACTCATTACCTATATTCGGGTTAAGGTTGATTTCTTTAATAGCAATGGGTAGACGTACAACAAACTGCTTTTTGTCTGAGAGCCCCTCAATTTCATTTAAAATTAAAGTTTGTAAACATGAGTCCAGTAACGATGGGTGTAAATGATAACCTGAGCTGTCAAGCCCTTGTTCAGGTGGGAGAGTGATTTTTGCCAAAACTTGATTATTGGCTAAGAAGGCTTGCTCAATTCCCTGAAAGCGTGGCCCATATTGATAGTTAAATTGCCCTAGCAGATGATAACAGGTTGTTTTGTCAATGGATTTGTAACTATTTGCGCGCTCTTGCTCAAGATCAATAGCTGTATGTAGTTTTGACGAAGCACGGCTACGGATAAAGCCGCTAATATGTTTTTCTTCCAGAACAATCGGATGCGCGCTTCCATCAGTAGTGGACATCGTAACGCTTGTGCTGATAATTTTAAATTGGGAATTAGATTCGTTAATTGACAGTTTTAGCGGTGGGTTTTTATCCTCAGTTAAAAATACCCCTTTATCTATTTTAAAGTCATCAATACTATAAAAACCATCGCCCCAGTGTTGATACAAAGCCCCGTAAATCATTTCCACATAGCCGGCGGCTGGAAATAGGCAGCTGTCTTGAATCACATGGTCATTAAGATACGGATATTTTTCTAAGCTAACATCGCTATCCCAAAGATTTTGTTGTTGCGAACTGACGCCGCCTAGCAATGGATGTACGCTTTTACCTTGGCGCAAACTTCGATAAAACGGCGTTTCATACCAGTGTCTATCCCGTCGCCATTGATAACGCGGCATTCTGACAAAATTTCCGTTTGGATACAGAGTGTTCCAATCTAGCTTGAAACCTAATCCGCAAAGACTGGCTAACGAGCCGTAAAAATCTTCCTGCTCAGGATATTTACGTCGAATCGAGTAAAAAATACGTTGTTCATTGTTTAAGCTTTCTGAGATTTCGGAGATGGAGGCGGCAAGTACCGGATGCGGACCGACCTCAAGAAAATAGTGATAGCCATCATTAAAAATATTGGCAACGGCTTTTGCAAAGGCGACAGGCTCTCTGACATTTCGCCACCAGTAATAAGCATCGCCTTCGGTTCCGGTGATTTTCTGACCGCTTACGGTTGAATATAAAGTAATTGTTGCTGCTTGTGGGGTGATATTGTCTAGGGACTCTAATAATTCGTCCTTAATTTTTTCCATGATCACGCTATGATAAGGCACTTCCACATGCAAGAATTTATTAAAAACTTCGTTAGTTTTTAATTTTTCGGCGATGCTTTCCAAGGCTTGGCTGTCGCCTGTTAATGTCACTGCACCTGGGCTATTAACAGCACCGATTGAAACTTTATCTTGATAAGGGGCTAAATACGAGGCAACATCTTGTTCTGATAAACCCACCGCTAGCATTTTCCCCATTCCTCGGGTTAAATGCTGCAAGCGGCTTCGATGCACCACGATTTTAACCGCATCCTCCAAGCGATAAACTCCGGCCAAATAAAAGGCCGCAACCTCGCCGGTACTATGTCCGACAATTGCGTCAGGTTTGATGCCATAAGACTTCCACAGCTCTGCTAATGCTACCTGTACTGCAAAGTTAGCAGTTTGCGCTAACCAAGTCTCGGCCATTTTCGAATTTTCTTCGCTGGCAAACATCTCCTCTTTTAATGACCAATCCACCCATTTTGAAAATTCATGGTCAATTTTATCCAGTGTATCCCGATAAATAGGTTCGGATTTATAAAGCTCATGCCCCATTGCCCACCATTGAGGCCCCATTCCCGTTAGAATCCATACCAGTTTTAAATCATTGTTTTTCAACTGCTCAAGATAAGCTCCTTGAATGGCTTGCCCATCAATATAAGCCTCTAAGCGTTCTAACAATTGTGCCTTATCCCTATAAATAAACAACGCCCTATGAGGGTGTTGTTCACGAAGACAGGCACTACTATAAGCTAAATGATAAAGCTCAATTTCATCAATTTCTTGAATTCGCTGATAATAGGCTTGGGCTTGGCGAATTAAGGAATCCTTATCACTATTAGTAATCACCAGTATTTTAGGCTGTTCAACATTAAGAGGAACTTCAGCTATAGCTTTAGGATGATATTCTCTCAAAACGACATGTGCATTAGTCCCGCCAAAACCAAAGGAGTTAACACCGGCTAAAGCTAAGCCTTCATGTTTAGGCCACGGAGTTAATTCGGTTGGAATCGAATAAGGATATTGATCAAAAGCAATGTCAGGATTTGGATTAGAAAAATGCAAATGTGGCGGGATCTGCTGATGTTTCAATGCCATAATGGTTTTAATCAAGCCGGCGGAGCCAGCGGCGGCTTCGGTATGGCCGATATTGGTTTTAACTGAGCCGATATAGCATTTATCTTCTGGTTTACGATCGATACTCATAAGACGCCCGACCGATTGCGCTTCAACGGGGTCGCCTACCGGAGTTCCTGTGCCATGAATTTCAATGTATTGAACTTTTCCGGGAGAAACCTTGGCGCGGCGATAGACTTTTTCCATTAAATTAAACTGTGCATCAGAACTAGGCACAGTAATTCCATTGGTTCGCCCATCTTGGTTAACCGCGCTGCCTAAAATAACGGCATGGATATGATCACCATCGGCCTCGGCTTGGGATAGTTTTTTTAATACTAAAACGCCAACCCCCTCAGAACGCACATAACCGTTTGCGGTGTCGGCCAAAGCATGAGAAGACCCTGTTGGCGATAAAAATCCACCCTGGGTTTCAGACACGGTGTACTGCGGAGCTAAGGTCATTAGTACTCCTCCCGCTAAAGCGATTTCGCTGTCGCCTTGTTGTAAACTGCGGCAAGCTAAATCAACGCTGACTAATGATGAGCTACAAGCGGTATCAACCGTTAAACTGGGGCCTTTAAAGTTATAAATATACGAAATCCGATTTGATAGCATCGTCATCATCACCCCCGTTGCGGTATGGGCATCGATGTTATTAAAGTCGGGGTTAGTAAATTGCAGGATTTTATAATCAACGGTAAAGCCGCCGATATAAACGCCTACCGACTTGCCACTCAAATTAGAGGCTTTAAAGCCACTGTCTTCTATTGCTTCCCAACTAACTTCCAACAATTTGCGTTGTTGAGGGTCAATATAATCAGCCTCTCTAGGTGAAATACCGAAAAATAACGGGTCAAACTCATCCACGCCATCGATATACCCGCCCCATCGGGTATTCATTTTACCTTTTTTATTCTTAACCTTAGTAAAATAGGCATCCGTATTCCAGCGACTTTCAGGCGTAGGTTCTAAACAATCAAGCCCCTTTTTTATATTTTCCCAAAATTGATAAGGGTCGTTCGCTCCTCCGGGATAACGACAGCCCATACCGACAACAGCAATCGCTTCGTAATCTGAGTTTTTATCGGTCAATTGTGTTGCAGAATTTAAGTCTTGTTTAGTCATTATAATTTTAAGTCGCTAATATAGATTTTCAGGGGTATAGCAAGAATATTGTATTGATTTTTTTAAAGTTAAATACTAAATTTCCGGTGATCATTTTTCAATAGGTTATTGTATAAACGTAAGTGAAAATCGGCATTACTTGAAGGCTGGGCATCTATTTATTCGTATGGAGACGAACTTGTCTTGCGAGTAATTAACCTACTGTTTTATTATCGAATTTAAATAGCTTAAATAGCTTAATCAGCTTTATTGCTTGTATAGCTTATTGTAAAATAATTTTATATACCAAGCTAATTACCGAAAATGAACTTCGAAATTTTAGGTAAAATTAATTGATAAACGCTGTTTATGTAGCTAATGCTACAATGAATAATCAAATCACTGTCATAATATTTTTATGGCGCTTTATTTCAGGTCGCTTGCGATTTTAATTGAATAATTATCTCAGCGCCAATTAAGAATTCGCGTTTTAGTAAAAATATTAAATTCCATATTTTATTATAATTTACAGGAGATAATGGTAGAGGTAAAGATAATTCTGCATTATTTAACTTGTCAATTTGTGAGTGATTTTAATACTTAAAAAATTAATATCTTGATACTCAAGTTGATAGTCATATTACGATTTAAATTACAGGGTTCATAATTTTTCCATCTTCTAGCTTTAATACTCTGTCGGCGCAGTTAAAATACTGTTCATCATGAGACACAACAATTATCGTCCTGCCTTGCGCTTTTA
>DAINRH010000040.1:0-24556 GCA_036741905.1 Methylobacter sp. | reverse complement strand
GGAGTTTCTAAACCGTGATCCGGAAAGGCCAACTTTGGTTGATCTCTATAGGGGGTCGAAAAACTGTATTATTGAAACATTTGTGGATGATGAAAGTTATCAAGAACAATTAAAAGCAGAGGATGAAAAGATGGATGCCTATCTGACAAAACACTACAAAGCAGATGAGGAATAATAGGGGGGCGAGCGTATTGACATGTTTTTTCAGGGCCGAACACAATTGATCAACGGGCTTTCTTTAAGGTGCAGAGGAACCGGAGCTATGCAGCGAGAGAGGAGGCAACACTCACACGGACGTGTGTGTTGCGCAGCCAGGGATGGCATTGTTTGCACTCTGGCCGCCAGCGAATTGAGCAAGTCGGGAGGGAGTGTTTAAAAGCAGACAGGGATGTTTGCTTTTAAGCCGACCGGACGATTTGCGGGTTATGCGCTGAGGACTGTTGAGTGTCAGCGTTCAATACTATCTGAGCAAAAACCAGACAATCTAACTTAAAGCCACGGATTACGCAGGAAGCGGCGGTAATTTCAGCCATTTTTAACAGCCTTATCCACAGATTTTGTGGATTTCTTCGCCTTCAGCGGTTTGTCGCTCTTGATGAATCGACTCAGGCCGTTATTTTCCATCCAGGCGTATAACGTCGTCGGAGAACAGCCGACAATCCGGGCGATGCTGGTCTTATGCACGTCTTTTTTCAGTAAGTCGCAGATCTCGTCTTTCCTTTTATCGAGCTTTTTTTCGGCGCTCACCCCGCCTTTTGGCCGTCCCAGCGGCAACCCGGCGGCTTTGCGTTTCGCCAGGGCTTCGGTGGTTCTGGCGCTGATAAATTCGCGCTCTATTTCGGCGGCCAGACCCAGCACCACGGCGGTTATTTTCGAGTTCAGCGAACCATCCATCACCATGTTGGACTTGGCGACATGCACCACGATCTCTTTACGGGCCGCTTCCTGAAGGATTTCGAGTACCTGTAAGGTCGAGCGGGCCAGTCTGGATATTTCAGCGACCAATAACACATCACCGGCTTTGGCTTGCTCTAACAGTTTACCCAACTCACGCTCACGCCAATTTTTTTTGCCGGTGACGGTGTCGTCAATAAAGGTCAACGGTTCCAGGTTGTTTTTCTGGGCATAGGCGATGACACCGTGGCGCTGGTTGTCCAAATCTTGTTTGTCGGTACTGACGCGGATATAGGCATATGTTGACGCGGTCACAGTTTTTCTCCCTATTTTGTACTAGGATTCTATCCACTTTAAACGTCCGTTTAAAGTGGATAACATGATTTTTTGGCGCTTTCCCCTGTATTCCCCATAGCTTTGAATCAAAACGCGACGAAAACGTGACGTTTTTTAAGGTGATCACTATGCAGTTTTTGACGATAAAAAAACACCAACGGCCTCGCAAAGATGGCAAGCCACATGCCCAAGCCTTCGTGATAACCAAAACCAGAAAATACGGTCAGGTCATCGAGCAAAAGGGTATTTCGATAAAAAAGCCGGTGCTGATCACCGGCGCTCATGCCAGCGGTAAGAGTTATTGGCTGGATCGGCTCAGGAAGGACGCCGCCCGCATCTGGGCAACCAAAGCGGAAGTCGAACCCTTATACCTTGCCGCTGTCCGTCCCTTGTCCGCCTGGACGGATACTAAAGACCTGGCGTTATGGTGGGCTGCCCGTGAAAATCCGGACGAAGATCGGCATTGGACTAAACTGAAAGCCTGGGAACGCCAAGATGCGCTATCCTTGTATCTGTCGGAAACCGGGGCCGTGCTGTTTGTCGATGATGCCCATCAGTTGAGCGGGCGTAAGCTAAAGATTACCCAAGATTGTGTACGGGCTGCCAAGGTTTGGGTGATGGCCGCTACGGATGAAGGCCGACTTTCTCCTGGCCTTCGAAAAGACGTACTGGCGGCGCAACCGCAAACCTACCGCTTGGATTCTGAAGTGGCCTACGATGCCACCTTTGCCATTATGTGGGTGCTGATCGCCGCCTGCACCACGATGGGTTATTGGGAGTTGGCCGTCGTGCTGGGAGGTTTAAAAATGTTCGCCGGGGGGAGCCGTGCCGCTAAACAAAATTAAAATTCTGCTAGCCTGGGTTTGTTGCTGTTACGCGGTAGGCGTAGCACAAGCCCTAGATGACCGGCCACCGTTAATCATCGATGAACCAGCGCCGGTACCGGAACAGGCCAAGCCGCCGCCCGACATCAAACCCTATGAAATCCCGACCATGCGCGGCAATAAGCGCGATTTTCATCACACCCCGCCCATCAAGCTTGCCCCGGTCATCGATGCCGATGCCGTGTTTAAAATGATCGTGAACTGTTTTCCGGAAAGGCCGGATTGGGGACTGGAAGTTAAAGCCGTTTCAGGTGCGCGCTATAGTGACAATGGCGGGATCAGTACCTTCGATACCGCCGGACTGTCCAAATACTACGGCGGCATTGTCGCGGAAATGCCGCTGTACAGCGCCGAAGAGCTGCATAAACAACGTACCCAGGAATACCAACGCCGTGCCGAAATCGCGCAAAACGTGGCTAAATTGCTGAAAGGCCTGGCCGACAGGCAACGGGCGCTGCGCATGGTCGGCATCAATGAAAGCGTCGAAGCGCGAAGCCAATACCGAGTCAATGAAGGGCTGGCACCGGCTGAAGAACAGATCGCCAATTTAAAGGCCGTGGCCGACAAGGTCGGCGATTTGGACGAGGCTAATGCAGCGCTGGTTGCTGCCCGGCTGGCGCTGGTCGGGCAGTGCCGTGACGACGTGGCGGAAAATATAAACGAATACCTCAAGGAAATCACCCAGTGAAGTGGGTTAACCATATCGCCATTGCCGGTTCGGTAACCGCAGTATGGCGACCTGAACTGGTACCGCTGGCCGTGCTCGGCTCTACAGCGCCGGATTGGTTGGAATGGCTTTGCAAGGCGACTGGACGGCATGTAAGACATCGGACCGTCACCCATTACCTTTCCGCCTGGTTGTTTGGCCTGCTGTTCGGTCTGTGGGTGTGGGATTGGCACCATGTCATCGCCGCCTTTTGCGCCGGTGGCTTATCGCATGTAATCGCCGATGCGCTGACCATCCAGGGTGTGCCGCTGGGTTGGTGGAGCGACCGGCGCTTTCATCTGTTCGGTGGTCGGTTGCGCACCGGGCAAATGGGCGAGTATTGGGTAGCCGGGGCGTTCGTGCTGGCCTGTATCGGATTTGCGGCAATCACGCGGAACTTTGGCGCATCCGAATACAGCCCGTTTTTCTGGGATTATGCCGATTATTATCACCAGGGGCTGATCGATGGGCATGAGTGGAAAGAAAACCGGTTCCGGTGGTTGTGATGTATTAAAAGCTTGGCCTATCAATAACAATATTTGCTATTCTTTGTTATCGATAGAAACAACGGAGCAAACAAGGCTATGAACATTTCCTTAAACCCTCATTTTGAACAACTGGTGAAAGGCAAGGTCGAGAGCGGCCTTTACAACTCGGTAAGCGAAGTGATGCGGGAGGCCTTACGCCTCTTGGAAGAACGCGACCAGTTACGCGAACTAAGGCTTGATGAATTAAGGCGAGACATTCAAAAAGGCATAGACAGCGGCACATCAACCCCACTGGATATTGAAGAGATCAAAGCGCGTGGCCGCAAAAGGCTTGCCGCTCAACAAATGGAAGGTTGAAATTTTAATGCCGCGTTTATTAAAACGTCCTGAAGCCGAAAACGACCTTGAGGAAATCTGGTGGTATATCGCCCAGGACAGCCCAAAGAACGCCGACAGCTTTCTTGATCGTATTCAAGAAAGCTGTTTGGCACTGGCCGACTTCCCGAAAATGGGAACGAGCCGAAACGAACTTAAAATGGGGTTGCGTAGCCAGCCTGTGGGAAATTACCTGATTTTCTATTTTCCGCTTAATGACGGCATCGATATTGTCCGTGTTCTCCACGGATCGCGGGATATTGAAAATTTATTGTAGCGTTGTAAAGTGTGGGCCGACTTAAGGTGACCTATGAAACACATCTACCTGGAACGGCACGACCCGGACAAAAACCTGCACCGGTTTTATCAGCTATTCGTCACGCCCGGCATATTCGGTGATTGGTCGCTGGTTCGGGAATGGGGAAGGAGAGGATCGCCTGGAACTGTGCGTAAAGATTGGTTCGATACCGAGGAAGAAGCGTGGCTAGCCGGAGAGAAGTTAAAAGCACTTAAAGAGAAGAAAGGGTATCAATCCATTCGGGTAAAACTATAAAGAAGACGTTGCTTAAAGCAGTGAGCATCGAAAAAAACGTGTCTGACCTAAAAAATACTGTATTTGATCAGTGGATCAGTTGCCTATTTCGCCTTATCGCGTTCAAGTAAAGTTTCAAAACATCAAAAGAGCTAATAATCTTTTAAGTAAATGAGTAAATAATCTGGTAGTACGTTAAGCGTAAAAAGACTAAATACGAACACCCAATACCCCCAAAATTTTAACCATGCCAAAATAGGCGGCAGCGGTAGAAAAACATGCCACACTCAGGCTTAACCAGAACCCGAGACCGCCACGAAGCAACAGCGGAAAAACGATGAATAGCACCAGCGATGGTAAAATGAGCCAGAAAATACCATGAGAAAGTGTTGCTACTTTTTCAATATCGCCGGAGTCAAGGTAGAGCCAGACGAACGCGAGTAGCGAGGTGAGCGGCAAAGAAGCCAGAGCAGCTGCCCAAAAAGAGCTGCGTTTAGCCAACTCGGAGACAGTCACGATAACGGCTGTTGAAAGAACAATTTTTAGGGCGTATTGCATCATGGCTTGGTGAACAGCTCCGCTATAGCGTTGAGTTAGATTTTGGAACAATTGTATTTAGTAGCCTCAATCCGTTTGCAACAACCAATAAAGAAGCTCCCATATCCGCCGCAATGGCTTCCCATAACGTTGCAAGCCCTGCAAAAGCTAATAAGGCAAAAGCGGCTTTGATAGAGAGTGCGAAAACAATATTCTGCCGAATGATCGATAACGTTCGTTTGGAATGTCCGATCAGCCAAGGCAGCTTGGAAAGGTCGTCGCCCATCAAGGCGATATCGGCTATTTCGATAGCCGCATCCGAACCCAATACGCCCATCGCAATCCCCAGATTGGCCCGGCCCAGCGCCGGTGCATCGTTGACACCATCACCAATCATCGCCACCTGTCCGTATTGCTCGACCATTTGACCGACGATCTCCACTTTATCGGCTGGCAACAATTCAGCATGTACCTCATCGATGCCAATCTGGGCCGCGATGTTATTGGCGGTTACCTGATTGTCGCCGGTCAACATGACCAGGTGTTTAACACCCGTCTGTCTCAAGGCCTGCAAAATCGATTGAATGTCAGCGCGGGGCTGGTCGGCAACCGCAATCAGGCCGCAGATGTGCCGGTCATTGCCAATCGCAATCACGGTTTGTCCGGTCTGTTCCAGGGCAATGGCTTTATCACTGATTTCTGGGATTTCCTGGCTCCGCTCCAGTAAATAACGACGCGATCCCAGCCAGTAATCCGTGCCGTTAAATAGTCCGGTAACACCTTTGCCGGGCAACACCGTCACATTGTCGGCACTGGCCACACGGATACCGAGTTGTTCTGTGTGGGCTAGAATGGCTTTGGCCAGCGGATGATTGCTACGCGCTTCCAACGCGGCAGCACGGGACAATAACTCTTCTTCGCTATGACTATTGAACGGATAAACACCGGTCACAACCGGTTCACCACAGGTCAGCGTGCCGGTTTTATCAAAAGCAAAGGCCTGAATGGCTGCGGGGGCTTCAATATAAGTACCGCCTTTGATTAGAATACCTTGCCGGGCAGCACAGGCCAAGGCCGCAACAATACTCACCGGCGTCGAAATCACTAACGCGCAGGGGCAAGCGATGACCAACAACACCAAGGCTTGGTAAATCCATTCATCCCAGACGCGATCGAAAAACAACGGCGGAATGATGCACATCGCCAACGCTATCAACATCACGACCGGGGTATAAATACGCGCAAACTTCTCCACCCATTGCTCGACTTCGGTGCGCTTGCCATGCGCTTCGCCGACCAGACGCGTGATCTGCGCCAGGGTGGTATCCGTCACGCGTTTGCTGGAGCGGATTTCCAGTGTCCCTTCGCCATTGATGCTACCGGCAAACACGTCATCGCCGACTTGTTTGGCCACAGGCATGCTTTCTCCGGTAATCGGTGCCTGATTGACCGAACTGGAACCTCGGGTGACTTCGCCATCGAGCGGGATTTTATCGCCTGGGGCGAGAATGAAGAGACTGCCTATACTGACTTCTGCGGCTGGTACCACGCGCTCCTGTCCACTGTCATCCTTGACCCTAACCGTCGATGGCGCTAAATCCAGCAAGGCTTCAACGGCATGACGGGCGCGGCCTATACTCCAGCTTTCAATCGCCAAAGACAGCGCAAACAGGAAACTGACCGTTGCCGCTTCGAACCATTCGTCAATGAATAATGCGCCGATAACGGCAATCGTCATTAGCAAATTCATATCGGCCCGAAAGCGCTTCAAGGCATAAAACGCTTTCACAATCACATGCCGCGCTCCGCAAGCGACGGCTAGGCCAAAGGCTAATTTTTCCGGCAACGGCATCGCCTGCTGAGCGTGGGCATTCAGTAAACTATGTAGATAGCGAGTCACCACATCCCATTGCAGGTCAACATTTTTTTGCAGGCTGAAAACGGTTTGCAGATTCACTAAGCCTTCGGCCATGGCGATATGAATCACCATACCAGCAATAATAAACAAACCGCTGAGCACGGTATAAACGGTCTTCGAACGGTGCAGTTGCTGGGCATCGGCCTCTGTCTGACCGGGTTGCCAAGGAACGGCTTTCATACCGGTTGCAGCGACCGCCTTTATGATAGTTTTTTCCGTCACAGGCTCCGCATCAGACAACAGCATCATGCGCCCGTTTAAAACATCAAAGGCCAGCTTGTCGCTGCCGCCCACCAGCGGCCCTATCGCGCTTTTCAAGGTGGCGACTTCTTCGGCGCAATCCAGGCCTTCGATTTTGAAAGTCATTCTGCTTGTCGGCATTGATAGGTTCGGCTGACTGTTATCCGGTTTTCCTCCGGCACAAGCGCAGGTTTTTTCAGTTTGATGGCATGAACTCATAATTTATGTACCCTAATAAATAATTCACCCGTATTGATGCAGACGGCTTTCAATCTTGGCAACGCTGTTGAATGCGTGAGAGGTCTCTCTCCCATCTATGTTTGCCTCTTATTATTTTGCATTTTAGCCCTTTCTCGTCTCGCAGCATCTCAACCATTTTTTTGTTCTCAGCGACGACTGCTTCAAATAAATTAATCACTTCCTGGCTATGCGCTTTAAGGTCTTCTGCGTGCCTGCCGTAGACATAGCTCTTTAGGCTGAGAAGTTTTTTGTGTTCACCGATCTTAATTTGTATTTGCTCGGCTTCTTCCTCAAAATGCTTGATGAGTGCGTCATGCTGCACGATTAGATCGACATCCGTTGCGTGCGAATTCATAGTGCTGCATGCGGGAAGTAAACAAATCAGAACCAATATTATCAATAATTTCGTTTTCATGAGATTCACCTGAATTAAGTTGGTTATTGTTCATCTTTGTAATGCGCGAACCAATACAGAATCGGTAATACCAATAAGGTCAGCGCCGTTGACGACAGAATACCGCCGATCACCACCGTGGCCAGGGGACGCTGTACCTCGGCTCCTGTGCCGGTGGCAAGCGCCATCGGCACAAATCCGAATGACGCGACTAATGCGGTCATCAGTACCGGTCTAAGCCGGGTCAGCGCCCCTTCGAAAATCGCTTTATCCAGCGGCATGCCTTCGTCGCGCAGGCTGCGGATAAAGGCAATCATCACCAGACCGTTCAGTACCGCCACCCCCGACAAGGCGATGAAACCCACTGCCGCCGAAATCGACATCGGAATGTCGCGCAACCACAGCGCAACCAAGCCGCCGGTCAACGCAAAAGGGATGCCGCTAAACACCAACAGGCCGTCCTTGATGTTGCCAAACATCATGAACAACAAGGTAAAAACCAGTACCAATGCCACCGGCACCACGATTTCCAGACGCTGCGTGGCCGATTGCAATTGCTCGAACTGTCCGCCCCAGGTAGTCCAATAAGCGGGTGGTATTTTGATTTGTTGCTCAAGATGTCCTTGTGCATCGGCAACAAACGAACCGATGTCGCGGCCTCGTACATTGGCGCTGACCACGATCCGGCGTTTGCCGTTTTCCCGGCTGATCTGGTTAGGCCCTGGCGCCAGTTCCAGACTCGCCACTTCGGCCAGAGGAATATACGTCACCGAACCGTTTGCGCCCGGCGCAAACGGTAATGCAATCGGTAAGCGCTTGATGGCCTCAATATCGCTGCGCAAGTTCTCCGGCAGACGCACGGTGATGTCGAAACGGCGGTCGCCTTGAAACACAGTACCGGCCTCTGTTCCGCCAACGGCTATGGCCACGGCATCCTGCACGTCACCCACATTCAAGCCATAACGTGCAGTTTTATCGCGATCAATATTGACCGTCAGCACAGGCAAGCCTGTGGTTTGCTCGACTTTCACCTCGGATGCGCCAGGAATGTTCTTGATCACCGATGCAATTCTGTTTGCCGTGTCATTCAAGACCTTCATATCATCGCCAAACACCTTGACCGCCACATCGCTACGTACGCCCGAAATCAGCTCATTCACGCGCAATTGAATGGGCTGGGAAAATTCGTAAATATTGCCGGGGTGTTCATTGACCGCTGTCTGTATGGCCGCTAGCAGTTCATCCCTTGATTTTCTCGGTTCAGGCCACTGCTCTTGTGGCTTGAGCATGATATAGCCATCCGAGATATTCGGCGGCATCGGGTCGGAAGCGATCTCGGCGGTGCCGGTTCTGGAAAACACCCGCTCAATTTCCGGGAATTGCTTTTCCAGCGAAGCTTCAATCTGCTGCTGCATGGCGACCGATTGCGTCAAACTGGTGCCGGGCGTACGTAACGCCCCAATAGAAAAATCGCCTTCATTCAAGCTCGGCACAAATTCGCTACCCATACGGGTCGCCAACAGGCCCGATAAAATCACGGCGACGAGGGCAAAAGTTAGCACCACCGGCTTGTTGCGCATGACACCGTTTAAAATAGGTGCATACACCCGCTTGGCCGATTGCATCAGGATATTGTCTTTCTCGGTCACTTTATCGCCGATGAAGATGGCCACTGCGGCTGGAATAAAAGTCACTGAAAGGATCATAGCGCCGACCAAGGCAATCACCACCGTAAACGCCATTGGATGGAACATCTTGCCTTCCACGCCGGTCAGCGCAAAGATCGGCAAATACACGACCATGATGATCAACTGGCCGAACAGCAGCGCTCGCCGGGCTTCTTTCGATGCGGCATACACTTCATGAAACCGTTCACTTCGCGTCAGCGCACGTCCCCGGTGTTCCTGAGCATGGGCCAGCCGTCGCGCACAGTTTTCGACAATGACCACCGCACCATCGATGATGATGCCAAAGTCGAGTGCGCCCAGGCTCATCAAATTGGCGCTGACCTGATACGCCACCATACCGGTAAAGGTGAACAGCATCGCCAGCGGTATCACCATCGCGGTAATGACGGCCGCGCGGATGTTGCCAAGAAACAGGAACAGAATCGCGATCACCAGGACAGCGCCTTCCATTAAGTTCTTCTTGACCGTATCAATGGCTTTATCGACCAATACCGTCCTGTCATAGACAGTGACAGCCTGCACGCCTTCAGGCAGGGTGCGATTGATGTCCGCCATCTTCTTGTCGACCGCTTGCGAAACGGCGCGGCTGTTCTGGCCGATCAGCATGAAGACAGTACCCAATACCACCTCACGGCCATTTTCGGTCGCAGCGCCGGTGCGCAGTTCGCGGCCAAATTCGACTTGGCCGACATCGCGGATGCGAATCGGCACACCCTGTACATTACCGAGAATAATGTTGCCAATATCCTCTATCGAATGCACCTGACCCGGTGCGCGGATCAAATACTGTTCGCCGTGCTTCTCAATATACCCGGCACCGACATTATTGTTGTTACGATCCAGCGCGGCCACGATGTCTTGTAAAGTGAGTCCGTAGGATGCGAGCTTTTCCGGAATCGGCGCAACCTGGTATTGTTTCGCGTAACCGCCGATGGTATTGATCTCGGTCACCCCCGGCACGTTGCGCAACTGCGGCTTGATGATCCAGTCCTGGATTTCACGCAAGTCAGTTGCCGTGTAAGGCGAACCGTCCGGCTTTTTTGCGGTCTCTTTAGCTTCGACAGTCCATAGGTAAATTTCCCCCAAGCCGGTGGAAATAGGCCCCATCTTCGGGGTAACGCCATTGGGCAATTTATCCTTGGCTTCCTGGATGCGTTGATTGACCAGTTGCCGTGCAAAATAAATATCGGTACCGTCCTTGAAGATCACGGTTATCTGCGACAGACCGTAGCGCGATAGCGACCGCGTCTGCTCCAGATGAGGCAAGCCCGCCATCACGGTTTCCATCGGATAGGTGATGCGCTGCTCGGTTTCCAACGGCGAATAGCCGGGGGCCGTGGTGTTGATTTGCACCTGGACATTGGTGATGTCCGGGACGGCGTCAATGGGGAGTTTTTGAAAGCTGTAGATGCCTAGCGCCGCCATACCGGTTACGAACAAAATAACCAGCCAGCGATGTTCTATGGCGATGCGGATGATACGCTCAAACATGTTAATTCCTCTGTATCAATCGGAGTCTTCGGCGCTACTTTTACTCAGCTCCGCTTTGATAATGAAGCTGCCATCGACAGCGTATTCGGTATTCGGTTCGAGTCCGGCCACGATCTCGGTGTGTGCGCCATCGGATAGCCCGGTTTTGACCGGTTGGGCGATAAAGCCACCGGGGGTCCGAACAAAAATCGTGGGCTTGTCGTTGATCGTCTGGATGGCTTCGGTCGATACGGCAACCGGCACTTCGGTTTCGCGGGCAACGACCTCGACATTAATAAACAATCCCGGTCGCCAGACCATCTGCGGATTCGCCAGTGTCACACGAGCCTTGGCGGTTCGGGTTTGTTCGCCCATTAATGCACTCACATAGGACACCGTACCGGATGTCGTGGAATCGAACGCAGTTGCTTTGATCGTGACCTTTTCACCAACCCGAACCACATTGAGATCCTTTGCCGACACGATAATGTCGGCCCATACCGACGATAAGTCGGAAATCGTGAAGATGCTGGCGTCTTCCTTGACCGCTTCGCCCAAAGCAATATGTTTCTCGACCACCATGCCGTCGAACGGTGCGCGAATTTCATAACGATTGATGGCACCGCTATTGGCTGATACCGTAGGGCTTGCGCCGAGTGCGATCAATTTCTGTTGGGCGTTATGAACGGCAATTTCCATTTCCCGCATCGCCTGTTGAGCTTGCAAATAGTCTTGTTCAGCAGATATTTTCGCTTCCCATAAATGCTTTTCCCGCGCGAAAGTGGCACGAGCCAGTTCCAGACGCTTTTGCGCCGATAGCAATTCACTGCGCTGCTCTGATAACGCCGTACTGGCAATCACCGCCATGACTTGACCCTTTTTGACTTGTTGGCCCAAATTGGCGGGTACGCTTTCGACCACGCCTGCCAAGCGAGGGACGACATGCGAGGTCTTATCTTCATTGAAACGAATTTCACCTGGCAGGGTTACGACGTTTTTGATGTGAGCTGTGCTTGCGGCCTGTATCGATATGCCGTTTTCTACGATCTGCTGATCGGTCATTGCCACCAGTGCGCCTTCTTGCAAGACCTCGTCACGATCAGGCGTTTGAGATTGATTTTCTTTATCGGAACGCTCGCGTTTATCATCGTCCTGGGTCATCTGTGATTTAGCGGCTGTGGAGCCTTCTTCAACCAACTCATCGGCTTCCGTCATGGTCTTGTCGGTGCGCAGAATGGATAAACTGAGCAATACGCCGACAACGATAATCGCTGCGATAGCGGTCAATTGTTTTTTGTTAATCGTGTTCATGGTGATACCTCGGGTTGGCTATTCGCCGTTGTCTCGTTCATGGCGCTGCCAACCAGACGTTCTACGTCGGCCACGGACTTGTGATAATTGGCCAAGGCCGCTAAATACTGATTTTTGGAACCAAACAGGGTGCGTTGTGCATCGAGCACATCCAGAAAACCGAACTTGCCCAAACGATAACCTTCACGAGCTGCGTCATAGGCACTTCGCGCACCGGGCAGAATCTCTTGCCGTAAAGCCATGATTTCGGAATGGGCTGCATCCAAAGCCTGATAAGCGGTGTTCAATGCCGTGGTGATGCGTACCTCGGTGTTGCGCAATTCCTGTTCCGCTTTGCTCAAGCGATGTTCGGCTTCCTGAATGCGGCCTTGATTGCGATCAAACACCGGCAAGGGCACCGAGAAACCAACCGTCAATGCGTAATCGCCCGGCATCAGATACTTACTGGCACCAATGGTCGCGGTCACATCCGGGATGGCTTTGGACTTTTCCATGGAAATGAGTGCCTGACGTTGGGTGATTTCGGTGGCCCAACGAGCCAAATCAGGATTTTTAGACAGGCGTTGTTGCAATGAATCCAGGGAAGTCAGCGCGGGTAGGCTATCCAGATTACCAATTACCGAGTCAAAACGCGCCGTGGTGCTGCCCCAACCCGCCGCCAAACGTTTACGGGCTGCTTCCAGTTCTTTCCGGGCACGCATCAGCTCAATTTGCACCGAGGCACGCGCGACTTTGGCTTTGGTTTCTTCGACGGGCGATACTTTACCGGCCTGAACCCGTGCGGCTGTCGCCGCCGCCGTCTGATTCGCCAAGTCATACGTTTGTTGGGTTAGCGCCAAGCGCTGCTGGGCCGCCAACACGTCAATAAAGGCTTGAGTCACTTGGGTAAGCACATCGGCACGTTTGGCCTCGTAATCCCAATCGGCGAGTTGTTTGGTCAGCGCGGCGGCTTCGATGCGTGCGCTACGCTTACCGCCCAACTCGATCAATTGACCCAGCTCCAAGGTGACGACATCGCCATCGAAGCCTTGAATAACCCGATTGCCGAAGTTCGCTGCATTGGCGTTGAAGGTGGGATTGGGGAAGAGTCCGGCTTGTAAGGTGGCGGCTTCCTGGGCCCGGCTCTCCCAGGAAAAGGCGGACAGTTCCGGGTTTTGGGTTAACGCTAAAGCCAGGGCTTGAGATAAAATCAGGATTCCGGTCGGTTCATCGGATACGCTCGGATTGCGATCCGATTGACTCCGCTCTTTCGGGTGGGCAACCGACATTTTCTTGTCTATCGGATTGGCGCCGACCGGATTGATTGCAAATATTAAACTGAAGGCGATGCCAAGTGGCAGCGCATAATTTGAGTGCATGGATAATCTCTTCGTAGCATGAATGAACGCCGAGCGGACAAGCAGGCGTTAAACCTGCCCCATCGACGGCGGGGTTGCGGCTTATGAAGAGGGGGTTAAATCAGAAGAACGGTACTGCGTAAGGCGAGCAGTCGGGAATCGATAATCAGGGGATCGGAAAAAAAAGGCCGTCGCGTAATAACCAGGGTGTAGGGGATGAGGAGAAAAACCAGGAAAAATAGCGGTAAAAGTCCGTGATCGACCGATACTTTGGATAAAACCGAGAGGGGAATATGAGCGCCGTGGTCATCGCCGACTACGGGAATGTCGGTGCAAGGCGATGTGCAAGGCGAATCCCCCGTCGTGAAATAGGCATCAGTATCGGCCTTGGTCAAGAAGACTTTATCCGCACCGGTTCCATGATCCTGCCCAATATGCTCCACGGCCACATGACCGTCTGCCCCAAAACACAGCACAAAGGCCGAAGCATCGCTATGACCCAAGCCGAAATGGCCTAGAACCGCGAGTATCAGCACAAAAGAGAGCCAAGTTTTGGAGCGACGTAGCGTATTATTCATCTTGGGAACAATATCCTATCACCAAAAAGTACGCAAACTTATTTACAGCGATTAAATATACGACTCGGTGTGCCGTCCTGGCAATTGTGAGTCCTATAGACATTCATTCCCATGTTCCAGCCAAAATAAAAGGTGACGAAAAGCTGTTGTCTGAGCTACCAACTATTACTTATTTACTTATTTACTCATTTATTTATTAAATCAAATGAATTAAACCTCAAAAGAACAAATGAGTAATTAAGTAAACAAATTGGCGTATTACTCTGCTAAATCATTAGGTGAAACCGGTAAAGCCTTACTTTCACCTTCCCCTAATGGGCCGCAACGACCGCATTTGATAGTTACGATGAATACCGGTAGACTGTAAAAAAACACGACACAGTCAGATAATGATTAAACAGCGTTGCTTATTATTGTTAATACTCATAATGGTCATTACGCCGGTCTGGTCGGCGCTTGGCTATTATTCGGGTATGGCGAATTCATTATCTGCTGAATCATCTTTCGAACCCTCTTCCGAACAAGGCATCGCTGTAACTAACTCGGCTGACGCTACGCCACACAATTCCGATCACTGCCTGCATCAAGATAAATTTAAAATAACCTGCCATGCCAGCGGCAGTTGTACCTTTCATATTTGTGGTGATGGAGGCATCGCCACCGTTTTTTTATTGACCCAAGCCTATAGCTCGTATCGCTACGAACATGGGGAAAAATCCGCTTCCCGTTCTCTGTCATCCTCCCCCGAAATAAGACCCCCTATTAGTAGCCTCCAACAGTCGTAGGATAGACAACTTTTTTTGTCTTTATAACCCAGGGATTAAGTGCCCTCGGGTGATTATCTTGCGCCTTTATAACGAGTATAGGAGGACGCATGTCTCCACACATTATTTTCAAGTGTTTCAGCTTGATTACACTGCTGTTTTCCGCCTGTGTATTTGCAGCTGAACAGCCGGTCATCGGGCCAGTATTAACCTTAAAAGCCGCAACCGAACAGGCCGTTCAGGATAATCCCGATCTGGCGCAAATGCAGGCCAGGGCTCAAGCAATGGCGGCTGTACCGTCGCAAATGGGTACCTTGCCCGATCCTGAAATCAGCTTCAACGCAATGAGCCTGCCGGTTAATACCTTTAGCACCCGGCAGGAAGACATGACGCAGCTGGGAGCGGGTATCTCGCAAGCCTTTCCTTTTCCGGGCAAGCTGGCCTTGCGCGAGCAAGCGGCGGCTTTTGAAGCGGAAGCGGCAACACACAACGTCACCGAGGTACGCTGGCAATTATTGAAAGAAGTTAAAACCACTTGGTGGTTGATCTTTTACCTGGATCGGGCGATTCAGATTGTTGACAGCACTCATACGTTGTTACAGCAGTTTGTTGAGATTGCCAGAACCAAATACGAAGTTGGCGAAGGTTTGCAGCAGGATGTATTGCTGGCGCAACTGGAGTTATCCAAGTTGCTCGATCAGCAATTGATGCTGAAGGCTTCGCGGCGCAATGCCGCCGCCAGCCTGAACGCATTGCTGGACAAACCGGCCAACGAAGAAATCCGTTTACCGGACAAGATTGAATCGCCATTGCCGGCCATCAAGCAAGAAAACCTGCTCTATCGACAGGCGGAAACATCGAGAGCCGTATTGGAAAGCAATCGCCAAGACCTTAATGCCGCGCAATCGCGCTTGGATTTGGCGAAAAAAGACTACCTGCCCGATTTTAATCTGGGCGTTTCCTATGGTGCCAGGGCCAACATGCCTTCCGGCGACAGGCGGGCCGACCTGTTAAGTTTTAACCTGAGCATGAATGTACCGATCTTTGCCGCGCAAAAACAAGCCAAGGCGGTAGACCAGCGTAACAGCGAATTAATGCAGGAGAAATACGCCTTGCAGGATCAGTGGAACAAGGTTCGGTCGCAAATTTCGCAAGGTTACAACGATTACCGTCGTGCCAAAGATCAGGTCGAGTTGTTTGAAACCGGCATCGTGCCGCAGGCAAAACAAACCGTTGCCTCGATGCTGGCGGGTTATCAGGTCAACAAAGTTGATTTCCTGAATTTGGTGCGCAGCCAGCTTACCTTGTACGAATACGAAACCCAATATTGGAAAGCCTTTACCGAAGCCAATCAGTCGCTGGCGCAGTTAAATGCGGCTGTTGGCGAGGAGGAAATTTATGAATAAACAGGTATTAATAACAGCGGTGCTGATGCTGGTTTTGGGTGCCGGCGGCGGGTATTGGTTGGCCATGCCAAAAAACAAACAGCCCGATGTCGCCTTAACAGAAGCCAAAAAGCCCTTGTTTTATCGCAATCCGATGAATCCCTCGGTCACCTCCCCGGTACCGGCAAAGGATAACATGGGCATGGATTATGTCCCGGTCTATGCCGAAGACAATAGCCCACCACAACGCCAAATCCTGTTTTACCGGAATTCAATGAACCCTTCGGTCACTTCGCCGGTTCCGGCAAAAGATACGATGGGTATGGATTATCAGCCCGTGTATGCCGACGAGGCTAAAACTGACGAACCGGCAGGCTCCGTCAAAATCGATGCCGTAACCGTGCAAAATATCGGGGTGCGCACCGCTATTGCCAAAAAGAGCATACTTTCGCATACCGTTCGGGCCGTCGGGCGTGTGGCTTATGATGAAGAGCGTATCGTGCGTTTGCATCCCAAAACCGAAGGGTGGATTGAAACCCTGCGGGTCGATAAAACCGGCGAGTGGGTCAAAAAAAATGACGATCTGCTGAGCATTTATTCGCCGCAACTGGTCGCCACTCAACAGGAATATGTACTGGCGTTAAACAATCTTAAGGCGCTGGAAAAAAGCCCTATTGAAGAGATACGCCTGGGGGCGGAGGAGATGGTTGTCAGTTCCCGAGAACGCTTAAAACTGCTGGATGTACCCGAACACCAACTGCATGACCTGGCTAACAGTCATAAAGTCAAAAAAGGCCTGCATATCCATACCCCGGCAGACGGTATCGTGATCAACATCGGCGCTCGCGAAGGGCAGTATGTGACCCCTGAAACCGAACTGTACATGATCGCCGATCTGTCGAAAGTCTGGGTCTATGCCGAAATTTACGAATATGAACTGCCCTGGGTCAAAGTCGGCGACCCGGTCGAAATGCAATTGGCCGGAATTCCTGGGCGGGTCTTCAACGGCCATTTGGCGTTCATTTACCCTTATGCCGAAGCGAAAACCCGAACCATCAAAGTGCGCCTGACCTTTGATAATGCCGAGTTATTGCTAAAGCCGGACTTGTTTGCCGAAGTGACCATCTATGCCGGTAAGCAAATCGATGCGGTGGTAATCCCATCCGAAGCGGTTATCCGTTCCGGTGCAAAAAACCAGGTTTTTGTTGTGCGCGGTTCCGGCAAGTTTGAACCCCGCTTGATTACCACCGGCTTGGCAGCTAATGGCGATATCGCGGTGCTGGATGGACTAAAAGCAGGCGAAGAAGTCGTCACCTCCGCGCAGTTCCTGATCGATTCCGAATCGAAGCTGCATGAAGCCACGACAAAAATGACGGAACCTTCCACGCCGCAACAGACGGAGCCGAACCGGTTGATCATGGAACAAGGAGCGCATCGACATGACTGATTTCATTATCAACACGTGTTTGAAAGACCGTTTTATGGTGTTGCTCGGTGCTGTTATCCTGGCGCTAGCGGGGCTGTGGTCGTTTAAAAATATGCCGCTGGATGCGATACCGGATTTATCCGATGTGCAGGTCATCGTGTTCACCGATTATGCCGACCAGTCGCCGCAGGTTGTTGAAGACCAGGTCACCTACCCGTTAACCACCGCGATGCTGGCCGTACCTCATGCCAAAGTGGTGCGCGGCTATTCCTTCTTCGGCCTGTCGTTCGTCTATGTCATTTTTGAAGACGGCACCGATATATACTGGGCCAGATCCCGTGTGTTGGAATATCTCAATTACGTTAAAGGCCGGTTGCCGCAGGGCATCACGCCGACACTAGGCCCCGATGCCACCGGCGTAGGCTGGATTTACGAATACGCATTGGTCGATAAAACCGGCAAGCACGATCTGGCCCAGTTGCGCTCTATCCAGGACTGGTATTTGCGCTATCCGCTACAGACCGTTTCCGGCGTGTCCGAAGTGGCTTCCGTAGGCGGTTACGTCAAACAATATCAAGTCGAAGTCGATCCTAATGTGTTGCAAGCCTATCAAATCCCGTTATCCACGGTTATTACCGCGATCAAGCGTTCCAATAATGATGTCGGCGGCCGTCTGTTCGAAATGGGCGAAACCGAATATATGGTCAGGGGCTTGGGCTATATCAAATCCATCGCCGACCTGAAAACCATCCCGGTCGGTGTCGATGCCAACGGCACGCCGATACGCTTGCAGGATGTCGCCCATATCCAGATCGGCCCCGAACTGCGTCGTGGGGTGACCGAGCTGAACGGCGAAGGCGAGGTGGCCGGTGGCGTGGTAATTATGCGCTTTGGCGAAAACGCGTTGGCAACTATTGAAGACGTGCGGAAAAAACTGGATGAATTAAAGAAAGGCTTGCCGGAAGGCGTTGAAATCGTCCCGGTTTACGATCGGGGCAGTTTGATCGAACGCGCGGTAGACACGCTTAATTCCGCGCTGACTCAGGAACTGATCATTGTCTGCGCGTTGGTTGCCTTATTTCTGCTGCATCTGCGCTCATCGCTGGTGATTGTGATTACCTTGCCGTTGGGCATTTTGATGGCCTTCATAGTGATGAAATGGCAAGGCATGAACGCCAATATCATGTCGCTGGGCGGTATCGCGCTGGCGATTGGCGACATGGTTGATGGAGCCGTTGTGATGGTTGAAAATGCCCATAAACATCTTGCCGAAGCGGCGGAGAGAAAACAAGCCAAACTGACTTCAGAGGAACGCTGGCAAGCCATCGGCAACGCGTCTCGTGAAGTCGGTACAGGGCTGTTTTCCTCGCTGTTGGTGATCACTGTTTCATTCCTGCCGATCATCAGCATGGAAGCACAGGAAGGCCGCTTGTTTAGCCCGCTGGCCTATACCAAAACCTATGCGATGGCGGCGGCGGCGATATTGACTATTACGCTGGTACCGGTATTGATGGGTTATTTTGTCCGGGGCAAGATCATTCCCGAGCAAAAAAATCCGATTAACCGGTTCTTGCACTTTATTCACTCGCCGGTTTTGAAGCTGGCGATGCGCTGGCGAGCGCTGACGATCATACTGGCCGCGCTGTTAATGGCATCGACGCTCTACCCCTTGTCCAGGATCGGCAGCGAGTTCATGCCGCCTTTGTATGAAGGGGATCTTTTATACATGCCGACCACTTTCCCAGGCATATCGATCACCAAAGCCAAGGAAGTGTTGCAGCAGACCGACAAGATGCTGAAAACATTTCCTGAAGTACAGCAGGTGTTCGGCAAAATAGGTAGAGCCGAAACAGCAACCGACGCAGCTCCATTGATGATGGTGGAAACCACCGTGCAGCTAAAGCCCCAAGACCAGTGGCCTAATCCCGACAAAACCGCCCGGCAGCTGATGGACGAAATGGACAAGGCGCTTCATTTTCCGGGCATTGCCAACGCCTGGACCATGCCGATTAAAAACCGTATCGATATGCTGGCTACCGGCATCAAAACGCCGGTAGGCATCAAGGTTTCCGGCCCCGATCTGAACGTTTTGCAGACTCTGGCGCTACAAATTGCCGAAGCGATGAAGACCTTGCCGGACACGCTGTCGGCCTACGGTGATCGTGCAGTCGGCGGCTATTTTCTGGATTTCGACATCAACCGGGAAGCGGCCGCGCGTTACGGTTTGACCACCGGCGATGTGCAGGACGTCATTCAAAGCGCCATCGGCGGCATGAATATCACCGAAACCGTTGAAGGACTCGAGCGTTATCCGGTCAACCTACGCTATCCGCGCGACTTGCGCGATAACCTGGAAGCGTTGCGGCGGGTATTGATTCCGACGCCGACCGGCAGCCAAATACCGTTGACTTCAGTGGCGAACATCGACTTCAAACGCGGCACGGATGTGATTAAAACCGAAGATGCAAGGCCCAATGCCTGGATCTATGTGGATCTCAAAACTTCCGATATAGGCGGCTACGTCGAGCAGGCGAAGAAAACATTAGCTGAACGCGTCACGATACCGGCAGGTTACACGGTCACTTGGTCAGGCCAGTTCGAATACATGGAACGCGCGGCAGAACGGTTACGCCTTGTTGTCCCCATCACCTTGCTGCTGATATTTATCCTATTGTATAGCGCATTTCGCAATATCACCGAGCCCACTATCGTCATGCTGGCCATTCCTTTCAGTCTGATCGGCGGTATCTGGTTCGTGTACTGGCTGGGATTCAACCTGTCGATTACAGTGTATGTCGGTCTTATCGCCCTTGCCGGTACGGCTGCCGAAACCGGGGTCATGGTGCTGAGTTTTATCGATATTGAAATTGACAAACTGCGGGAACAAAAACAAGCGCCTTTGACCGGTGACGAAATCAGGGCCGCCACCGAGGCCGCTACAGCCCTGCGGGTGCGGCCGGTAGCGATTACCTCGCTGGCCAACATCGTGGGCTTAATTCCGATTATGTGGGCCACCGGCGCAGGCGCTGATGTTACCCAACGTATCGCCGCCCCGGCGCTGGGCGGGATGGTGACCGTGCTGATATTGAGCTTACTGGTGTTTCCGGTGATTTATAGTCTGGTGTTGCAGTTTCAGGAAAAACACAAGCAAGTAGTGGTTGATGTCGTTCACTAATACTTTATACGAGGTCGAAAACATGAATACATTATTTAGAGGTCGAAAACGTGTTGTTGTATTAATCGCACTTTTATTGCTCATTGTTTCTTCGTGCGCATCACATACTAAAGTCATTAAAAATGTCTACTCGTCACATCCCGGCGGCCAAGGTCATCCTTGGGATAAGGGGCGTTCATTTTAAATAACAGTCATGCCGGGTTTAGTAACTCAGCATTTGCTAAAAAACTGGATTTCATTCTTCACTACACGAACTATAAAGGAGGCAAAACTGATAACAAGCTAATTAACCTGAAAAAACGATGTCACAAAACTATTTTTAAATTATTTTGGAGAAAACCCATGAAAACAAAGTTACTGATTACCTTGCTTTTAACTGTTGGCTTAATGTCCGCTTGCGCCGAAATGAACCCGCATCCGATGGACATGAGTCAAGCCGTGCAAAATGCAACATCCAAAGCCGATCATGAGGCGCTGGCGCAACACTATGAGGAAGCGGCCAAAGAAATGCAGCTTAAAGTTGATGAGCACAAGAAACTGCTTAGCCAATATGAGTCAAAAAGCTATCTCTACGGTAGACAGGCGCAAAGTTTTAAAGACCATTGCCAGTGGCTGCTTAACGCCTATGAAAAAGCTGTCGAGGAAAACCTGGACATGGCGAAGATGCATCGCCAGATGTAACGTTTTACTGCGTCCAGCATATCCTATGAGTTGTCCACTCTGGCTATGCTGGCGCTGCCTTTTGCGTGTTGGGTTAACTTGGTAAGTAATTGTAACGGCTCGCATTCCATTGTCTTGTGCTTACATTAATGACAAATGAAAATAGGCGATTTTATTTACTGGTAACAGCATGAACCTAACAATTGGCAAACTTGCCAAACAAACCGAAGTCACCATCGAAACCGTCCGCTACTATCAACGCATTGGTTTACTGACGGAACCGGAGAAGCCCGATAGCGGTTATCGATGTTATTCAGCTGATGCGGTTGCCCGAATCCGCTCTATCAAACGCGCGCAACAAGCCGGGTTTACCTTGAAGGAAATTGCCACATTGTTATCACTCGATGGGGAGCATTGTGCCGATGTACGGCAATTCGCCGAACAAAAATTCCGGCAGATCGATCAACAAATCGAGGACTTAACGGCTCTCCGTCAGGTATTGGCAACCCTGATCAACGGCTGTCAGCAGACGGTTTCATCAGAACGTTGCGCCATTCTCGATGCCTTTAGCGATGACGCATCAACCAAACCCTGATTGTTAATAAAGATGTCGCTGGTCGCTTGACTCTGTTCTAAACACCAGGGTTTAGACTTCTTGCCAATATCGGTACTTGTTTGGTTAGGAGATTCTCATGAAAACAGACCCTGAAACACCCATTAACACCCCGTCATGGCTAGGTATCGGTGCTGTATTGGCAGCTATAGGTGCTTCCGCGTGCTGTGTCGGGCCTTTTTTGCTTTTATCTTTAGGCATTGGCGGGGCCTGGATGAGCACGCTTACCGCAATGGAATCAGTCCGTCCATTTTTCATCATGTTGACCCTGTTTTTTATAGCGCTAGGGTATCGAAAACTCTATTTAAGGCCCTATCTCTGTGAAGAAGGTGAAATTTGTGCCATATCCGACATTCAACGCCGACAACGCCTGATGTTTTGGCTTGGCTCCTTGTTCATTTTGATACTGCTCGCCTTTCCCTGGTTAGCTCCATTTTTCATGGCTTGAGAGGACTCCGATATGTCAATTAAAACCGGTTTATTAATTGTAAGCTTGTTGTCAAACATTCTGTGGATACCGGCGTCCCATGCCGAAGCGACCGTTGAACAGCCAAACCGGCAGCAAACGGTGACGCTGAATATACAAAACATGACCTGCCCGATGTGTACATTCACGATCAAAAAAGCCTTGCAGAAAGTCGATGGCGTACAACAGGCGACTGTCGATTACGATGCCAAAACTGCGACAGTCACTTTCGATGTCCAAAAAACCCATAGTTCGGCGTTAATCAAAGCCACGACGGATGCCGGTTATCCGGCAACCATTGCCGACCCGGTTTCTCAATAAAGCGAAGGATACGTTTATGTCTGATTGCTGCTGTTCGAATGCCTCTGCAAAAACCAGGGAGGTTTGCCCTGAGTGCGGTTCTGCTTGTATCAGTGTCGGAAGACGTACACTGTACCATCAGGTTCGGTTTCCTGAGAATCTGACTATTACCGCTGACAGCTATTATTACTGCCCATCCAAACAATGCGCAGTCGGTTACTTTTCCAGCTATGGAAACGCTGTTCCCAAACAGTATTTAAGAAGCTATTCAGAGATTCAGGAAGACAAACTTTGTTATTGCTTCGATATTGATGCCGATCAGTATTCATCAGCGTTAAAAACCAACCGTGCAGAACCGATCAAAGATTTTGTCATACAACGAACAAAATCAGGCGAATGTGCTTGCGAAATTAGAAACCCGTCAGGCCAATGCTGTTTGGCAAATTTTAAGTATTTGGAAAAGAATCAGTCTCAGTAGCTGAGCGACGCCCGCATATGAGTGTCCGCAATGCGGCCGATTGCCGTCATGTATCGGAAAGCAAAAAATACACAGTCCCATTCAAAACCATTGCATCATTTAGGTATAAGATAGAAGCGAAGCAAGATGATGAAGGAAGCGTATCAAGCTTACACTCAACCTTTAATCTTTTTCAGGAGAATCAAATGGCTGATTGCTGCAACGACAAGGCTTGCGAGATTGAGACGCTTCGTAATCGCCAAAGCTCGACTCTTAAGATAGTACTGGGTATTAATACTGTCATGTTCATTGTAGAGCTCACAGCGGGACTGATCGGTGGTTCTGTCTCACTGGTAGCGGATTCGCTGGATATGCTTGGCGATGCCCTGGTGTACGGTTTCAGTATTTACGTCGTTGCGCGCGGTGCAAGAATGAAAGCCAATGCAGCCCTATTCAAAGGCGGCATCATGGCGACCTTTGGTTTTTTCGCTCTTGGGCAGGCCGTTTACAAGATTGTCTTTCCTGAGGTTCCAATATTCGAGGCTATCGGTGCAATTGGCCTACTGGCGCTTGCAGCCAATAGTATTTGTTTGGCTTTGCTCTGGCGGCATCGAGCTGATGACATAAATATGAGTTCAGTTTGGTTGTGTTCGCGCAACGATATTATTGCGAATGTCTCAATATTGTTTGCCGCCGCAGGGGTATGGTTTACCCATACAGGTTGGCCCGATATTCTAGTCGGTTTGTCAATTGCCGCTCTCTTTCTACGGTCAGCGCTATTTGTATTGCGTGGGGCCATTGCGGAGCTTCGAGCAACCAATGCCTAATATTTCCATCAACTCGGACAGATGAGATGAGAGTCACAGAAAAATCCATTTCCAGTTATCCATGGTACCTTCGTCCATTCTTTTGGAATCAAAAAAGAAAATACGGACAAATCCTTAAGCCTGCGTTGATTTGGGCCAGAGTCCCTAGCTTGTTTGCAGCAATAGCCATACTCTATGGGGTGCTGGATAGAAAAAGCAGTCCCATCGATCCGGTCCTGCGCTCCTTGATTACGGTGCGAGTCTCGCAAATAAACGGCTGCCGTTTTTGTATCGATATAAACTCCGCCGTGTTGGCAAAAAGAACAGGTTCCATGAACAAGGTGAAGGCCCTCGAACGATGGCAATCAAGCGAATTGTTCGATAACAAAGAAAGGCTAGTCCTGGAATATGCCGAGGCGGTGACGTATACCGACCGGCAGGTTGATGATGATTTATCTCAGCGCCTGCATGAATACTTTAACGACGATGAAATAGTCGAACTCACTGGGCTTATTGTCTTCCAGAATTTATCCAGCAAATTTAACAGCGCCCTGGATTTGCCAGCACAAGGATTTT